>CALUPM010000038.1 GCA_944322665.1 Candidatus Gastranaerophilales bacterium | reverse complement strand
AAGCCGGCGGTGAACTTGCAAATTCAATATAAGGAATGAAAATTCCTTACAAAAACCGGCAGAAATATTCAAAAAATAAAGAAGCCGGCACAACAAAGGGGCGTCAGGCACAAGTCCCTCCAAGTAAGAAACAAAGCCAACCAAAGGAGAAAATAAAATGGCAATCAGAAAAATCAATCCGACATCTCCGGGTCAAAGAGGTATGACAAAAAGTGATTATCAGGAAGTCACAACATCAACTCCCGAAAAATCATTATTGAAATCATTAAAGAAAACAGCAGGCCGTAATAATACAGGCAGAATTACCTGCCGTCACAAAGGCGGCGGTGTAAAAAGAACCTACCGTGTAATCGACTTCAAACGCGAAAAGTTCGGTATTCCCGCAACAGTAAAAACTATTGAATACGATCCGAACAGAAACGTAAGAATTTCGCTGGTATATTATGCAGACGGTGAAAAAAGATATATTTTAACACCGGAAGGCTTAAATGTAGGCGACGTAATCGTTTCAGGGCCGGAAGCACCGGTGCAGAACGGAAACGCGCTCCCGTTGGAATTAATTCCGTTAGGTACGATAGTTCACAACATTGAACTTAACCCCGGACGCGGCGGAGTAATGGTAAGATCAGCCGGAAATGCCGCACAGGTAATGGCAAAAGAAGGCAACTACGTAACAATCAAATTACCGTCATCAGAAATGAGAATGGTAAGAAAAGAATGCATGGCAACAATCGGAACTTTAGGTAATTCTGAATTCAAAAACATTTCTCTTGGCAAAGCCGGAAGAAAACGTTATATGGGAATCAGACCTACAGTCCGCGGTGTAACAATGAACCCATGCGATCACCCGCACGGCGGCGGTGAAGGTAAAACAGGTCCGGGCGGACATCCGAAAACTCCGTGGGGCAAACCTGCTCTCGGTCAGAAGACCAGAAAGAAAGGTAAAGCTTCTGATAAATTGATTGTTAGAAGAAGAAAAAAATAATGTAAGTTAGCTGGAGCCGGACTCCGCAGAACCCGGAGTCTGCTCTGTAAAAAGCGAACGAGCATAAACCCTTAAATAAATATAAAACAAATAAAAACAATAAAGGAGAAATTAATGGCACGTTCATTAAAAAAAGGTCCATACGTAGAAGAAGCTCTACAAAAGAAAATTGAAAAAATGAATGCTAATTCGGAACATAAAGTGATAAAAACTTGGTCAAGAGCATCAATGATAGTTCCAGATATGTTAGGTCACACAATAGCTGTTCACAACGGCAAAACTCATGTTCCGGTATATGTAACAGAGCAGATGATTGGACACAAACTGGGTGAATTTGCACCTACAAGAATGTTTAGAGGACATGCAGGCTCTGATAAAACTGCAAAAAGGAAATAGCACGTAAATTAGCCATCACCGGCTGAAACAAACGAGTTAGATAAAAACAAAAGGAAAGTAAAAATGGAAGCTAAAGCAAAACAAACCGATATAAAAATGACAGCAAGAAAACTTCGCAGAGTAATCAACGAAGTTCGCGGAAAATCTGTCAAAGAAGCTCAGGATATGTTACGTTTTATGCCTTATTTTGCAGCAAGAGTAGTTGAAAAGAACTTGAAAGCTGCAGTAGCAAATGCACAGGAAAAATACGGTGTAGGCGCTGAATCATTGAAAATTTCCGAAATTTTCGCAGATGAAAGCGTAACCTACAAAAGAGCACGTACAAGAGCTCAGGGCCGTATGTACAGCAGACTAAAACGTACATCGCACTTAACTTTAAAAGTAAGTGACATTGTTAAAAAGTAGTAGTAAAAGCAAAAGGTATAAAATATGGGACAGAAAACACATCCAACCGGATTTAGAGTAGGAATCATCCAAACTTGGGCAAGCACATGGTATGCCAAGTTTAAAGATTATCGCTACTTCGTCAAAGAAGACGACAAAATCAGAAAATTTATCAAGAAAAAACTTTACACTGCAGGTGTATCAAAAGTTAAAATAGCAAGAAAAGCCCAGAATATTACAATTACCGTGGTAACCGCAAAACCTGGTATTGTAGTGGGAAGAGGCGGTCAGGGTATTGAAGAACTTAAACAGGAAGTTTCAAAATACATTGGCAAACCGGTAATAATAAACGTTGTTGAAGTTGCAAGAATCGACGTGGATGCACTTCTTGTGGCAGAACAGATAGCCCAGCAGCTTGAAAAACGTGTAGCATTCAGACGTGCAATGAAGCAGGCAATGCAGCGTACAATGAGAGCAGGTGCTCAGGGTATCAAAGTTATGGTATCAGGACGTCTTGGCGGTGCTGAAATTGCTCGTTCAGAATGGGCAAAAGAAGGAAGAATTCCTCTTCAGACTTTAAGAGCAGACGTTGACTACGGATTTACCGAAGCCGATACAATTATGGGTAAAATCGGTGTTAAGGTATGGATTTTCAAAGGCGTATTGATGCCGGGTGAAAAAGCAGACCAGAATATCAAATCAAAAAATGAAAAAGGCGGATCAGAAAAAGGAATGAGACGCCCCAGACGTAACAGAGCAGCGATTTCAGAAGCTGCCGGAGAATAAGGTATATAAAAATAATAGGAGCAGATAAATGTTACAGCCTAAAAAAACTAAATACCGCAAAATGATGAAAGGCAGAATGAAAGGTACCGAAACAAGAGGTACACAACTTGAATTCGGCGGTTATGCACTTCAAGCTGTAGAACCGGGTTGGATAACCAGCCGTCAGATAGAAGCAGCCCGTCGTGCAATGACCCGTGAAATCAAACGCGGCGGTAATGTTTGGATTAAAATATTTCCGGATAAACCGATTACGGCAAAACCGGCTGAAACCCGTATGGGTTCAGGAAAAGGAAACTTAGAATACTGGGTAGCGGTTGTAAAACCCAACAGAATTCTTTTTGAACTGGATTACTTTGACAGAAGCGTTGCAGTCCACGCTCTGGAACTTGCAGCACAAAAGCTTCCGATTAAAGTAAAACTTGTAGAAAAATCACAGTCAGAAGCAAAATAATCTGAGTGATATTGAAAATACAAATAACAACCAAAAAGGAAATAAACAATGAAATTAGATGAAATGCGCGAAAAAACAGTAGATGAGCTGAAAAGTGCAATAAATGACTGGAAAAAAGATTTGTTCAACTACAAATTACAGCTTTCCACTCACAAATTAGAAAACACAGCGTTGATTTCTAAGACAAAAAAACTTATAGCTCAAGCAAAAACTGTAATAAAAGAAAAAGAGGTAGCACATGCCTAAAAAAGAAAAACAAGGAATCGTAGTAAGCAACAAAATGGATAAAACGGTAGTAGTCAGAGTACAGGACTATGAACCGCATCCGAAATACAAAAAGATTATAGAATCAAACAAACACTACAAAGCTCACGATGAAAACAACATCTGCAGCGAAGGCGATAAGGTAAGAATTATCGAATCCAAACCGAAATCAGCAGACAAACGCTGGTCAGTTGTAGAAATTGTTGAAAAAGTCAGATAGCTTTGATTACGGCAGCATTACCATTGAGTAATGAGAGGCCTGAGTAGTAAAAAATACTATAAAAGAAAAAGGAAACAAAAATGATACAACAGGAAACAAGACTAGAAGTAGCAGATAATACAGGTGCAAAACAGCTGTTATGTATTCGTGTTATGGGCAGTTCTAACAAGAAATTTGCGGCAGTAGGCGACGAAATCGTAGCTTCCGTAAAATCAGCAGCTCCGAACCAGACCGTAAAATCCGGCGAAGTTGTAAGAGCTGTAGTTGTCAGAACAAAAGCTGACATCAAACGCGAAGACGGATCGGTAATCAGATTTGACGAAAACGCAGCCGTAATCATCAACAAAGACGGCAATCCCCGTGGGACACGTGTTTTCGGGCCTGTAGCACGTGAACTCAGAGACAAAGGCTATATGAAGATTGTCTCTCTTGCTCCGGAAGTTATATAATTCCGGTAAGGATAATAAGGTCGATAACCAAAATAACAAAGTATTACGCCCGGCAGCAATTGCCGGTAACGTATGAAAAATGGAGAAAATATAAAATGACAGACAAAAATAAAAAAGGCTTGCATGTAAAAAACGGTGACAGAGTAATCGTTTTGTCAGGCAAAGACAAAGGAAAAATCGGCAACGTAAAAAAAGCTGATCCTTCAAAGTCAAAAGTGACAGTAGAAGGCGCAAACATGGTGACAAAAGCTCAGAAACCCCAGCCGATGGCAGGAATTCAGGGCGGATTAATCAAGCTTGAAGCACCTATGGATGCTTCAAATGTAATGATTGTATGTCCGGCTTGCGAAAAACCGACAAGGATCAAACACGAAGTAGTGGACGGTAAAAAAGTACGTGTTTGTAAAAAATGTGGTGAACAGTTAGACGTTTAATAAGGTTTTAAGAATCTAAAACGTCCAAGAATTAAGGAAATACGAAAATGACAGTAACAAAAAGCTTAAGAACAAAATACAATGAAGAAGTAAAATCAGCATTGAAAGAGAAGTTCGGCTACAAAAACGAGCATGAAATTCCGAAACTTCACAAAATCGTGCTGAATATGGGTGTTGGAGAAGCATCTCACAACTCAAAAATTGCAGAATCAATTGAAGCACAATTGACAAAAATTGCCGGACAAAAAGCGGTTATAACAAAGGCTAAAAAGTCAATCGCAACATATAAATTGAGAGAAGGAATGCCTGTCGGTGCAATGGCAACTTTGCGCGGCGAAAGAATGTACGATTTCCTTCAAAAACTTATTTGTGTAGTTCTTCCGCGTATTCGTGACTTCCGCGGCATCAGCCCGAAATCATTCGACGGCAGAGGAAACTATACTTTAGGTTTGAAAGAACAGGCTCTTTTCCCGGAAATCACATACGAAGAAGTTGATCTGGTTAAAGGTATGAATATATCAATTATCACAACTGCTAAAACAGATGACGAAGCAAGAGAACTTCTTCATTTGCTCGGAATGCCTTTCAAAGGTATGAAAAAATAAGACGATTTGACCGGAATTTTAAAACCGGCAGATTGTAGAAATAAAAAAAGATAAAAACAACCAACAAGAAATAAAGGAGAAATTCATGGCTAAGAAAGCGATGATAAACAAAGAACTAAGACGCGAAGCACTGGCAGCTCAGGGCAAATATCCGAAGGTAAGACTGCACAACAGATGCTCAATCTGCGGCAGACCTCACGGATACCACAGAGATTTCGGTCTTTGCAGAATTTGTTTAAGAAAAATGGCGCATCAGGGATTGCTTCCCGGTGTTACAAAAGCAAGCTGGTAACAGTTGCGCCGGTTTCGCCGGTGTTGGTCTTGCGCAGGCAAAGACAGGCAGGGCGGACATAACGATAACGGCGTAAGAGTTTTCGTTAAGAGAACTCTAAAAAGCAAAAGAGTATTTATATAATACTCTGCTAAACTGCTAAAACTCGTCAAGGCGGCAAAAGCCGAACCGGACAAAAATTGGTAAGTAGCGTCAGAGAAAATCTGGCAAAAGTATAAAGGAAGAAAAATTATGTCAATGACAGACCCTATAGCAGATATGCTGACAAGAATCAGAAACGCAAACATGGTATCTCACGAAAAAGTTGAAATACCTTCATCAAAATTAAAAGTTGAATTAGCAAAATTGTTAAAAGAAGAAGGATTTATCACGGACTACGAAGTTAAAGAAGTAGGTAAATTCAAAATTTTGAGCATAACACTCAAATACGATATGAACAAAAAACCGGTTATCACAAAACTGGAAAGAATTTCAAAACCGGGCTTAAGAAACTACTGCAAAGCTAAAAACCTTCCAAAAGTTCTTGGCGGAATGGGAATTGCAATTGTTTCTACAAGCAAAGGATTGTTGACAGACAGAAAAGCAAGAAAAGAAAACATTGGCGGCGAAGTTCTCTGCTATGTTTACTAATCAGAATATATAGACAAAAATCATATAAAAATCCGCCTTGTATTAAAGGCGGATTTTTTGTGAGGTAAAAAGATATAACCAGGTAATATTTAATTTTCAACATTGAGCTTTCAATACAAGCAGTTTTCCGGAAGAATGCGCAACAATATCAAAAAAAGAGCTAAATTACAGTTGTCGTTTATAACACCAGTCTTCACGAATATTAACAAGCTGTTTACAAAAGATTTTCTCCGTGCTAGAGTATAAAAGCGGGTGCAATTGGTAGAAAAGCCCGCAGGCAAAATCAAAAAGCCGAAATATTTTATGATTTTGCCGGAAGTAGTAGATATACCCGTAAGGAGAAAATTATGTCACGTATAGGCAAAAAACCGGTTGAAATTCCGTCAGGTGTTGAAATTACCATTGACGGCCAGACAGTTACGGCAAAAGGACCTTTAGGCACTGAATCTGTTACAGTCCGTCCTGAAATCGCCGTAAAAGTAGAAGATAATCACATTATCCTCTCAAAAGTAGGTACAACAAGAGAAACCGATGCGCTTTACGGTTTGTCAAGAACCCTTGTTGCTAACGCTGTTCACGGTGTTAAAGAAGGTTTTGAAAAGAAACTTGAAATTCAGGGCGTCGGCTACCGTGCAAATATGGAAGGCAAAAACCTTAACCTTGCACTCGGTTATTCTCACCCTGTTATCGTTGAACCTCCGGCAGGAATTACAATTACTGTTGAAGCAAACACTAAAATCAGTGTAAAAGGTTCTAACAAACAAACAGTCGGCGATATCGCAGCTTTCATCAGATCTAAACGTCCGCCTGAAGTTTACAAAGGCAAAGGTATCAGATATGAAGGCGAACACATCAGACGTAAAGCCGGTAAAGCAGGTAAAAAATAATAACAATTAAGCCAGAATGAACCCTTGATACGGTTTTTCAAGAAGGTTCGGGCGAAAGGAGAAACAAATGATTAAACAAGAAGTAAGAAAACCGAAAGTTCAAAAAAGACACAAAACAATCAGACTTAAAGTTGAAGGAACTGCAGAATTTCCGAGACTTGCAGTCTACAGAAGCACAAAACATATCTATGCCCAGTTGATTGATGACGAAAACCATGTAACAATCGCTTCAGCATCTTCAAATGACAAAGATATGAGAGAACAGCTTAAACACGGCGGCAACATTGAAGCTGCTAAAGTTGTCGGTGCTGCTATCGCTAAAAAAGCTAAGGCTAAAGGCATTGAATGCGTAGTATTTGACCGCGGAGGTTTCCTCTATCACGGTCGTATCGCTGCCCTTGCCGATGCTGCAAGAGAAACAGGTTTGATGTTTTAATTTTGAACGTTAAAGCATAAAGAATAAAGAAAACAGACGGTGGATTGTTCTTCCGTCTGTTTGTTTTTTGCATTTGTAAGTACAAATTGTATTGTGTTTTGTGCAAAAAAGAGAAAAATTAAAATCTAAAACCGATACAAAGCTCGCCTTTAGGGGCACCTTTGTTACCCATCATTGCTTTTCCACCGAAATATAGTTCTTGTCCTTTGTCGTTTATAACTTCGGAATATTCAGCTTTTGCCCCCATGAATGCTCCGACTTTATTGAGTTTTCCGGGGCGTTTAACAAAGCTTATATTGTTTTCGGAAACTTGAATATCAGAAGCTTCCGGTTGGGAATATAATTCAGCGCCGCCCATAAGTGACATACTGAGTTTTCTGCCTTCATCGCAGCAGAGGTTTCTTGTAAAACCTAATTCAAGACCTGTTTTCAAAGACTGGTAGTGTGGAAGCTCTTCACTGTATTGTAATTGAATATTTCCTGCGTCGTCTTTAGAATATTCAATAGCAGAGGAACCTTTATAACCGGTTCTTGTGTAATCTGCCATTACGCCTAAATTGTATTGCGTGCAGTTCAGTTTTCCGAATTCCAGTCCTGCATAAGCCCCTGCGGATCCTCCCAGATGTTTGCCAATAAGTAAATCTCCATTGGCAGATAATTTGTAGCCGTTGTTTGCATGTTCAAAATCTCCGCGGTAAGTGTATTCAGCGCCGATTTTGCCGTAATTTTTAGTGTCAAATCTTGTAACACCTGCATTAACCCCGATTTGTCCGTAATCACCCATATTTAAATCTCCTTTAAATTTTCCCCCGGATTCTTTACTTCTATATAAAGTTTTTTTATTTTCAAAAATTGCTTTTTAAAAAAAGCTGGCTTTACAATTGTTAATATTAAAAAATAATTAATTAATCCGGTATTTGTTCAGTTTTGTATTATCATTAGAATAGAGGTAAATTGAACATGGAATATAAAGATTATTATGAGATATTAGGTGTAAAGCGCGACGCTTCTGATTCCGAAATAAAGTCGGCATACAGAAAACTTGCACGAAAATACCACCCTGATGTAAATAAAACAAAAGAAGCAGAAAGTAAATTTAAAGATATAAATGAAGCTTATGAAGTTTTGTCTGATAAGGCAAAACGCCAGAGATACGATAGTCTTGGCGCAAACTGGCAGGGCGGTCAGAGTTATACTCCGCCTCCGGGGTTTGAACAGTTCGGATTTGGCGGACAGGGCGGAAATTATCAGAGTTTCAGCTTTAACGGCGAGGATCTTGGCGGATTTTCAGACTTTTTCAGTTCTTTATTCGGCGATATGATGATGGGCGGAGCCTCCTCAAGACGCGGAACCGGAAGCGGATTCGGAGGCGGTTTTGATTTTGGCGGAGCACAGCAGGCAAGGCAATCAAGGACAGCCCGAAAGCCGCAAAAAACAGAAGATCTTGATATAACCAAAAATCTAAATGTCACGGTAGAAGATATTTTCGCTAAAAAGCCCATAAATGTAAGATATACTGAAATGAAACGCTGCACGCAATGCAGCGGCGGCGGATATTGTTCTGCCTGCGGCGGAACCGGTATTATAAATGAACAAAAATCAATCAAGGTAAAACTTCCGCCTGAGGTTAAGCAGGGGCAGAAAATTCGCGTCAAAGGCGAAGGTAAATCTGATGAATACGGTAATAATGGTGATTTGTACCTGATTATTAATATTACAGACAGAGAATACAGTGTTGACGGTTATGATTTGACAAAAGATGTTGAAATAACCCCTTCGGAGGCGGTTTTAGGCACAAAAAAAGAGATAAAAACTCTTCACGGTAATATTAATATAAAAATTCCTCCGAAAACTTCTTCAGGTCAAATGCTGCGGCTGAAAGACCTCGGGCTTCCTAAGAAGGGCGGAGGCTGCGGCAATTTGAACGCCAGAATAAAGATTATAATTCCTAAAAATTTGTCCGATAAGCAAATAGAACTTTACAGGCAAATTCAGGCACTAGGAGAATAATAATTATTGAAAGACCGGCCGGATAAAAGTTTATCCGGCCGGTCTTATTATTGCGCTGTAAGTTTTGTAAAAACAATGTAAACAAATGTAACGAAAACTCCTTTTGCTGAAATTAGAAAATCTTAAAATACTTTATATGTATAAGAGAGAACTAAAATAAGATAAGGAGAGATGATATGACTTTTTTAGCACTTGACTCACAGAGAAGTTTATTTATGTTGCAGAAAAGCCAGGTAACTTTTGAAATGACTTTGATTATGAACCAGGCTAACTGGGTTATGAAAGAGATGGACGCATATCAGGCCGAAGCTGAAGAATTAAACGGCGGGCAGACTGTGGATCTTGACAATGACCCTTATTATCTTTCATTGCAGCAGGAAGAAGAATATCTGACAGTGCGGCAGGCAAGTTTAGAAGAACAGATTACACTTCTTGATAACTCAATATCAAGTATGAAGACAATGGCGCAAAACAATATCAAGACAAGCTGCGGTTTGAACTTGATAGGCAGCTAGTAACAGCCTGTAAGTTTGTCAAATATTACACAAGATTTTTTTCAAAGAGTTCCACGGTGTTGGACATCAGCATGGCAATAGTCATCGGTCCGACTCCGCCCGGAACCGGCGAAATGTATGATGTTAATGGCGCAACTGTTTCAAAATCCACATCACCTCTGGTTTTGCCGTTTTCATCTTTGAAAATTCCAACATCAATAACAACGCAATTTGATTTAATCATATTTATTCCAATAATTTTTCCCCCTACAGCAGAAACGAGTATATCTGCTGTTTTTGTTATGTCAGGCAGATTTTTAGTATGGCTGTGGCAGATTGTGATGGTGGCGTTGCGATCGAGAAACATTTGCGCAAGCGGTTTGCCGACTATGTTTGAACGTCCGACAATCACGGCGTGCTGCCCTTCTATCGGAATTTTGTATTCATCAAGAAGTTTTATAATTCCTTTCGGGGTGCACGGATAGACATACGGTTCTTCGCCTGTAAAAAGTCTGCCGGAGTTTTCAGGCGTGAAGCCGTCAACGTCTTTCTGAGGTGAAATCGCATTAATTACTTTGAATTTGTTTATATGCGCCGGAAGCGGAAGCTGGACAAGTATTGCCGTTACATTTTCATCAAAATTAAGTTCGCGGATTTTTTCAAGAAGAACTTTTTCTTCGATGTCAGAGGGATAATTTATAACTATTGAATTAATCCCGAGATTTTCGGCTGTTTTTTTCTTGTTGTTCACGTAGATTTTACTTGCAGGGTTGTCGCCGACAAGGATTACAACAAGCGTCGGCTTTTTGTCATATTTTTCAAGCCGTGTTTTTAATTCTCCGAGTATTTTGTCGCGTAAGCTTTTCCCGTCAAGTATAGTCGTCATCTGGCTCCCCTCAATTCTTTGTCTGCGGCAGGTTTAGCCTGAAATAAAACTGTTTTATGGCGTCCTGTACAACTTTTGAATCCCGTGCAATAGAGTTTTCTTTTAAATGTTCATCAAACGGTATTACTCCAAGAACCTCAAGCTGATATTTGTTTAAAAGTGTCGAAATAGATGCAATATCGTTGTTTTCAACTTTGTTGATTACAACGCCGAGTTGTCCGCCGGCGGCATATTTAGCGCTGAATTCTTCAATTCTTTTTGCCAGATGAGCGCTTTCATCAGTCGGGTTTGCAACAATAATCGTCGTATCTATATCTGTATCCACAAGCTGATTAAGATATTTAAGGTCAAATTCGCAGTCAAAAATTACAATATCGTATCTTTCAATAAGTTTCAAAACCGCGTCGTTAATTTGCCCCGTAATCGGACACCGGCAGTCTTTAGAGCCGACAAACCACGAAACTATAATATCCACGTTATCGGTTAAAGGAACAAGAATATCTTCCATTGCCCATTCTACATACTCCTGCTTGGTCATTCCTTCCGGAATTCCGGTTTTATATTCGTGTTTGCCGCTTCTGATTCCGTAAATTGTGTTTCTTATATCAAGCCCGAAGCTGTGACCGAGTTCGCCTGCAAGGTCATTGTCAAAAAGCAGAATGCTTTTTTCCGGAAAATATTCCTGAAAAATTTTTAAAAATGCTTTTGTAATCGTTGTTTTCCCGCTTCCGCTTTTACCTGTTATTGCAAGTTTAGTCGTCAATATTATATATCTCCTTTAATCTCTTAGATAATTCTTTAGTCAAGTCCATTGCTTTGCCGGCAAGCCTTTCGGTAAGTCCGCCTGCCCCGCAGGAAGGTGTAATAATTGAATTTTCTATAATAAGTTTCTCATCAATTCCCTTTTTAGTCAAATAGTTTACGGCTGTCCGGAATTTTTCGACAAGACTTTCAATATTTATTTTTTCAAGTGCATTTTTATCAAGTGTCGGAACTATTCCCCAGGCTATTTTCCCGCCGTTTTCAAGAAAATTTTTTATCTCATCAGAAAAAAGACTCAGGTTTTCTGCGAATGAAAAAGCGTCAGGATTAATCATTTCAAAGCCGGAATTTAAAGGCAGCGTCCAGTCACATTTGCCGCAGCAGTGGATGGCCGGAATTGCGCCGTGCTGTTTTAAAATTTCCGAAATTTCTTTAAACATATAATGGACATCTTCTTCTGCAATCCCTACATAAGCTGAAGTCCCGAGCTGTGAAAGCGTCGGTTCGTCAGTAAATATTATCGGAGTTGTGCCGGAATTTGCTTCTTTTATTTTTTTTATCTGCCAGAGTGCTTTTAAAATCAGATTTTTTGTTATAATTTCCCTTAAAGTTTCGTCGTAAACTGCTGGTGTGCCGTCTTTTTTGCAAAGTGCCGCCGAAAGTGTGAACGCCCCGACTATCTGTCCTTTTGCAAAAGTCGGTTTTGTCGTTTCTATAATCTTAATATAATCATTGAAAGCCAGAGCCTGAGTAATTCCGTATTTTTCAAGCAGTGGTGAATTTATGTCTGCTGTAATTTCTTCGTAATCGTTAAAAAATCCTTCCAGATCTTCGAAAAATGCGTCATAGTCTGTATCCAGAAATATTTTGCCGTCTTCGCAAAAAAATGAGGGCATATTATCCAGAAACTGGAAAATCATGTCCTCATTTTTATTAATTTTTACCATTTGCGGCCAGAATGGGATTTCGGAAAAATCTCTTTTTATAAGTGCAACTGCCGCTTCCGGGGTTTTGTGCGGGAGCGAGCCTATTGCCGTACATTTAAGAGTTAATCTACCTGATTTATCCAACAAAATGGCTGCCCTCACCCGTCGAGTTGAAGAGTTATTCTTCAGTAGATTCTGCTTCTTCGATTTCTTCAACAACAGATTCTTTAACAACTTCTGATGCTGTGACTGAAACAGCTACTTCGCATTTAACTTTAGATGTTAATTTAATAAGCATTGTATAGTTGCCGATTTTGTTAATCGGAGCGTTGAGAGTAACTGTTTTTCTGTCAACTTCGATACCGGATTTTGCAAGAAGTTCTTCGGTAAGTTTTTTAGTAGTGATAGTACCGAACAATTTGCCTGATTCGCCGGCTTTTGCAGAAAGTTCAAGAGTGCCGAATTTTTCAAGTTTTTCGGCTTTTTCAAGAGCTTCTTTGTGAAGTTTTTCCTGTTTAGCTTTAATTCTTGCGAGATTTTGTTCTCTGTTTTTCAAAGCTCCGTCAGTAGCGAGTTCTGCAGCGTTCTGCGGGAGCAGAAAGTTTCTTGCGTAACCGTCTTTGACATTAACGATGTCACCGGCTTCGCCGAGGTTTTGAACATCTTTTTTCAATATAACTTGCATTTTAAAATTCTCCTTTAGTATTTATATTCTGCCAGTAAGAGCATACTACAACAAACATAACTGCTTGTCGAGCCTTTTTTATCAATTGTTAAGTTAGGTGTAGAATGAAAGGCGAAAAGACGTTAGGACGTTAAGACGTTAAGACGAAAAGTTCTTATCAGAGTGAAGAGTGAAGGGTGAAGAGTGAGAAGAGTTGAATGGTTGAAGAGTTGAACGGTTGAATGGTTTGCTACAAAACAATTCACTCGCCCCTTGTGGGAGAGGGTGCCCGAAGGGCGGGTGAGGGGTTTGAAGAGTGAAGGGTGAGGAGGGTTGAAAGGTTGAATGGTTGAAAAGTTGAAAGGACTTCATGTCATCCTGAGGCGTCAGCCGAAGGATCTCCTTAAAACTCGATAAGATTCTTCGCTTTGCTCAGAATGACATGTCCATGGCAATGGGATTCTTCGGACTAGCGTCCTCAGAATGACAAGGAAGAAGGAGGAGATTCTTCGGGCATTCGCCCTCAGAATGACATGTAGAAAGATACGTCATCCTGAGGTGCACGAGCAGAGGATGAAAGGCGTCTTCTGTACCCGTTTACCGCGAGTGCGAGAAGCCGAAGGATCTCCTGAAAAAACGCAATGGGATTCTTCGGTCGTTACACTCCCTCAGAATGACATGTAGTGTGCGGGACTTTGTCAAAAGATTTGCATCTTATTCAGCAATGTAACAAAATGTAAATATAAATTTAAAAATGTCTGAAACCCAGTTATAATCTGCGATATGATATGATATGATGCGATGCGGGCGTGGCAATCTTTTTGACCATTTTGTTTTAAAACAAGCATAGGGGAAATTGATTCTAACCAAAGTTGGAATAAAAAACAGAAAGGAAAAGGAAAAATGAGTATTGTACAGATTGGAGCACGTCTTGTCCGTCAATTCGGCGAGGGAAAAAATTTAAGAAAAGTAGTAACCGAAACATTAAACGGAAAAACATTTACAAAAGTTATGGATAGTGAAGGTGCCTTAATTGTTGAACGTGCAAAACAGATTCAAAAAGCAAAAGTCGATAATAACAATGTAAACGCAATTACAAAAATAACCCGCCGGATAAGCCGTGAGCCTCAGAATTACACTTATGTAACAAAAGAGATAACTGATCGCGTATATGATGCAGAGTCTAAATTTTTAGGATGCCGCATTGAGGGTGATTATTTTCTGGACAAGCCTTATGCGTCGAAAAAATTTGATTCCGGATTTTTCGGCGAACAGGATGAAACCATTGGCACAATTAATAATCTTGACAAATTCTTTTAAATCCAGATAAGCAGACAGATACTAAAACCGGATAGGTAACCCCCGTCCGGTTTTTATAATTTGCCGCAAAATTTCTTCCGGAAATCTGCGTTTAAGTTTTATTTTATATCAGGAAAAAGATATTTAACACCGTCATCGCTTCTCCAGCGGATGTAGCCGGTTTTGGGTATTTTATCAAGGTCAACAACAGACACAAGCGCCCAGTTGCCGCGGAGGACGTTCAGTTTTATAAACTGAGGATGGTTTATTCTTGCAACCACCTGCGAGGTTTCGTCGGGGTTTGAGTACAGTTTTTCTGTCTTTTCCGGTGCATCTTTCAGAATTTTCAGCCCGTATTTTTTGCCGTAGGCGTTGTAAAAATGTATCCACGTCATAAATTTATACGGGTCATCTTTTTTCATCCAGCCGCTGAGGTTGTTTTTGTTGTCGTAAATTAGTTTCACCCAGTCTTCGGTTTCGTCGTCCACTGCCATAAGCGCAAGTTCTTTTGATCCGACAAGCACGCTGAACACATCGTCAAAAGACAAGTTCTCGGGTGTAAGATTGTCTGCTGTCCAGTTTATTGTCTGTGCAACTTCCGAATTTTCGTCAGGCTCTTTGTGAAGCACGATTTTTTTGCCGACCTGATAAAACCCGTAGGTTTTCGTATGCAGGGTCGAACCGTAAGACGGGATTACGTCTTTGCACATTGCCGGAAGCGACAGATATAATATAAGACTGACGGCTGCCAGAATTTTTTTTATCATAAATTACTCCCTGAAACTTATATCAGCGTAAGTTTTTTTGAGTTTGTCGCGGACGGAATTCATCTGTTTTTCAATAATTTCGTCGGTCATAGTTGCGTTCTCATCCTGCATTTTAATACGGAAAGCGACGCTCTTATAACCTTCCTGAATGTGTTCGCCCTCATAGACGTCAAAGATTTCGCTTCCTTTGAAGATGTTCTGCTGAACCGATCCTTTTATAACCTTCTGTATTTCGTCAAACGTTATGTTCTTGTTGATTACAAACGCAAGGTCGCGGCGCACTTCAGGAAACTGCGGAAGCTTTTTGTATCTCGGCGTTTTTTCTTTTCCGATGGAAATAACTTCATCAAGATCCAGTTTGAAAATAAACGCATCCTGATTAAGTTTCAATTTGTCTTTTAGAACAGGATGAATCTGGCCGAAATAGCCGATTGCAACAGGAGTTTTGCCAAGAAGCGTGATAACAGCCGTTTTATAGGGATGAAGAATTGTGTGAGTTTTAGCCAGTTCGGTTTTTTCAAGCGGCTGAAGTTTTATACGTTTTGAAATTTCCAGTTCTTCAAATAATTTTTCCAGAATACCTTTGACTGTATAAAAATCAACTTCTTCTGAATGCTGCCAGTGTGAATTTTGAATGTCGCCCGTAATGATACCTTCGAGAGTCTGTATTTCTTTGACTCCGGAGTGTTTTTCGTCAGGTGCCGAAACCTTATAGTAAGTTTTTCCGATCTCATAATTCCAGATATTTTTCTGGCCGTTGTCAAAGTTGTATTTCATTACGTTCAAAACGCTTGCGGCAAGTGTCTGGCGGAGCATTGTATAATCTTCGCTTGCCGGATGTTCAACGCATACAGCTTTTTCTTCGTCAAACGAAATCATAAACTTGTCTAATAAAGGTTTACCGATTAATGAACTTGTCTGGATTTCGTTCAAGCCGCAGGATAGCATAATATCGTGGACTTTTTTGATAATTTTTTCTTCAAGCGAGATTTCCGGAAGCTGGACTTTTTCCGGAAGCGACGGTGAAATTTTGTCGTAACCGTTTATTCTTGCGATTTCTTCAATCAAATCAATCTCGCGGGTTACGTCGTAAGCACGGAACGAAGGAACAAGAAATTTTGCCGCAATTTCGTTTCCGCCGAGTTTTTTGAACCCGAGATTTTCTAAGATGTTTATACATCTGTCCGGCGCAATTTCAACCCCGAGCATTCTCTTCAACTGGTTGTATCTTAAAGTTATTTCAATCGGGTCAAGTTTGTTTTTGCCTGTTTCAACAACGCCTTCGATTTTTGCGTCCGCAAGTTCTGCCATCAATTGCATTGCGCGCATCAATGCCGGTCTTACGGCTTCAATGTCAACTCCGCGTTCAAATCTTGAGCAGGCTTCGCTTTTGTAGCCGACACTGTGTGAGCTTTTTCTGTTGCTTGCGGGTGTAAAATATGCTGCTTCAAGTGCGATTGCTGTTGTGTTGTCGTCGATTTCAGAGTTTTCTCCGCCGAAAACCCCCGCAAGACAAACACCTTTTTCTTTGTCTGCAATCAGGACGCTGTCACGGGTAAGAGTTCTTTCCACCCCGTCCAGTGTCACGATTTTTTCGCCCGGAACCGCACGGCGTACGCAAAGATATCCGTCAAGTTTATTCAGGTCAAATGCGTGGAAAGGTGTGCCGTATTCAAGCATCACATAGTTTGTAATATCAACAACGTTGTTGATAGCCCGAACGCCCGAGGCAATAAGTCTTTTTTGCATCCAATCAGGCGAAGGTTTGATTTTGATATCTTTTAAAACTCCGATTGAATAATATTTGCAAACATCATCGTCTTTTATTTCAACCTTGAATTTGTCTGTTGTCAAATCTCTTGTGCATTCGATTTTGTTGATTTTAAGCGGTTTATTAAATATTGCACTCAATTCTCTTGCAACCCCTATAACCGACATTTCATCGCCTCTGTTTGCGGTCGGGGCAACGTCTAAGATGTAATCCTTTTCAAACCCCAGAACATCTTCGACATTTTCGCCGATAGTGACGGAAGGAAAAATTCTGTTGAGAATTAAAATGCCGTCTTCTTCCTGATAACCGCGTTCTGCAACCCCGAGTTCATCGTCGGAGCAGAGCATACCCTGAGATTCAACCCCGCGGATTACGGCAGGAGTGAGCGTAAACATTTCACCGGTTTTTCTGTCCAGAACCTGACTTCCGACACTTGCGTAAGGCACAATCTGGCCTTCTTTAATATTCTGTGCGCCGCATACAACAGTCTTTAAGCCCGAGCCTGTGTTTACCGTTACAAGGTGAAGATGGTCGGAATTCGGGTGGTTGTCGATTTTTTCGATTTTTACTGTTTTGATGTTTGTAAATTTCGGTTTAACTTCTTCAACAGCTTCGACTTCCAGCCCGCTCATCGTAAGTTCGTGTGCTATTTGTTCGACTTCTTTGTCTGATAAATCAACAAATTCATTTAACCAGTTTAATGATACCTGCATTTTTCTTATTCCCTCTTAAATTCTTTTAATTCTCTATACTCAAAAATATATATCAAAAGAAAGTAATTGTAAATTATTGATTGCAATGTGGCGGAAAAATTGTTTTGATTTTATTTAATGTTCATTCTTTTCTTTTGTTGCGCCGTAAAAGAAAAATTTTTAATTTTGCCCTGCGCGGACGGCGGTCGTTTTGGCGGCAAAATCGGCGGAAAAATGTTTATAATATAGGAACTTTCTTGTACCGACAAGAAAGTTCCTCAAACGAAGCGTGTGGCTGGTTTTCCTCCGCTTTGCGCCGCAGCAAAGATAAAGAAATTCACATATAAAATATGTTACGACAGGTTAATAGAATTCTTGATAATAATCATGTTTGTGAGATAATTTTAGTGAAGCTAAATATAAAATAGCAGAAGTACACAATATATAAAAAGGAAAAATTAAAAATGGCAAGAAAAACTCCATTG
>CALUPM010000037.1 GCA_944322665.1 Candidatus Gastranaerophilales bacterium | reverse complement strand
TTGCATCTCCAGCAGTGCGGGTAACTGTGGTTTATGTCCTGCGCTTTTAACAACGCTCCGCAGTTTTGAAGTTTTTCGATTACGATTTTGTTGCCTTTGTAATACGGAACACCTTCAAGGTCTTTGTCGCCGACCGCATCTGTCCAGATTCCGCGGCTGTCAAGCGGTGAGAATACTTCAATTCCGTATCTGCATCCGACTTCATAGTCCTCAAGCCCGTGCCCCGGAGCTGTGTGTACTGACCCCGTACCGGCATCAAGCGTTACGTGTTCGCCTAAAATTATCGGAGATTTTCTGTTATAGAGCGGGTGTTTTGTATTCAAAAGCTCTAAATCTTGTCCGGTGCAGGAGCCGATAACTTTAATATCTTTTTCATCCCATTCAACGTCATTTAGAAATGCGCCGAGAAGTTCCTGTGCCGCAACATAGACATCCCCCTTGTATTCAAAGAAGGTGTATTCAAACCTCGGGTGCATGCTGATTGCCATGTTTGAAGGAATTGTCCACGGGGTTGTTGTCCAGATTATTGCGTAAATATTTTTATGAGATTCTTCGCTTTGCTCAGAATGACATGATTTTGCCAGAATTTCACTATTAATTTTCTTTGTGCTGTCCTCATCAAACTTAAATCTTACGTAAATTGAAGTTGAGGTGTGGTCAGCGTATTCAACTTCTGCTTCTGCAAGCGCGGTTTCGCAGGAGGCGCACCAGTAAACAGGTTTCATCCCTTTTTCAATGTAGCCTTTTTTGTACATGTCACCGAAAACTCTGACCTGTTCTGCTTCGTATTCTGGCGCAATCGTCAAATATGGATGCTCCCAGTCACCCCAGACACCGAGGCGTTTGAATTCGCTTTCCTGACCTTTAAGGTTTTTATAAGCAAATTCTCTGCACTTCTGGCGGAGTTCGTAAGGTGTTACGGCACTTCTGCCGCCTTTGATTTCTTTTACGACTTTGTTTTCAATCGGAAGCCCGTGCCCGTCGTATCCCGGAACGTATGGCGCATAAAAACCTCTCTGAGATTTGTATTTGGTTAAAATGTCTTTCAAAATTTTGTTGAGTGCCGTGCCGACGTGAATTTT
The DNA here is from genome assembly GCA_944322665.1 of Candidatus Gastranaerophilales bacterium. GTDB lineage: Bacteria > Cyanobacteriota > Vampirovibrionia > Gastranaerophilales > Gastranaerophilaceae > Scatenecus. The sequence goes on along the minus strand of CALUPM010000037.1, from coordinate 16,922 downwards.
TTCACTGCTCAAATACGGAGGCCCGTCGTGAAGAATAAATTTGTTTGTTTTATCTTTATTTGCAACAGATTTTTCATAAATCTTATGTTCTTCCCAGAATTTTTGAATTTCAATTTCTCTGACAGTTGCATTTGCTCTCATTGCAAGGCTTGTCTGAGGCAGGTTTAAGGTATCTTTAAATTCTACTTTCGTACTTTCACTCATCTTATTCTATCCTTCTTTTTTAAATGTTTTTATTAATGTCTTTCATGTTCGTGTCTGAATCTTTCAATATCTGCGCCGATACTTTCGGCCTTTGACTGAGCCACGAACTCTTTCATTTTATCATAATCAAAAACTTTTTCCCATCTTGCAATAACAACGGTCGCAACGCAGTTTCCGATTAAGTTTACGGTCGTTCTTCCCATATCAAGAATCTGGTCAATGCCGAGAAGTATTGCAACACCCAGTATCGGAATGTCAAAACTTGCAAGGGTTCCGGCAAGAACAATAAGAGATACTCTCGGCACTCCTGCAACCCCTTTGCTTGTCAGCATCAGAGCAAGCATAATTATAATCTGCTGGTTTAAGTCAAGATGAATTCCGACAATCTGCGAAGAAAACAAAACTGCCATCGCAAGATACAGCGTGCTTCCATCAAGATTAAACGTGTATCCGGTCGGCATAACAAAGCCTACGATATTTTTCGGAACCCCGAAACGCTCCATAATTTCCATTGCTTTCGGAAAAGCGGCTTCTGAGCTTGCTGTTGTAAACGCAAGAAGTGCCGGCTCCTGCAAAGCTCTTAACAAATTTCTGAACGAAATTCTGACAATCTTGCAGACTATAAATAATACAAGCACTACAAAAACCGCAAGTGCAGTATATAATGCGCCGATTATTTTACAGTAATTCTTAAGAACGGAAAGCCCGTTTGCCCCGACAGTTGCGGCGATTGCCCCGAAAATTCCCAGAGGCGCAAAATACATAACATATTCCGTAAACTTAAACATAATCTGCGAAACGGAATTCAAAATATCAAGAACAGGCTGTGCTTTTTTGCCGACAGCGCAGATTGCAAGCGCAAAAAATATTGAAAACACAACGATCTGCAGCAGGTTACCTTTTGCCATGGCATCAACAATACTTGTCGGGAAAATATCTGTCACCATTGCGCCTATTGAAGTATGAGCCTGACTTGCAGCAATAAGTCCTGCCGCCTGCATTTCTATCGCATGCTGAGAGGTTCCGGAAACAAATCCGACGCCCGGTTTGAAAATATTTCCCATCGTAAGCCCGATAATCAAGGCCAACGTTGTCACAACTTCAAAATAAATAATTGTTTTAAGCCCGATTTTGCCGAGTCTCTTTGCATCTCCGTGCCCCGCAATTCCGACCACAAGCGTCGAAAACAAAAGAGGCGCAATAATCATCTTCACCATTCTCAGAAAAATTTCCGCAAACGGCTTCATCCTAACCGCAAAGTCCGGCGCAAAATGTCCGACAACTATGCCTAAAAATAACGCTATAAATATCAGGGCTGTGAGTCTTGAGTGTTTCAAAAATTTTCACCTCGGCTGTTATTATATTACAAACATATTTTTCTAAAAAGTCCGGAAAAAATTTTGTTACAAAACAGAAAATTATTTGAAATACCATGTTGCATGACTTTTTATATTGTTGTAAAATTGTAGAACAAACCATGCTTTAAATATTTTTATTTATGGGGATGATTTTTAGTTTTTTAATTAAAAAAAATAAGAAGACTTGGACTAATAAACGGAGGTTAGTGTGAACTTAGTGGAAGAAAAATTGAATTTATCCGAAAACGCCATAAAGGTTTTGGAAAAAAGATACTTGAAACGCGACAAAGACGGCAACTGTACGGAAAAACCGGCTGATATGTTCAGACGTGTTGCAAGAGCTATTGCCGAAGGGGATTTGAAATTCGGCAAAACTCAGGCTGAAGTTGAAAAACTCGCTGACAGATTTTATGATTTTATAACCAAATGCTACTTTATGCCGAACTCCCCGACATTGATGAATGCCGGCAGAGAACTCGGTCAGCTTGCTGCATGCTTTGTACTTCCTGTGGAAGACAGCCTTGAAGGTATTTTTGAAACTGTTAAAAATACTGCTCTCATTCACAAATCAGGCGGCGGAACAGGTTTTTCATTCTCAAGACTCCGCCCCAAAAACAGCGTTGTAAGATCTACCATGGGCGTTTCATCAGGGCCTGTTTCATTTATGGAAGTGTTTAACGCTGCGACAGAAGCCGTTAAACAGGGCGGCACAAGACGCGGCGCTAATATGGGTATCTTAAGAGTTGACCATCCGGATATTTTGGACTTTATCAACTGCAAATCAGACAACAACAAATTAAACAACTTTAATATTTCCGTTGCGATTACGGACAAATTTATGGAAGCTCTCAAAAAAGGCGAAGATTACGACCTTGTCAACCCGCAGAACAATCAGGTTGTTGCAAGATTGAGCGCTAAAAAAGTGTTTGACTTAATCGTTGACGGCGCATGGAGAAACGGAGAGCCGGGAATCATCTTTATTGACAAAATGAACTCTGACAACCCGACACCTCTTGTCGGTCAGATTGAATCTACAAACCCCTGCGGTGAAGTTCCGCTTCTGGCTTACGAAGCCTGCAACTTGGGTTCAATTAACCTCGGCAGAATGGTTATTAACGGCGCAAACGGCCCTGAAGTTGACTGGAAAACTCTCGCTGAAACAACAAGAACTGCAATCAGATTTTTGGACAACGTAATCGCCGTGAACAATTACCCGCTTCCGCAGATTTCCGAAATGGTTCAAAACAACCGCAAAATCGGACTCGGAGTTATGGGATGGGCTGATATGCTTATGAAAATGGGAATTTCCTACAGCTCCGAAGAAGGTACAAAACTTGCCTCTCAGGTTATGGAATTCATCGACTACGAATCTAAATGCGAGTCAATTGAACTTTCTAAAGAAAGAGGAAGATTTAACAACTTCAAAGGAAGCGTTTACGACGGCAAAAACTTCCTCTACAACAAATACAAAGGAAAATCAGCCGGCAAAGTTTCCGATGAACAGTGGAAGGAACTTGATGCGCAGATTGAAAAATTCGGAATCCGCAACGCAACTACAACCTGCATTGCGCCGACAGGAACAATTTCAATGATTGCTGGAGCCTCCGGCGGTGTGGAACCTCTGTTTGGTCTGGTTTTCTCAAGACTTATTATGGACGGAACAGAAATGCTGGAAGTTAATCCGATTTTCAAAGAATACGCTATCAAACATGGATTTTATTCTGAAGGTCTGATGAAAGAAATTGCTAAAACCGGTTCAGTTGCTCATGTTGACAAAGTTCCGGCCGATGCTAAAAAGATTTTTGTAACTGCGCACGACGTTTCTCCGTACTGGCACGTTAAAATGCAGGCTGCATTCCAGCTTCACACAGACAACGCTGTTTCTAAAACCGTAAACTTTGAAGAACACGCAACACGCGAAGATATAGAACAGGCTTATGTTTTAGCTTATGAAAATAATCTAAAAGGCATAACCGTTTACAGAAACAACAGCCGTCAGTTCCAGCCGATGAACCTTGATTCAAAAAAATCAGAAGCTCAGGTTGAGGCTGAAAAATCAATGAAAACGGTTTCTGAGCCGGAGAAGAAATCTGATGTTACAAATCCGATTAAGGAAGAAAAGACTGAAGATTACAATCCGACAGGCGAAATCAAAACCGTCAAATGCCCTGAATGCGGAAACGAAATTCAGATGGCTGAAGGCTGTTTCATCTGTCTTAAGTGCGGTTACTCCGGCTGCTCATAGTGGGATTTTGTGTAGAGTGGAGCGAAGCGAAACTCGAAGTTGCACAGAGCTAAGCGAACAGATATTTTGCGATGCAAAATTTGAGAGCGACAGCAAAGTGTGAAACAATAATCCCAACGGACGAAGTCCGCTCCTATACATCGGCCAGATGTTAGTAATGACACTTTAGCCGGTGTCCTTAAGAAGATTAAAAGACATACTGATTGCGTTATGCAAGAGGTATGTCTTTTTTATAAAACAAAACATTCAAACATAAAAAGACATCCCGTTTGCGTTTTTGCAGAAGGGATGTCTTTTTATGTAAATTTTCGTAAAATTCCCTGAAAAATCAGTCAAAAATCCGGCAGTCATATACTTTATAAATGTAAGCAGTGTAATAGGAAAGGTTTGTGTAAAATGGCAGAGATGATAAGTGTTCTTAATTCGTCAATGATTGGCGGGAATTTAGTCCAGATTGATAGCAAAAACCGTTACCACGTAACCGATAAAAACGGCAGCAAAAAAGTTTTGACCCGCGACCAGTTTCAAAAAAATATTGAAAACAATGCGGATAAACTTCAAAAAGGCGAAGATATCAAATTTAAAAAGCCGATGTCATTCTGGCAGAAAGCAGGGCTTGCGATATTGGGATTAGGCACGGTTGCAGGTGTAATTTACCGTAAAAATATTGCAAATTTCTTTAAGAATTCCAGAACAAAAGAAGTTTTAACAAATCTGGCAAATAGTGATAGTGCGCAGAACCTAAAAACTAAAGCTCAGGAAGCAATCAAAAATCCAAAAGATACTCTTCACAAAATAGATGAAGCTGTTGCAAAAGGAACGGAAAAAGCGATTAAAGGTCTGGCAAAAATCGTAGACTTTTTCAGAGGTTTAAAAAAGTAAATACCTTCATATAGTTACGAAAGGGCGGTACATTTTAATTGTTAAAGTGTACCGCTCTTTACTTAAATATTAATTTCAGATATAATTGTCAGGCAGAGGTGTTGAAGATGTCAGTTGCAGCAGCTGAACAAAGAATAAAAGATATAGTTAAAGAAACGGATTTAAAGCATATAGCAATAATTATGGACGGAAACAGAAGATGGGCAAAAGCTCACAATCTTCCGTCAGCATTCGGGCACAAGAAGGGTGTTGATGCCCTTAAGGCTGCAATGAGAGCCTGTGACGATTTTGGCGTAAAATATCTGACAGTTTATGCATTTTCGACAGAAAACTGGAACAGAAAACCAGAGGAAGTCGCATTTTTGATGGATTTGCTCGGTGTGACTCTCCAAAACGAATTAAAGGAAATGCATGAAAATAATGTTGTAATAAGTTTTATCGGCGACACTGGTAAATTGAGCGAAAAACTTCAAAAGATTTTAGAAAATGCTGTCGAGACAACAAAAAACAATACCGGTGTAAACCTTCAAATAGCGTTTAATTACGGCGCGCGCGACGAGATTGTTCATGCGGTTAAAAATATATGTAAAAAAGTTCAATCAGGTGAAATATCGGCTTCAGATATTACGGAAGATACAATTTCCGCTAATTTATACACCAAAAATATTCCGGATCCGGATTTGTTGGTAAGAACGGGCGGAGAAATGCGGGTTTCGAACTATCTTTTGTGGCAGATTGCTTACAGTGAAATTATAGTTACAAAAAGATACTGGCCTGATTTCGACAGAAAAGCACTAGCTGAAGCTGTTGAGGAATTTTACGGACGTCAGAGACGCTACGGAAAATAATTAAATAAAGGGAGTTTTATGAAGATAATAATTGCAACCCAAAATCCGCATAAAGTTGAAGAAATCAGAGAAATAGCGCATCTTTACAACATCAGCGGGGTTGATTTTGAAGCGATAGATTCAAGTCTTGATTTCAATCCTGTAGAGGACGGCAAAACTTTTGAAGAAAACTCTTATATAAAAGCAAAAGAGGCAAACCGCCTGACACATGCTTATACTCTGGCAGACGATTCGGGTTTGTGCGTTGAGGCTCTCGGCGGCGCCCCGGGAATTCATTCCGCAAGATATGCCGAAACTGCCCAAAAAAGAATAGACAAACTTCTTGAAGCCTTGAGTGGGGAAACAAACCGTAAAGCAAAATTTGTCTGCGCAATAACTTTGATTAATCCGTCAGGTGAAGTTGATTTTACCGGCAGAGGCGAGTGTAAAGGCGAGATTGGGCTTACACAGTCAGGTACCCACGGGTTCGGTTATGACCCTGTTTTTCTCGTTGATGGAACCTCAAAAACTATGGCGGACATGGCAGAGGACGAAAAAAACAGAATTTCTCACAGAAGCCGTGCTATGCAAAAACTTTTTGAATATTTAAAAAATATTAAAGCCTGATTTGCGGCAGAAATTTATAATACTTAATCTATACACAGCGGATTAGCTGCTGCAGAATCCGGTACATATCTGAAAAGGTCGTTCGGGGTGCAGTCAAGCGCAAAGCAAAGTTTATCCAGTGTTGCAAAATCTATGCCCTTTGTTTGATTTTTATATATTTTAAGCACCGTGTGACTGTCCAAACCAGTCAATTTAACAATGTCGCGTTTATCCATTTGTTTTTCACCCAACAATTTTGAGAATCGGTTTTCTATCATGTAACTATAATACCGATTTTATTATTCAATTACATTATACGTTATTATAATTACTAATAAGTAACTTTACATACTTAAAAATTTAATATATATTAATATTATAAATTTAAATGATTTTTTAAACTAATATTTATTATAAAAATTGAATCTTCCATTGCTTCACAGGGTGGAAGTTTTTTTATAGGAATTTTAAAATCTTTTGCCGCCCGACTCTTTTTTATGCGATAATCATTTTATGCAAAATCTCGTTGATAAAGCAAAACACAAACACTCGCTTTTAAAATCCGAAATTGTTGAAATTTTGAAAGATGATTCCATAAATGATTATCTTTTTAAGTCAGCCGATGAAATCAGAAAAGAATTTTCGGGCGATGAGGTACATTTAAGAGCACTGATTGAGTTTTCAAACATCTGCCGCTGTGATTGCAAATACTGCGGAATTCGCCGTGACAACCAAAAAGTCGAACGCTACAGGCTTGAAAAAGATGAAATTTTAAAGCTGGCGGATTTTGCATCCTCATCGGGTTACAAAACAATAGTTCTTCAAAGCGGAGAAGATATGTTTTTTACGGCTGATTATCTGGCTGAAATTATCACGGAAATTAAAAAGCTCGACGTTGCGCTTACTCTCAGTATCGGCGAACGGTCTTATGAAGAATACAAAGTTTTAAAAGAAGCCGGCGCAGACAGATTTTTGCTCAGGATTGAAACAACGGATGAAAATTTATACAAAAAAATGCACCCCGGTATGAGTTTAGAAAACCGCAAAAGATGTCTTTATGATTTAAAGAACCTCGGATATGAAACAGGCACAGGCTCGCTTGTCGGGCTTCCGGAACAGACAATAGAAAGCCTTGCGGAGGACATTTTATTTTATAAAGAATTGAATGCAGATATGATTGGAATAGGGCCTTTGATTGTGCACCCCGAAACTCCTTTGAAAGACAAAAAAAACGGGGATTTAATTCTTGCAATAAAGGTTCTTGCTCTCACGCGGCTGCTTCTGCCCGACATAAATATTCCCGCCACAACTGCGATGGAAACATTACATCCGCAAGGGCGGATTATGGCGCTCAAGGCAGGCGCAAATGTTATCATGCCCAACGTCACATTTGAAAAATGCAGGAAAAATTATGAAATCTATCCGGATAAAGTTTCCGTTGACTATTCAAAACTTGAAACAGATTTGAAACAAATCGGACGGACAATTTCTAAAAAGCACGGCTTCAGAGGAAACTCCGACTGCCCTCTCACTTGAAAACGGCTACCTGTAACCTTGCTTGCACGGCAGAAATTAGAACGGGTGAGGGGGCGGAAATAAAAAAGAAAGGACAAATTTAATGAAAATTGCAGATAATATACTGGAAACCATCGGGCACACGCCGCTTGTAAAAATTAACCGCATGAACGACGGCAGCGCAGAAATTGTTGTTAAACTCGAAAAACAAAACCCCGCAGGTTCAGTCAAAGACCGCCCCGCGCTTAATATGATTGAAAAAGCGGAAAGAGAAGGTTTGATAAACAAAGACACCGTAATAATTGAACCGACAAGCGGAAACACAGGAATAGGACTTGCTCTTGTCTGCGCAATCCGCGGCTATAGAATGATTTTGACAATGCCTGAAACAATGAGTTTAGAAAGACGAAAGCTTCTTGCCGCATACGGAGCCGAACTCGTCCTCACAGACGGGCAAAAAGGTATGCAGGGGGCTGTTGATAAAGCAGAAGAACTTCACAGAGAAATTAAAAACTCTTTTATCCCCCAGCAATTTGCAAATCCGGCAAACCCTGAAGCTCACGCCTTAACTGCAGAAGAAATCTGGAATGACACAGACGGGAAAGTTGATATTGTAGTTGCAGGAGCCGGCACGGGCGGTACAATCTGCGGAATTTCAAAAGCCTTAAAAGAAAAAAATCCAAACATAAAAGCCGTTGCTGTTGAGCCTTATGAAAGTCAGGTTCTGAAAGGCGAAAAAGCAGACGCACATAAAATTCAGGGTATCGGCGCAAATTTTGTTCCGGAAAATTTCGACAAAAACCTTGTTGATGAAATTCTTCCAGTCAAAAGCGATGAAGCGATTTTAACAGCCCGCAGACTTGCAAAAGAAGAAGGAATTCTGGCGGGGATTTCCTCGGGAGCAGCACTGCTGGCAGCTATTGAACTTTCAAAACGTCCTGAAAACAAAGAGAAATTAATCGTTGTAATCTTGCCCGACAGCGGCGAAAGATATCTTTCAAGCGAATTGTTTCTTTAATCAAAGTTAAAATATGTAACAATTGTTATATTCCTCTAAAATTGAGTCTGCCTAATTTTTTTAATTAAGATATGAGTCGAGTTAGAGAGCGGAATTTATGACAGACTTCAATGTAAAAAATATAGAAAAATATGCGGAAAAAATTCGTCAGGATTTGTTTAAACAAGGTAAAAAAACGGTTCCAGTAAATGATTTAAGTATAGATGCCGTTTTATTCTATTTTGATAAAAATAAAGACGGAAAAATTTCCAAACGTGAATTTGAAAAAGTTACAAAAGAAAATTATTCACTGTTTGCCGGCGAATTAAAAAAATATAATGAATCACAGGGTGATAATTCGCATATTTTTACTTATGAAGAGTTACAGAATTTTTTGGATGACGGAGTTATAAATCAAAGAGATTTAACGCTAAGAACAAAAAAAATACTTGATACAAATCTGAATTTGCCCGAGCAAAAAAAATTAAAAAATCTTCCTCAGATGTCAGATGAGGAATTAGAGGCAGAGATGGATTTATACGGTCTGGATATTAAAGACGGACGGGAAAATTTTAGAGCAATCAGACGGGAACGCAATAATATTGATCAAAACAGTAATATAATAGATTATCATATAGGAACATTTAATCAGGGATTTCTCTGTGACTGCAGTTTGCTTGCCCGCATAGAAAATCTTACGGACGAGGATTTAAAAAATATTTACACGCAGAAAAAAGACAGAAAAGGCAATATTTATTATGAGGTAAACTTTCCGTCAGACAATGGCAAAAAACCTGTAAAAGTGACAGAAAAAGAACTGAACGGTATGTCTATAAAATACAAAGGCGAGGAAATTACGGGATTTTCAACCGGCGATAAAGATGTAAGACTTCTTGAAATGGCATATATAAAACGTTACGGCTCAGATATTATTAATAACGGTATAATGCCGGAAATACCGATCACACAATTTGCCAATGATTACGAGGCTGAACATTACCTTGAAATTACAGAAGATATGCTAAAAAATGATAAAGTTAAAAGTTTATGCCTGCTTGACCCCGGATTGTTAAAAAAATTAAGGAATATTGAAAATGGTGAGATAACATTTGAGTCCGGGCAAAAAGGGCAGTTATACGACAAAAAAAGCGAGCTGGAAATCATAGGTCAACAAAGGTTGCAACTTCCGGACGGAACAGTTATTTACGGACAACATGCCTATGCCGTAAAAAATTATAATCCGGACACAAAAGAGCTTACACTTTCAAATCCTATAGAAAACAGCACGGAAATAGTTGTGCCGTTTGAGGCATTGAAATTATTTTATATAGCAGAATAAAAAATGAAAATTAATCGTTGTAATGCTACCCGACAGCGGAGAAAGATATCTTTCAAGCGAATTGTTTGAATAATAATAATATATTAATTTTTGTAAATATTTTTAAGCATAAAAATCGGCTCTATGCCGCTTTTAACAAAGATTTCAGCCATTTTTGCTCTCTTTTTTAATTGAAAAAAGCCGTATTATTTATTTTTTATATATAAGTGAACAAAAGAAGGAGAGTATGAATTATGGCACCAAATTTACCACCGGTTATTACTGTAAACAAAAACCTTGCATCTACATTGAAAGCCTACGTTAAAGAACACGGCGGGAAAAATGTAAACGAAAGCCAGTTAAACCAGATTTTGCAAAAAGTCGCAAAATTTGACACGGAACGCGACAATGGAACACGTGCCGGCGGTTCAATATTTGAAGGCGGCTCCAAATATTTTGGCGGAGGCGGGAATGACTTCAAAGTAAAACAAGGTCAGCAAATCCAATTGAGTGCCGAAGAATTTAATGAAATTTTTGACGGTTTTATAGACCCTATAAAAGTTGAAACAACAACAAACATGCCTGAAGAACCGGCACTTCCTGGCGCAACCAATGACGAAATGGCAGGAATTACACCTAAAGGTACAGACACTCCGCCGAAACCGGATATAGCAGGAACCAGCACAAATCCGAATGATGATCCGAGAATTAAAACGATATTTCCTAACGGACTGCCGGAAGGGATTAACGCAGCATACGTAAATATCGGAGGCACCCAAACATTAATATATAAAAAAGATGGTAAAACACTTGATCCGCAACAATTAAAAGAAATTGTAACTAAGGCGAATGAAGATTATTTTGCTGATGCTACAGCACCGCAAGAAGCAACCAATGCAGAAATGGCAGGGATTACACATAAAAGTACAGACCCTCTGCCGGAACCTGAAATAACAACCGCGCCTCCGACAAATCCGCTTGTTGCAAACAATGATGAAATAGTTTCTGCTTCTGATGCCGCTAAAAAAGAAGAACCCCCGCAGCCAACTCTAGCAAGAATCGACACAGATCCTAATAAAGACCCGAAGATTAAGACTCTGTTCCCTGACGGACTGCCGGAAGAAGTTACCGCAGAATATGCGGACAATAACAACCAAATATTAATATTCAAAAAAGATGGTAAAATCCTTGACCAAAAAGAATTAAAAGAAATTGCTGCTGAAGCCAGAGAAAAACATCTTGCAGCGACTAAAGAAGAAAAAGCCTCCGATCCTGCACTTGATAACATTATTGATTCACCTGTAGCTGAAAAAGAGCAAGAACCGAATGACAATTTAATGGCATAGGTTTTAATAACTAAAAAAGACATACCTTCTGCAAAAACGCCTATGGTATGTCTTTTTTATATTTTAATAAATTTATTTTGTCCTCCGGACGTGGAAACTTTTGGTGGCAAAAGTTTCACAAAACCAGCCGCACGCTTTCGTTCGCTAATAATTTGCATAACTCGACTCTTGGCGGGTTAAACTCGCTTTGCTCAAACAATACCCGCCTTTGAAGTTTATCTCGTTTGCAATTATTGCTCACTCCGCTATTGCGGCATTTTGGGTTTTGAGTATTTTCGTCATTCTGGTCGGAGCAAATAGGCTCGTCACAATGTTTCATGTCATTCTGAGGGCGAATGCCAGAAGAATCTTCTCGCTTTTTAATGGGATCCTTCGCCTTTGGCTCAGGATGACGTCCTTTTTCCTGTCATTCTGAGGGCAAAACCTTCAGTATCTCATCGGGTTATCAGCAACTCCTTCGGCTAAAGCCTCAGGATGATGTATTGGCAGAAGAGAGAAACGTTTGTCCAAGCAAAAGACATACTTCTTGCAAAACGCCTATGGTATGTCTTTTAACGTTTGATTTTTATTTATAAAATTATATCCAACTTTGCTTATTTTGTATGTTTTATTTGGTACTTTCTTGTACCGACAAGAAAGTACCGCAAAGAAGCTCCCGACCTGTTGCTCCGTTCGCTAATCAATTGTAACCGTTTCTATCTTAGCAAGCTGACTCGTGCTACGCACTCAAACAAAGCTTGCTCTGTTATTTAGAAACAGAACATTGATTGCTCACTGCGCAGAGGTCGGAGTTTTTTAAAAAAGACATGTACCGGCAAAAGCGCCAATACATGTCTTTTTTAAGATTTAACTTTTATTTATAAAAGCGGCTCTTACTAATATCTAACCGATGTATAAGAGCGGACTTCGTCTGATTAAACTGCGGCATTTTTCAGTTTTCGATAAAAAGACATGTACCGGCAAAAGCGCCAATACATGTCTTTTTTAAGATTTAACTTTTATTTATAAAAGCGGTTCTTCCTAACATCTAGCCGATGTGTAAGAGTGGACTTTGTCCACTACATCATGCCACCCATACCGCCCATGCCAGGCATTGCCGGAGCTTCCGGTTTTTCTTCCGGAACTTCAACAACAGCGGCTTCGGTTGTCAATAGCATAGAACCTACTGAAGCAGCATTTACGAGTGCTGACCTTGTAACTTTAGCAGGGTCAACAATTCCTGCCTGAAACATGTCGACGTATTTATCGTTCAGGGCATCGTAACCGTAAGCACCGTCGTGAGAAAGAATATTGTCAACAACGACATCAGCTTTAGCGCCTGCGTTGCGTGCGATAAGTCTCAACGGAACATCAAGTGCTGCAGTCAGGATTTTGAAGCCTACTTTTTCATCGTCGGATGTGAAAGAAATTGTATCAAGTTTCTTTTCAAGATCCTGTTGAACTCTTAAGAGTTCAACACCGCCTCCGGGAACAATGCCTTCTTCATTAGCTGCACGGGTTGCGTTAAGAGCATCCTCAATTCTGAGTTTGCGTTCTTTAAGTTCAACCTCGCTTGCTGCACCGACTTCAATCAGAGCAACGCCGCCTGAAAGTTTTGCAACACGTTCCTGAAGTTTTTCTTTATCGTATTCACTGTCAGAAGCCTCGATTTGTTTTCTGATTAAACGAACTCTGTCCTGAACAGCTTCTTTTGTTTCGTTGCCGACAACGATAGTTGTTTCGTCTTTAGTAACAGTAACGCGTTTTGCTTTACCGAGCATCTGGGTTGTAACGTTTTCAAGCTTGATGCCGAGTTCTTCGGTGAACATTTCGCCGCCTGTGAGTATTGCGATATCTTCAAGCATAGCTTTTCTTCTGTCGCCGAAACCGGGGGCTTTAACTGCAACTGCTCTTAAAACTTTTCTCATAGTGTTTACAACAAGGGTTGCAAGAGCTTCGCCTTCGATGTCTTCTGCGATTAATAACAAAGCTTTGCCGTCACGTGCAACCTGTTCAAGCAGCGGAACCAAATCAGAAATAAGGTTGATTTTCTTGTTGCAGCAGAATACATAAGCGTCTTCAAGAACTGCTTCCATTCTTTCAGGGTCAGTAACAAAGTAAGGTGAGATGTAACCTTTGTCAAACTGCATACCTTCAACAACTTTTAAGTTTGTTCCGAAAGACTTACTTTCTTCAACGGTAATAACGCCGTCGTGGCCGACTTTTTCCATAGCTTCTGCAATAAGTTCGCCGATTTCTTTGTTGTTGCCGGCTGAAATTGCTGCAACCTGAGCGATTTCTTCTTTTGTATTAACGGGTTTTGACATGTCTTTGATTTTAGCAACAGCTAAATCAACGGCTTTGTCGATACCGCGTTTCATAGACATAGGGTTAGCACCTGCTGTCAGATTTTTAAGTCCTTCGCGGACGATAGCCTGAGCAAGAACCGAGGCTGTAGTTGTACCGTCGCCTGCGACATCGTTTGTTTTCGAAGAAACTTCTTTCAACAATTGAGCGCCGGCGTTTTCAAGCCCGTCTTTAAGTTCGATTTCTTTTGCGATAGTAACACCGTCGTTTACAATTTGCGGTGCGCCGAATTTTTTCTCCAATATAACGTTGCGGCCTTTAGGTCCGAGTGTAACCTTAACGGCATCAGCAACTGCGTCTATACCTTTTAGAAGCGATTTTCTAGCTTCTTCGTCAAATACTATACGTTTTGCCATTTTTTAACTCCTTATGTTCATTTAGTTTTTAATCAATAACTGATGATAAGGACGTTAAGCCTTTAAGACGTCAGGACGTTAAATTCTTAAAAATTTTATTTAACTGATTAACTAAAAGAACTTATCGCCTTATCGCCTTATCGCCTTATCGCCTTTTACTCAAGAATAGCGAGAGCATCTTTGATAGACAGAATTTTATATTCTGTTCCGTCCATTTTGATGTCAGTGCCTGCGTATTTAGCATAGAGAACTATATCGCCGACTTTAACGTCCATAGGTTCTCTTTCGCCTTTTTCGTTCATTTTGCCAAGACCTACGGCGACAACTTCACCTTTTTGCGGTTTTTCTTTAGCGCTGTCAGGAATAAAAATACCGCCTGAAGTCTGTTCGGTATCTTCAATAACTTTGATAACAATTCTGTCTGCTAAAGGTTTAATCATAATATTTTCTCCTTTTTTTTACTAATCTGTCATTCTGAACTTGTTTCAGAATCCCCTTATAAGATCCTGAAATAAATTCAGGATGACTAACATAATATATTTATATAACGGATTTAAAAAATAATTAAAAACCTTAAGGATTTTTTAATTATTCATGAAACAAAAGTTAGAAAACACCAAATCATTAAGTTATGTAAAGTTTAATATTAATCCCTTTTATTCAGCAACAACAAAGATTTTGACAAAACGACACGAAGATTTATGAGCAGAAAACGCAATTTTTACGGGCATATAAACTTTATATAAGTATATCATACGAGGAATAAAACATAAGGAGATTCATTTATGAGTGAGAATGTGTCAGGCGTAGGCCCAACAACAATTAAGATTAAGAAAAACAAAGGGATTACGCATGCCCTGAAGGATATGGTGGACAAGCTTGTTGAGCAGAAGAAAGCGGAGTTGACCGACGGAAAAATTACCGCACAGGAATGGAATGCGGTTTTAGACAAACTGGTAGAGCTGCAGGAAAACAGAAAGGCAGCAGGGAAAGCTTCCATTTTCAGCGGCGGCACTGATAAAACACAAACCGGCTGGCACAATAGTTTTGTAGTCCATCCTGATCAGGAGATAACTTTTACAGCCGAAGAAACCGCCCAGATTTATGAAGCAATGGGCGTTGTAATCAAAGGCGGCAGCGCACCGGTTGATCCAAACAATCCGGTTGATCCGAATGCATCGGCAGATCCGGCAGACCCGCCGGCAAATCCGGAAGAAACACCAAATGGTAGTCCAACTCCGGCCGGCCAGCTTCCGGAAGGTGTAACAGAAACCGCCGGTGAGGATCAAAACGGTATTGACTGCATGATATGGAAAGACCAAGACGGCAGAGAAATCAAACGGATTTATAACAACGACAATGCTGAAACTAAATACAGCGTTACTGTCGAATACGGTGAAAACGGAAAGAAAACAAAAGAAACTGAAACCCAGATGGGCAACGACAAAATTGATATAATCCGTTATTACAATGAAGATGGTAAAATATCTAAAGTAGAAGACTACGCAGACGACGGAACAACAATCAATAGTACTAAAACTTATGAATACAACGAAGATGGAAGTTACAAGGAAACCATCTCAGGTGCTGACGAAAAACCCGACAAAGTCATAGAATATGATGGCAGCGAAGAGCCGCGCCCCGTAAAGGAAACCGTTTACGAAGATGACGGAACTACTGTTAAACAGACTACAACCTACGAATACAAAGATGGCAAGCTTTCCAAGACAACCATCTCAGGTGCTGACGAAAAACCCGACAAAGTCATAGAATACGACGGCAGCGAAGAGCCGCGCCCCGTAAAGGAAATATATTACGAAGATGACGGGACTACTGTTAAAAAGGCTTACACCTATGAATACAAAGATGACAAGCTTTCCAGAACAATCACCTTCGTAGATGGCGGCAAACTCTACAGAGTCGAAGAATATGATAGCAGTGGCGATAAGATAAAACATACAGTCTACGCCGAAGACGGAGAAACTCCGGTACATATTGTTGAAAACGGTCTTGTAAAAATGACTCATATTGCAACAACGGACGCTGACGGCAATACTATAGAGCATAAATATGACTTTGACGAAAATGGTGTTTGTACAAGATCAGATCTTGCAGTAAAACTCCGCCAGCAAATTGAGCCTGCGAGTTTAAATAAAAACACAATCAAACTTCTAAAACAACTGAACCCTGAAAATATTATCAAAGTTCTTACTTCATATCAGATCCTGACAGGCAAAACCCTCCAGCAGGCAATTGAAGATGAATGGGATCTCTCTAACAGCAAAGATACAATGAGAGCTCTTGTACAGGACGCTCTGGATGAAAGACTGCGGCAGCTGGGGCTTGAGCCTTCTGAAGTCGACATAAACGATCCCGAACAGCTCGCTGAAATTGCAAAACGTGATAATATAAAATCCAGAGGATACTAAAACATTAACCGGAAGGGGTTAATTTCCGGATATAGAGGATATAAAATTATTCTTTGGTAAAGGCGCCCTTGAGATAACTCAAGGGCGCCTATTATTGCGGCAGCACTTCATCCTGTTATGAACTTTTCGTCTTAACTTCCCGACGTCTTTCAAAACATACCCGCTGTATTATTCCATTCTTGTTCATGTCATTCTGAGGGCGTTTACGGCCGAAGAATCCCGCCCGCTCTGTATGTCATTCTGAGCGTAGCGAAGAATCCCCCGGACTTTCAGTGGATCCTTCGCCTTCGGCTCAGGATGACGTACTGCTATTACAGCATTCTAAGTGCAAATGACAGCCTTGCCCAGCCCATGTCATTCTGAGGGAGCCTTGCGACCGAAGAATCTCATGAAATTTTCAGAAGATTCTTCGGTCGTTTCACTCCCTCAGAATGACAGTGTAAGACAAATTGGGGCGATTTCTTATCACCTTCCTCAACTCTCCTCACGCTTC
>CALUPM010000036.1 GCA_944322665.1 Candidatus Gastranaerophilales bacterium | reverse complement strand
GGTAACATAATTGCAGACCTTACGGAACACGGGCAAAAGGTTCTTGCAGCACAGGGCGGACGCGGCGGCAGAGGAAACGCAAGATTTGCAACCGCCCAGAAGCGTGCGCCTCAATTCTGCGAGCCCGGTGAACCCGGAATTGAAAGAGAATTAATACTTGAATTGAAACTTATCGCAGATGTCGGGCTTTTAGGAATGCCGAATGCAGGAAAATCAACACTTATAAGCCGCATTAGTTCCGCAAAACCAAAAATTGCCGATTATCCGTTCACAACGCTTATCCCTAATCTCGGGGTTGTAAAAGGTTTGAACGGCGACGGTTTTGTAGTTGCGGATATTCCGGGGCTTATTGAAGGTGCGTCCGAAGGTGTAGGACTCGGCCACGACTTTTTAAGACACGTTGAAAGATGCCGTTTTCTTGTGCACATTGTCGACTTGACCGAAGAAAATCCCTTCAATAATTACAAAATTATTAACTCTGAACTTGAAAAACATTCACACAAACTTGCATCTCTTTACCAGATTATTGCGCTTAACAAAATTGATGCCGCAGGAGAAGAAAAAATAAAACAAACAGAACAGGAATTTAAAGCAGTTACGGATAAAATATTTTTAATCTCAGCGGTCACGGGCGAAGGCGTTCAGGAACTTGTGAATTACATGTCCGAAATGGTTGAAAAAATTGAAAAACCGGTTTCTGATATTGTTATTGAAGAAGATGCTGGTGCCTACAACAACGACGACAGTGAATATGAGATTACAAAAGCCGCAAAGGATACTTACATAATTGTCGGCGGCAAAATCGGGCGGCTTGCAAAAGTTACAGATGCAAGAAATACAGAACAGGTTATAAGGTTTCAGAATATTCTGACAGGGATGGGAGTTTTTGAAAAACTAAAATCAATGGGCGTCAAAGACGGTGACACAATTATTGTCGGACATCTTGAGTTTGCGTATTATGCCGATGAGTTTTTCGGATAACAAAAAATTGCCAATCCTCTAAACTTGCTTTTTTGTATTCTATCAGCTAAAATTATTGCAAAGGTGACGTTATGAAGTGCTATAAAGCAAAGTGGATTTTAACATCAGAAAGTGAAATCTTAGAAGATTATGCTCTTGTTGTAGATGAGGGAAAAATTATTGATTTAATCCCGAATAAAGAAGTGCACTTTGAGGATAAGATAGTAAAGGATCTCGGAAATGCTGTTATAACACCGGGGTTTGTGGATATGCTGACCCAGTTCCAGTACACAAAAGCAGGGCATTCCGGCGCAAAATCCTTAAAAAATAAAATTAAAAAGTTCTTCTTAACAATAAGTAAAAACTACACCTTTGCAGGAGTAAAGCAAGATGTTTATTCTCTCAAGTGGGCGAATATTCTCTGCGATTATTTTTCGTCTGACAGGGCAGAAAAGCTTGAGTCTTTTAAATCAGGAGTTGTTGGATCAATAAAATCCGGCACAACCTGTTTTGCGCAGGTGTCAAGAGAGTTTAAATATTTTGATATTATAAACAGAATCCCCGTCAAAAAATATCTGTTCTTTGAAGTTTTTTCCGATAGCAAAGAAAAAAGCAAGAAAAAATTCAAAGATTTGAGAGGAAAAGTTGAAGAACTAATCTACCACAAGGGCGAAAACACTCATATCGGAATTATGCTGAATTCGGTTTCCGGCGCTCATAAAAAACTCTGGGAATTATTTTCAAAATACTGCCGCAAGCATAATATGCTGATACTTACCCGTTTTGCGGAATCTCAGGATGAAATTGAATGGCTGCAGTTCGGATTTTCTGACATTGACCTTCTTCATAAGTTTCTCGGGTTAAGAAAAATTACTCCGTATTCCAAAAATATTTCGCCGGTTGATTATCTGGACAATTTGAAGGTGCTGACAAACAAAATTATTGCCGCAAACGCTAATTACGCTGACGAAGATGAATTGAAAAATCTTTCAGACAAAGGTGTAAAATATATTTATCAACCGTATTATTCTGATGAAATCTGCAATAAAAAGCTTGACTTTAAAACAGTGCTGAAATACTTCAGCGGAAATTTCGGTTTTTCAACACAGAGCTTTAAAGAGAACAAAGATTTCAGCCTCCTGAAACTTGCAAACAGGATGAATGAAGATGCAAATCTTCCGGTTGAAGAACTTATAAAATACCTGACGATTTATCCTGCGCAAATTTTGCGTCTGGAGAATTCAACAGGTTCTATAAAAATCGGTAAGGATGCGGATTTTAACGTGTTCAAACTGCCCGAAGGCGCGGATTATCAGGAGTTAAAAAATCTTGATATCCCTTATGCCGTATATTCAAAAGGACGTAAACTCGTAAAAGATGGTGAGGTAAGGTTTTCGTTATGACAGTATTAAATGAAAAATTTACAATTCACACAAAGGGAAATACGCAGATAGTCGACATAACGCGGCAGGTTCAAAATGCCGTTTACAAGCACAATCTTCCCAGTGCAGTTGTATTTGTTTATGTTGCGGGGAGTACGGTTTCGGTCACGAATATTGAATATGAACCCGGGCTTTTAAAAGATTTGCCGGAAGCGCTCGATAAAATTGCGCCTGTGGATGCCGAATACCACCACGACGAAACCTGGCATGACGGCAACGGATATGCGCATGTCAGAGCCTCCATAATAGGCAACTGTACGATGGTTCCGCTGATTGAAGGTGCTTTGCAGCTGGGTCAGTGGCAGCAGATTGTGCTTGTTGATTTTGACAACAAGGCAAGAACCAGAGTCGTGCATGTTCAAATTCTTTATTAATTCCGGCTTTTAATCCGCTCTTGTATTTGATTTTTGTTCCTGCTAAAATCCTTTTATAGTACGAAATATAAAGAAGGGATTTTTATGACAAAAAGAGTTTTATTATGTATTATGGACGGCTGGGGAATCAGCAAGTCACACCCCGAATACGACGCAACTAAACTTGCGGATCCTGTTCATGTAAATGAACTTGAAAAAGAAGGAAAATTTATAAAGATTCACGCGGACGGTGAATATGTCGGACTTCCGGCAGGACAGATGGGAAACAGCGAAGTCGGACACCTTAACCTCGGGGCAGGAAGAATTGTATATCAGGAACTTTCTAAAATTAATAATGCAATCAAAAGCGGAGATTTCTTTAAAAGAAAAGCTTTTCTTGATGCAATTGAACACGTAAAGAAAAACGACAGCGCACTTCACCTGTGGGGTCTGGCTTCTGACGGCGGTGTGCACTCAGCTTTAGGTCATATACTTGCGCTGATTAAGCTTGCGGCTGACAACGGGCTTAAAAAAGTTTATATCCATGCGTTTCTTGACGGGCGCGACACTCCTCCGCAGAGTGCAATGACGTTCTTAAAGCCCATCGAAGATGAACTTAAAAAATACGGACTTCCTCCGATTGCGACGATTTCCGGAAGATATTACGCAATGGACCGCGACAACAGATGGGACAGAATTGAAAAAGCTTACAACGCTTTGCTTCTCGGTGAAGGCGAAAAGGCCTCATCTTCTGAAGAAGCAGTTAAGCAGTCTTACGAAAAAGGAGACAACGATGAATTCGTTCTTCCGACAGTCATTGGCGGCGCTGACAGCAGAATAAAAGATAATGATGCAGTTATTTTCTGGAACTTCAGACCTGACAGAGCAAGAGAAATTACAAAAGCAATCAATTTTGAAAACTTTGACGGATTTAACAGAAAAGCAGTCAGAAAAAATATTTGCTATGTTTGTATGACTCAATACGACGAAACATTCCCGTATCCTGTTGCTTTCGGTAAAGAGCACATGAAAAATATTCTTGGCGACGTTCTTGAAGCAAACGGAATTAAACAGTTCAGGACAGCTGAAACCGAAAAATACGCCCACGTTACATTCTTCTTTAACGGCGGTGTTGAAGAACCTCAGGCTCACGAAACACGTGTTCTCGTTGCTTCTCCGAAAGTTGCAACTTACGACCTTCAGCCTGAAATGAGCGCAAGAGAAGTTTGCGATAATGTTTTAAAAGCAATTGACAATCCTGAGTACGGATTTATTCTCGTAAACTTTGCAAACCCTGATATGGTAGGGCATACAGGAGTCTTAGAGGCTGCTGTTAAGGCTGACAAAGTCGTTGATGAATGTGTCGGAAAAATTGCGGATGCCTGCAAAAAGCATGATGTAATTATGCTTCTGACAGCAGATCACGGCAACTCAGAAGTTATGGTAAACTACGAAACCGGCAAACCGATGACGGCACACACAACAAACGAAGTTCCGTTTGTCCTGATTAACGCACCCGCCGGAATTGAACTTAAAGAAACCGGTGCATTGTGTAACGTTGCGCCGACTATCCTCGATTTGTTCGGAATAGAAAAACCGGCTGAAATGGATGCTGAATCTTTGATTAAATAACTTATAAATCCGGCAGTTTGTATTCAAACATTCTGCCGGAATTTGAATATTAGGCTAAATTGGATTGAATATGACTGATAAAAAGACTTTTGATATAGATTTTTCATTTAAAAAAAATAATGTTGACGAACTGTTCTTTAACCTTTCGGAAAATCCTGACGGGTTCAAGAACAAAGATTTCCGCTATACTCTCAGTCTTATCTATCAGACTGTTGAAGACGAGTTTAAAGAT
Organism: Candidatus Gastranaerophilales bacterium; assembly: GCA_944322665.1. Lineage (GTDB taxonomy): Bacteria > Cyanobacteriota > Vampirovibrionia > Gastranaerophilales > Gastranaerophilaceae > Scatenecus. The sequence goes on along the minus strand of CALUPM010000036.1, from coordinate 13,711 downwards.
GTGTTTTTAAGCCCCTACACGCCGGCAAGAAATACTAATTTCTTTCTTGTAAACGAAGGCGGCAAACTGTCTTTCTTTGTTACTCCGACTAACAACTTTGAATATTATCTCAAATCAAAAGGTTCTCTGTTCAAATTTCGTTCGCAGGTTCTCGGAGATGAAGTCGGGTACCCGATGAGTCTGGATTTAGTTATGGATTATTTCGGCGGTTTTGGGGATGTCGTGGATCTTGATGCTGTTACTCCGACATTTATTTACATGAATAATCTCACGCACTTTGTAATGAAGTTGATTGAAAAACTTTACTTTATTCCGACCGTCAAAACAAAAGGTTCAATGTTCAGGATTGTGTATGAACCGATAATTTCAAACCAGCAGCTTGCAAGGTTTATCAATATTTTTGAAGAAAACATTCCGGAAAATCTTTTTATAAAAGGCGAAAAACCGAAGGATTTTGTAAGAGATTTCATCTACAACTACATGAATTATGTTATTTACAAATTTCTCGGGATTAAGGCGTATAAGTTCAAGGATGTAAAATCCGGAACTTACATGATAAAAGATCTTGAACAGCGTTCGCAAATGAAGGGGATGGATATTGCTGAGAACTTCTCGCAGTGGTTTGATGAGCTTTACCTCGGTAAATATGATGTTATCCCGTTCTTCAAAATAGATAAGGTTGAGGGCGATGATGAACTGTTCAGATTAAAGGTTCATATCAAAAACCGCAAAACCGGCGAAAGTGTTCTTGTGGACGATTTGTACACAAAAGATGAAATTTTCGGCGCAAACTCGGCTGATATTTCAAGAATTGTCGAAAAGCAGTTAAATTATGCTATTCGTTATATGCCGGAGCTGGAAGATTTGTTTGAGGATGAGTCAAAATTAGCGCTTGACTTGAACCTTAATGAAGTTTACAAAATAATAACACAGACCGCATATTATCTGCAGAAAGCGCAGATTGAAGTTATTCTGCCGAAAGAACTTGTGAATGTCGTTGTTCCGAGAGCCTCAATCAATGCTAAAGTTAAGGCTTCACGTTCTAAGGAGCTTGCTGATATCTTTAATAACACTTCTTCCTCCAAGATTGCGCTTGACGATATCCTTGATTTCTCTTACGAAATCGCAATCGGAAATGAAAAAATTTCGCTTGAAGAGTTTAACAAGCTTGTTGAAAACAGTTCAGGTCTTGTAAAATACAAAAATAAGTATGTTTTAATCGACAAAGAAGAAAGCAAAAAAATCTTTGAACAGATTGCAAAAGCTAACCTGAAGTCGCTTTCAAGAATGGAACTTATTCACGCTTCGATGTCAGGTCAGTTGTACCAGTATGATTTCGATTATGATTCGGCGTTTGCAAGAGTTATACAGGACTTTACAAAGCCGGTTGATGTAACTCCGCCTGCTGAATTGAAAGGTGAATTAAGACCTTATCAGATGACAGGTTTAAAATGGCTCTGGACAAACATTTCAAAGGGTTTCGGCGTCTGTATGGCGGACGATATGGGATTGGGTAAAACTATTCAGGTTATAAGCCTTATCTTGAAGATGAAAGAGGAAAAATCCCTGGATAAGCCTGTCCTTGTTATATGCCCGACGACATTAATAGGAAACTGGATGAAGGAATTGCAGATGTTTGCGCCATCTCTTGATGCCGTTGTCTACCACGGTGCCGAAAGAAAACTTGATGTAAAACATGATGTAATCCTGACGACTTATGCCATAATGAGAATTGATGTAGAGGAACTCAAAAAGCAGCAGTGGGGAATGATAATAGTTGACGAGGCACAGAATATCAAAAACCCTGATACAGCGCAGACTCTTGCAATTAAAATGCTGAAATCTGACGTAAAAGTCGCAATGACAGGTACACCGGTCGAAAACAGACTGACGGAATTGTGGAGTATTTTTGATTTTATAAATACAGGGTATCTCGGCTCGCTCAGGGATTTTCAGAAGAGTTATGCAATCCCGATTGAAAGATTTAAAGAAAATTCGCGTGCCGCAAAGTTGAAAATGTCAATTTCACCGTTTGTCTTAAGGCGTCTTAAAACTGACAAACACGTTATTACAGATCTTCCGGAAAAGATGGTTATCAACGATTACTGTTATCTGTCAAAATCTCAGGCTGTTCTTTACGAAAAGACATTGAACGAGATGATGGAAAAGATAAGCGGATTTACCGGAATCAACAGGCGCGGAAATATTTTCAAACTTATAACAGCATTGAAGCAGATATGCAACCACCCTTACCAGTTCCTGAAAGGCGGAGAAATTTCAAAAGAACTTTCCGGAAAAATGGACAAATGTATTTCGACTGTTCAGAATATTCTTGACAACAACGAAAAAACTCTTATCTTTACCCAGTACAAAGAAATGGGAGATATTTTGTGCAAGGTAATTGCAGAAGAGTGCAATACGGATCCGCTCTTCTTCCACGGCTCCCTGACAGTTCCCCAGCGTGAAGATTTGATTGACAGATTCCAGAATGATGACGATGCAAAAATTATGATACTTTCGCTCAAAGCCGGCGGCACAGGGCTTAACCTCACAAGTGCCACAAATGTTATCCATTATGATTTGTGGTGGAACCCTGCTGTTGAAGATCAGGCAACAGACAGAACTTACCGTATAGGTCAGGACAAAAACGTTATGGTTCACAGAATGATTACTCTCGGAACATTTGAAGAAAAGATTGACGAGATGCTTAAATCCAAAAAAGAACTGGCTGACCTTGCGGTTTACGAAGGTGAAAAGATTATCACAGAACTTACAGATGAGGAAATTTATCAAATCTTTACACTTTCTGCGTAACTTTTTGATATAAATATATTATAGCAAATTATTTTTACAGGAAGAACACATTATGAAAATACATTCAACCCCAAATAACAATTATGCTGTGCCTTTTAGCGGTAATTTATTCCAGTCTTTACGCAGGTCGGTTGCTAAAAGAATTGAACCGGTACCGGTTTTAACAGAGAAAAATCGTAATTATATTGACAAAATCGAAGATATTGCTTTGAAAAAGTATAACAAAGTAACAGGAGAACCTGTTATTTTGACAGTAAAGAACGGAGATAAGGAATTCTCTTTTAAATATAACAATTCAGTCTGGCATAGAATTCATATAGGTAAAAAAGGTCAGGAAGTGGCTGATTTCGAAATTTTGCATGTAAAAAACGATAAAAAGTATGCTTTTTATTCAACCGGAGAGTACCATTGTAAAATAATTGATGAAAAATTTATAAAAAAGTATAATTGTATGTTGGAGGATTGGCTTCCGCGGCTTGTGAAAAGAATTGAAAAACTTGACAAAAATCAAGAAAACAGAGCGATAAATATCTAAAACTCAGCGCCATCTTGAAATTTATTTTTTTCTGCGTTATAATCTAAATATAACGTACAAAAAGACCTAAAAGGTGGTGAAAACACAGATGGCAGAAGTAAAAGTCGGCGAAAACGAAAGTATTGAAAGCGCACTCAGACGTTTCAAGAAAAAAATACAAAAAGCCGGTATCCTTTCGGAAGTTAAAAAACGCGAAAGATACGAAAAACCGAGCGTAAAAAGAAAACGCAAATCAGAAGCTGCCCGCAAACGTAAAGTTTAAGGGAGGTTTTGAATAAATTTTAAAGGCGGAATTGAAAAATTCCGCCTTTTTTAGTGACTTGTATAGCAAGTTCTACAAATATTATAAAAAGTACGTCATTCAGAGGGCTTTAGACCGAAGAATCTCCTTACGTTTTCAGGGGATCCTTCGCCCTCTCACAAAACGATACTTAATCGTTTTGTTCGGCAGAGTGGCTCAGTGGAACACAATTATAAAAACGCAGTGTTACTTTGTTTCAATGAAATTGGTATTCGGGATATAGCTGCGAGCAGTGTCGTTAATTTCTATGTCATTTATGATTTTAGCCCGTTTTTTGCGGAAAAGCATATCAACAAACGCCTCAAGACGGGTTATAAAGCCTGCTTCACCTGTCTGTTCATCAATTGTCAGGTGAAGAAGCGGTTTTCCGAAATGTTTTGCACGTCGTTGAATTCTTTCAACCATCAATGAGTCAGGGCCGCAGCCAAAAGCCGTCAGCGTAATTATGCCGTCAATTCTGTTGTCTTTAAGATAATGTCCGGCGGTTCCGGTCATTTCGTATTCATTTGCCCAGTATCTTTCGCCGCCGAGAGTGTTTATTCCTTCGTCCATCTGCTCGTTTGAAAGCTGGAGCGAAGTCACAACTTTAACATCCATCTTTTCAAGTTTTTCGATGATTTTCATTGAAGTTCTCTCATCGTAAATGTTGTAACCGTGCGAAACAAGTGCAACTGAAATCGGATATTCTTTGTTCTGGTTTTCAATGAAAATTTTGCCCTGAAGTGCGTAGTTCATGGCTTTTTTATAACTCATGCCGGATTTTGTCATGATAAAAAAGTTGTTGTAACATCTCCAGCCGGCTTTTGAAGCTTTTTTAATTATGTTTTCATCAGTAATGTCAAAATAGGAGGCAATTTCTTTTAAGAAATCGTAAAGTCCGTGATTTTTAGCGGATTTGTCGAGAGTAGCCTCGACCATCGTGAAATCTTTTTTAATAACGTTTCTGACTAAATCGGGCAGCCCTCTGATTTTAGAGCAGTTGTAAATTTTATTTGCAACCGACTGGATTGACGGAACAAAAATTTTATCGACGCCTTTGTCAAGAAGGTTCAGAATGTGCCCGATGTAAACCTTAATCGGAAGGCATGTTTCAGTCACAACAAGTGCCGAACCGCGCGACATAGTCTGCTTTGTCGTGATATCCGACAAAACAATTTTTATCCCCAGATCCGTAAAAAATCCGAAGTAAAACGGATAATTGTTGTAAAAAGACATGGCGCGGGGTATGCCGATAACTTTTTCGTTAGCCTGTATATTTTCCACGGTGTTCTCCCAATTGGTTGTAAAACTTTTTTACTACCACAATAATACTTCAAACAGAATTAAAAAGCCAGCTTTTTTATTAAAATTTAATATTTGTTTTCAAACCCCGTATTTTATTGTAAAATCAAAGAGAAAGGATAAAAATTTTGCCGCATTTTTTTATTAAGTCAGATTCTGTAAGCGACGGAAACGTGAAAATTACGGACAGAGAAAACTACAATCATATCGCAAAATCTCTCCGCGCAAGGGCGGGCGAAAAATTGCTGCTGATTGACGAAAACAGAATTCAATATGAAACAGTTATAACAAACATCACATCAGGCGAAATTTTTTGTGAAATCCAAAATTCATATCCGTCAAAAAGAGATTTGGAATTCAATATTTTTCTTGCGCAGAGTCCTCTGAGGAGCGATGCGCAGAATTTTGTGATTGAAAAAGCGACCGAACTCGGCGTGAGATCTGTTTATCCTGTTGTGACTGACAACTGCGCACTAAACCTGCAGACTGTTGAAAAGAAAATTGACAGATGGAACAGGATTATGTATGAAGCATCAAAGCAGTGCGAGCGGGCGGTTATTCCTCATTGTGAAACTCCTTCAAATCTTGAAAATCTTATACAGGACAAAAAGTTTCATAAAATCATAGCTTATTGCGAACGCCGCGCTTCAAAAACTATCCGTGAATTTTTTATTGAAACTCCTGTCAAAAAAAGCGAAAATCTTCTTGTAATAATCGGCCCCGAGGGCGGTTTTTCGGATAGAGAATTTAAAATGTTTGAAGAAAATTCAATTTCGATGCTTACTCTCGGCAATCTGATTTTAAAAGCCGAAACTGCAGTGACAGTCGGGCTGGGAAATATAATTTATGAATACGAAAATTTTAGAAAAAATTAAATCTGACGAAATCCTGTCAAAGATTATTGAAAATTTCGACGCTGAAATTTACCTTGTAGGCGGTGCCGTGAGGGATTATCTGCTCGGCAAAACGACAAATGACAGGGATTTGATTGTCATAAATTGTGATACGAAAAGTTTTGCGCAAAAGCTTGCGGAATTTTTTGACGGAGTTTTTGTACCGCTTGATGAAGAAAATAAAATCTACCGAGTTGTAATGAAAGATAAAATAAATTATCTGGACATAACAGAACCCGCCGGCGGCACTGTTGAAAATGATTTAAGCAGACGTGATTTGACGATTAATGCAATTGCGCTAAATCTTAAAACAGGCGAAATTACAGATACAACAGGCGGTATTAATGACCTTGAAAACGGGATTATAAAATCAATTTCCGAAAAAAATTTTGTTGATGACCCGCTCAGGATTTTGAGAGTTTACCGCTTTGAAGCGCAAACCGGTTTTAAGATTGATGAAAATACGGAAAAACAATTAAAAAGGCATATTGATTTAATCTCACACCCCGCGGTTGAGAGAATAAACTACGAGATTATGCACCTTTTCGGGGGTGAATTTGCGCATGTTGCATTGAAGAATATGGATGAAGCGGGCTTGTTAGAGAAAATTTTTCCGGTTGTAAAAGAGTTAAAGCAGGTTCCGCCAAACAGCCACCACCACCTGCGGCTTCTTGAACATTCAATTGAAACTGTCAGAAATATTAATGAGATTTATAAAAATTCGGAACAGCTGATAAAAAATCACCTTGAGAAAGTTGATTTTGGCGGTTACAGCAGGCTTGCGCATCTGAAACTTGCGGGGTTTTTACATGACATCGGCAAATTTTCCACATGGACAATTGAAGAAGATACCGGCCGTCACAGGTTTATAAAGCACGATGAAACCGGCTCCAAACTCGTTGTGCCGATTTTGAAAAAACTTTCCTTTTCAAACAAGCAGATAGATTATATTTCAATGATGATTAAAAATCATATTTATCCGGCTTCGCTTATGACTTCCCCTGACGTGAACGAAAAAGCTATGATGCGTTATGTAAGAAAAATGGAGGATAATTCAATTGATGAAATAGTTCTATCAAAAGCAGACAGGCTGTCTGCGCGCGGGCCTGCGATTACAGACGGGATGGTCGAGAACAATCTTAATTCACTTACGCGTCTGCAGAATTTTTATTTGAGCGTAAAAGACACGCTTGAACCTCTGCCGAAACTTCTTGACGGGCGTGAGGTTATGAAACTTCTAAACATAAAGCCTTCTCCCCGCCTTGGAGAAATTATGGACGCACTGCACGAGGCGCAATTAAATGGCGACATAACAACAAAAGAGCATGCCGTTGAATTCGTCAAAAGTTTCTCTTAGTATATAAAATATATATAAAATCTTGAATATTAAGCGTATTCTTTACAATTTTTTACAAATATTTTTTCTTGCTAAAATTAAGTTTTTTTCATTTTTTTGTCATTAAATGTGCTGATTTATTAATAAAAAAAATCTAAAAGCTTTTAAAAAACTTAAAAATTAGAAAAAAAATCAAATTCTCTTCTTAATATCTCCTTAACATTATGAACAAAAAGCGCAATTTTTAAAATTCACGGCTTTTAATAGTTTTGTGTAGTTGTTATAATATGTGTTGTTAAAAAATCCAGACAAAAATTTATGATTACTAAAGTAGATATAAGTAGTGCAGACAAAAAAAATACCCCTTTGAGTATTAATAAAAAAATGTCATCAGCGCAGCCTTCATTCAAGGGCGGCGGTGTGGTTGACCTTCTGGTAAAAGGTGTTCAAAAGTGCGAAGAACACCCGATGCTTAATGTGTCTGTTCTTGATTTAGCTACTGCAATTATTCCGCGTACAATCATAGAAACAACAGCGGGTTCAAACAAAAAAGACAAAGACGGCAAGCCTGTAGTTGATGAAAACGGCAAACAAAAGCGGCATTTCAACTGGATTGGAGGATTTGAGGCACTCAGAAGAGAAGGCTCCGGACTCATAATCAACTGCCTTTTGCCGAGTTTCATTGTTATGGGAGCCGGCACTCTGTTTAACCTTCCGGTAATGGGTAAATTTGACAAAACTCTTATCAACAACTGGGCAAACGGAGAGGCTTATGACAAAATCGCAAAATTCTATGCTCCGGGCGCACATTCAGAACAAGATTTTAAAAACTTCTTTATGCGCTCAATTCTGTCAATGGAAGGAGTTGACGGTGAAGCTTACCAAAAAGGCGGGATAAAAGCTTTTGCGGAACTTCTTGCTGAAAATCCTGAACAAATCAGAGAGTTTAAAAATGTAAACGACATAATTGACAAAATCAATCTTAAGCCTGATGCTGAAGAAGCTTTGAACATTCTTGCAAAGGCTGCGCATACCGGAGAATATAAACAAACAAAACAAGCTTACAGAAAACTTGTAGATTTAACACATATTTCAGAAAACATCCGATTCAGGGGCGAAGATAAATATCTGGATAACAGTCTTGCTTCCTTCTGCAAGGATACTCCGAAAGTGCTTTACGGCGCTAAAAAACGCGGGATTAAATCAGATAATGAACTTGCTAAATACTTCCAGCAGGCAAAAAGACTTGTAAACTGGAAAAGTATAGGCGGTCTAGGGCTTATAATACCGCTTGCAATTTCAGCACAGCCGATTAACAGATGGATTACGCACAAGATTTCCGGCCGCAAAGGTGCTCCGATTTATAACGACTACGATGAAAATAAAGAGTATAAAGAACCGACAAGAGAAGAAAAATTACAACTTTTAAAACAAAAATTCATATCAATAGGCTCAATGCTCGGAGTTTGCGGACTGTCTATGATTATGGACAAGCCGAGCCTCAAATCCCTGTTCCAGTTTAAGGGGCTATTCCCGACAATGGATCAGGCAAGAATTATTTCAACCGCTACTTTTGCAAGCCGTATGGGCGCAGCAGAAGATAAAAACGAACTTAAAGAATCCACAATCCGTGACATTGCGACCTTCTCAAGCTTCTACTTCCTCGGCGATTACGCGGCAAAAGGTATTGCTTCATTCATTGAAGCCCGCAGCAAAGGTAAAGTAACTCTCATAAACAGACTGAAAAAACTTGACGATAACGCAAATGTTTTACAGAAATTCTGGAACTGGGCAAAGCATACTTCGCTTAAATCAACCGACGAACTTGCCACAGCTCACGACAAGAAATTAAGAACAATCTGCCAGATAGGCAACCTTGCATTCTCTCTTATTGCACTCGGAGTGTTTATTCCGCTGTACACAAGAACTCAGGCACAAAAAAATAAAGCAAAACAGGATCTTGCGAAATTAAATGCCACAAAAGCGAACACAGCGTCCGGCGGCGCCGGTACGTCGGCTGCGTCGCCTGCTTTGAATTTAAATTCAACAGGATTTGCAGCCGCTAAAACTTCGTTCAAGGCATTTATTAATTCGTAAGGAGAAAACAAAATGAAAATACAATTAACCCCTCAATTTAAAACACTAACCGAAAACAGAAAAGAAAAACAGAATATCCAATTTAAAGGAACAGGCGATTACATAAGCCTCGGGCTGAGATTTTTAGACACAAATCAAGCTTGGGGCGCTAACGCTGTCGACCTTGGCTCAATGGTAATTCCGAGAACTACTGTTGATATGATTAACCGCGGGCCGGCTGCAGGGCTTGAAACAGGCCGCCGTGAAGCTGCAGGTACGATTAACCATTCTTTAATCGGTGTTTACGGCTCAATGGCTGCTCTTGCATTTTCTCTTGCTCTTAATAAAACATTTAATGTCAGAGCGGATAAAATTTTTGCAGACAATGAATCTTTTGATATTATCGGCAAATATTTTCACGATAATATTAAAAACGATAAAAATACAGCATTAGAAAAAACTCTAGAAAATGTTTTGACCAATTTAAGAACAACTGTCGGAAATGAAGAAAAATCACTCGGGCAAAATGATATAGACGTTGTTAAAAACCGTTTGCTTTCTGCGCTCACAAGTTCCGATATTGATAAAGATACTATCCCGAAAACCACAAAACAGTACCTTGTAAATTACATCACAGAAGCGACTGGTTCTGAAAGCGACTTTAAACTGAAAGCTTTCGGCAAAGAAACAAGCAATAATCTTCCGACTTTTATTGAAAATCTCTACAATATTTCAAAAACTCTTACAAAAGAAAAAGTTGTTGAGGAATTTGCAAAAGTAGAAGATTTTTCAAAAAATAAATTTATTAAAGGCATAAAAAACTTAAATAACCGCAGAACTGTTGCCGGTATGGCAATAGCATCGGGTATCGGCATGTCAATTCAGCCTTTGAACATTTATCTGACAAAGAAAAAGACAGGAAGCGACGGTTTTGTCGGAGTTGAAGGACGCGAAAAAGATAAAAGCTTTAACTTTAAACTCTGGAAGCTGGCAGCGGCAGCTGTTTTTGGCGGCGGAATAGTCGCAGATCTTGCAAGAAAAGAAGGCGGACTGCTTAAAAATATCCAGTTTAAGGGCATAGTTCCGACGCTTAACCAGTTTAAACTTATTTACGGGCTCACGATTATGTCAAGATTCATGGTCGCCCGTGACAAAGACGAACTCAGAGAATCAGTTGTTAAAGATGTTCTCGGGTTCTTTAACTGGCTTGTTCTGGGTAACTTTGTTGCAAAAGGCGCTGCACTTGCAATGGATAAAGAAAAATCACTTCTCAAAAATCCTGACGAAAAATCATTCTTTAAGAAAAAACTTAAAACACGTGATGAGGTACTGATAGAAGGACTTAGGCGTTCTAATATTTCTTCGGTATCAAATGATGGAAAAGCCCTGAAATTCTCCCAGATGCTGAAACTTCTTCCCGCAACGGAAGCCGGCAAGGCTGTAAGACGCAAATTAAGAATTTTAAACCTTGCACAGGTAGCAGGTTATATCTACTCCGGCGTTGTACTCGGTATCGGAATTCCAAAACTTAATATTTATATGACAAACAAGTCCGAGGCAAAAAGAAAAGCAAAACTTGCAGAAAAAAAAGCGCAGGAAGCTTCATTAAATTCTGAAAAATTTGCAGCTTCAACTTTTATGCCGCAGCCGGAAATTAAATCATTTTTTAAATAATGATGATTTTTTTGTCTGGTCGTTGTATAATAAACTCATTGGAATAAGTGAGGATTTTATATGTCGGTTGATGATGCGTTAGTAATGATTCTTGCAGGCGGCGAAGGCAAACGTCTTTATCCTTTGACTAAAGACCGTGCAAAACCTGCGGTTCCCTTTGGCGGAAGATACAGGATTATAGATTTTGTATTGAATAATTTTATAAATTCCGGATTTTTCAAGATTAAAGTTCTGACGCAGTATAAATCAGACTCCTTAAACAAGCACATAACAAGAGGCTGGGCACTGTCGCCGTTTTTAAACCAGTATGTAGACCTTGCACCAGCCCAGATGAGAACGGGTTCCGACTGGTATCGGGGAACAGCAGACGCTATTTATCAGAATGTTTTTCACATTACCGACGAAAACCCGAGGTATGTTTGTATTTTCGGCGGCGATCATATTTACAAAATGGATGTTTCACAGATGTTGAATTTCCATAAATTTAACTGCGCTGATTTAACGATTTCCGCAATTCCGATACCTATTCAAGAAGCGCATGAATTCGGAATTATGGAAATCGACGAAAACTGGCGGCTTACGAATTTTGTAGAAAAACCTCAATTTACTCCAAAAAGTATTCCGGGAAATCCGAATTATTGTCTTGCTTCAATGGGTAATTATATTTTTGAAAAAGACGTGCTTTTAAATGCGCTGAACGAAGACGAAAAAGATGAAACGTCAAGCCATGACTTCGGTAAAAACGTTATCCCGATGCTTCTTGAAGAAGGGAAGAGAATATTTGTTTATAACTTTGCTTCAAATGTATTTCCGGGAATGACAGAAGCTGAAAGCGGCTACTGGCGGGATGTCGGGAGTATTGATGCTTACTGGCAGGCAAATATGGATTTGCTGGACAGTGCGCCGGAATTAAATTTGTATTCGCGTGAGTGGCCGATTAGAACATTTAATTACAATTATCCGCCCGCAAAATTCATCTGGTCTGAGGGTGACAGGGTCGGTATGGCAACTAACTCCATGGTGTCTGAAGGCTGTATTGTGTCCGGTGGCGGACTTTCAAGGTGCGTTTTATCTCCTCGTGTGAGAGTAAACAGTTACTCGCAGATTTCAGAGAGTATTTTAATGGAAAACGTTGATATCGGAAGATACTCACGAATACGCCGTGCAATTATCGACAAAAACGTTGATATTCCGCCAAATACAAGAATAGGATTTAACAGAGAAGAAGATGAACGCCGCGGTTTTTACGTTTCGCCGGGCGGAATTACTGTTGTGCCAAAAGGTGCAAAATTATAAAAATTTTGTAAGAAATTTCATGTGTTTTAAAAACGGGAATTTCTGTTTTAAAATAATAAAATTCATAAATTTGTGCGATTTAGAAGATGGATATATTGTTTTTAAATTTGTGTACAATTCGTCGTACTGTTGCTTTACCATTACATGTTCCGGCATAGTAACGTCTTTTACGAAATTTAAGTATTTTTCCTGATGCTCTATTGCCATAGCCCGCTTTGAGGATATTATATAAAGATTTTTCTGAGTTTTGTAAAGATTATAAGTTTCATTCAGGCAGCTGTAGGTTCTGTAGATTGTTGCGCGAGGATTATCTTTTCCGTCGCGGTAAATCCTTGCTATTGACGTTCTTGCCATTCCAATGTCGCCCTGCATATAGTTGGAGTAAATATTGTTTATAAAATATTTTTTAAAATCGTTGTATCTCATTTATATTTCCACCAGTTAATTATAACCCTTAAATGTAAAAATTTTCTAAATATTGTGTGTATTGTAAAATTTTTGTAATAATATAGTTTTCGGAAGCAATTCTATACATTTACCATCTTTATTGATTTGGGTAATTATTATGGTATCAGCTGTTACATCATATTTAAAGAATTCTTATTTATATAAGCAAATTCAAGCCGGCAGCCGGAAGGTTCGACAGGCATTTTATGATGTTATCCCGAATAAGGTTATAGAGAGTGAAAAGCTTAGAAAAGGGATAGAGTGGGTTAATAAAGAAATCTCAACGCCTGAAAACAGGCTGATTTTGGGGGCAACCGCCTTGATGTCGCAGCCGTTTATTGACGCAAGCAATAAATCAGTTGATGAAAATACCAGAAAAGTTTCCGTCTGCCGCACCATTGCAAAGATTATTGCCGGAACACTTACCGGATATTTTATCAGAAAAGGCTGTATAAAATCTATTGATATGTGGTCAAAACTTCCGACATCTGTCAATAAATCCGGACAAAAGGTTAAGCTTACAAAATTAAATACGTTTTTCTCTCCGTCAAATGCTTATTCGGATTTGTCTGATGCGTTTATGCAGTATAAAAATGCGCTCGGAACGATTGTGGCTCTTGGCGTTATGACGATTACAAACTTTATAATTGATGCTCCGCTTACGAAATTTTTAACAAACCGGTTTGTCGCAGCATCCGGAGGGCTGAAGCATGACGATTCTAAATAATATGGCTGAATGCGCCTCTAAAAATTTTATGAAGTTTAAAAATTATCTGTACAAAAATTACGGGGAAAGCCCCGGAAAAATGCTTGTGCATACGGGGGTTCTCGGGTGGATTTTGTCTTCTGCGGCTCAGGTTTTTGCTGTGGTAATAAATGATAAAATTCCGCCGAAAGAAAAAATGTTTCTTATTCCGCAGGAATTTGCCGATGCAGCCGTGAATATTCTCTCTTTCTATATTGTCACAAATTCATTCACCTCTGTAGGAAACAAACTCGTAAAATCCGGCAAACTTTTGACTCCGAAACTTAAAAAATACGTTGATGAAAAAAAGATC
>CALUPM010000035.1 GCA_944322665.1 Candidatus Gastranaerophilales bacterium | reverse complement strand
GTGGACAAATCTTTAATAGGTGAACAAACAGTCACAATAAATCTCCGGATATAGTTCTAAATACCTGGAAAGCGATATAATCTCACAACCTTTTAGTAAAATTGTGAAGAGGTATTGAAGAAGTAGAGTATATACGGGAAAGCGTGAGAAGTAAAAACACAACAAAAAGAAAAATACATATTTTGTAATAAAGGCAAAAAAAATTTTTCTTTGTGATAACATTAATTTAAAGGAAAAAGATAAACCTCTTCACAATTTTACTAAAAGGTTAAGAGATTAAAAAAGGTCTCAAAAACCAAATAATAAAAGAAATAAAAATACCTTCTGCAGAGTTTTAGGGAGCATGCCTTAAAAATGCTGCAGTGTTATTAATTCAAATATTAGATATTTTGGGCAGGTTATAAAATAAAATTTTCGTAGCTTTCGTCTATCTGATCCTGCTCTATTCCGATATATCTCAAGGTAACTGCAGGATTTGAGTGGTTAAAAATCTTCTGGAGCATGGCAACATCTTTAAATTTTTTGTAATGATGATATCCGAAAGTTTTTCTAAGAGTATGAGTTCCGATTTTTTCCTGAAGACCGACGGCTTCACAGGCAGTTTTCAGAATATAGTATGCACCGAACCTGTCCATTCTGTTTTCAAAAATTGTTGTAAAAAGCGCTTTGTCAGGCGGTTTGTCTTTAGTGAATTCATCAATCATAGGTTTTAGTTTAGAGTTAATTGGAAATTTTTTAAATTTACCGGTTTTCTTTTCGACAATCCTGATATGGCTTTTGTTTTTTACGTCTCCTACATTTAGAGCAACAATGTCTGAAATCCTTAAGCCGCAATTTGTACCGATGGTGAACAACAATAAATTTCTTTTGTTGCTGTGTGCAAAATATTTTTCCAGCTTTTTTATGTTTTCAATGTTTCTGATTGGTTCTACTATTGTCATATTATCTTAGAGCTATCCTTTCTTTAATTCCATAAATAAAAAGCACAGTAATAAATTTTAATTTTGATATTAAAACAATTTTAAATCAGCATTTCAAATCATTTATTAAAATAAAGAAATATTTCAAAGTAAAACATCGTTTATGTGATTTAATATGGCTGAAATGTATAAAATTTCTTCAATCTTAGTATTTGTTATTTATAGAAACATGATAATAATATATATATGAAAAAGATTTTGTCCGTTAAAAATAACGTAATTTAAATGTACAGTGCAACTCTAAGTCAATAGTTTTTCAGTTAGAAAATTTGTGATATATTTTAAGGTATGAAGAAGATTTTATTAATGCTTTTTTGCATGCTTGTAATAGTTCAGGCGGCTGCGGGAGAGGAAGTAAAGAAGGTTAATCTTGATGAAGCGATAGACGCCGCGCTGGAGAATAATATTGACTTAAAAGCCGCGCAGATAAACATTAATATCGCAAGAAACGAAATAAAAACAGCGAACAGGCTTCAAAATCCTTCTGTGGATGCGTTTTATTTTCTAGGAGGCGCCGGAAAAAGTGAACCGAAGCAGATCGGGATAAGCCAGAATGTTGAGATTGCCAAAAGAAATGCACGGAAAAATCTGGCAAAATCGAATCTTGCGCTTGTCGAAAAGAACGTTGATTATACGGAATTTGACCTTAAGATGGATGTAAGGGAAGCATATATTGATCTGGTTGCTGCAAAATCAATTCTCTATACGCTGGAACAGCAGAAAGAATTGCAGGACGAACTGCTTGAGATTGCAAAGGAGAAGGTTAAGGACAAAAAAGAGCCTGTAATTGACGTTTTGCAGGCGGAGATTTCGCTTAACCAGATAATAACGCAGGTTAATACAGCAAGAGTAAACGTAAATACCGCGCTTTCAAATTTTAACAAAATAATAAACGATCCTAATAACATAATTTATGACAGTAAAGACAGAATATTTGCGGAGGAAAACAATTTTAAAGAGATGCTGACGCCGCCTCCGGATTTTGAATTTCCGGATTTTGAAGAGATTGTGCTAAGGGCGCTTGCAAACAGGTATGATATAAAAATTGCAAAACAGCAGATAGATGTTGCGGAAAAAAACATGACAGTAGTTTCGCGGCAGAGAATACCTGACATTGCCCTGACCGGCGGATACGCTTATCAACTCGGGGCTTATACAGATTCTGGAAATTTTAACAGCGGAGCTTATGCCGGCGCAAGCCTTGTGAATATTCCGCTCTTTTACAACTATTCACCGGAAATCCAGAATGCCGCGCTGAAACTAAAGCAGGCGGAATTGAATTACGAATCAGTTAAAAACAAGGCTGTGAAAGATGTGAGCGCTGCATACGAAAGATTTTTAACTTCCGTTGACAATTTGAATTATTACGAAAACAAAATTATAAAAAATTCCGAAGAACTTATAGAGATTTCAAAAGAAGGTTATGAACAGGGAAAAGCAAACATAACGTCATTAATCGTTATGAAGCAGTCATATATATCAATAATCGTCGGCTATACTTACGCTTTAGCCGAATACTATAACAGCTGGACAAATTTTTTAAGAGAGGTTAATGACGAAGAATTTGAACTTCTGTAAGAAAATAATTAAATTTACTTAAGAAAAATTATTAATATAGTGACATAAATTATAATGTATGTAATAATCATGGCAAAAGTTATGTGTGAATACACAAAAGTTAGTGATAAGGAGAGACCGGAATGAAAAAACAAATTTTAACACTTGCAATTATGGCAGCAGCAATCACAACAGGCTTAGGCTTTAATCAGGCGGCAATCAGTGCGGAAGCAGAAGCGGCAAAAGCAGTTCCTGCAGGCTACAAAGTAGCAATTGTTGATGTTGCGCAGGTTGTTGCAGCTTCAAAAGAAGTTCAGGCATTGAGAAAAGAACAGGAAGCAAAAATGCTGGAACTTCAAAAATGGCTTGAAAAAGTAAGAGCAGATGTTCAGAAACAGTCTAGCGAAGAAAATAAACAGAAATTGATAAAAAAATATGATGCTGAATTCGCTAAGAAACAGGAAGCAATCAAGAAAAATTACGCATCTAAGCTGACATCAATTGACAAAAACATTTCTGACGTAATTAACAAAACCGCAAAAGCAAAAGGTTATGACCTTATTCTTTCAAAAGGTGTAGTTCTTTACGGCGGTGAAGATATCACAAAAGAAATCGAAAAATCGGTTAAGTAACGGTAAAAAACAGTATTGCGCAAAGCCCCTTTGTAAAAGAAGGGGCTTTTAAATTAATAAAATAAAGGGAGTTATGTCGCAAATTCCACCAAAAATTTTCAAAACAGCGTCATCCTGAGCCGCACGAGCAGAGGGTGAAAGGCGTTAGCCGCACCCGTTTATCGCGGGTGCGAAGGCGAAGGATCCCCTAAAACCGCAAGGGGATTCTTCGGGCTAAAGCCCTCAGAATGACATGCTTTTTATAATATTAGTGGAATTTGCTATATAAGTACTAAAATAAATCTCTTGACTGATAGCAGCTCTCAGAGTTTAAAATATAATTATGTAAAATCGGAGAGGTGTTTTTTATGAACAAAAAACTTAAAATCGGTTTAATAGCTGCAGGAATAGCCGTAATAGCGGCAGGAATAATAGGAGGCGGAATAATGTTTGCAAATGACAATACAGAACCTATAGATATGGGCGGGAAAAAAGTTTTAGTGGCGTATTATTCTTACAGCGGGAATACAAAAGCTGTAGCTGAAAAAATTCAAAAATTCACGGGCGGCGATATATTTGAGATAAAGCCTGCAAAAGCGTATCCAGCAAACTACAATGACGTTGTAAATCTTGCGCAGACTGAAAAATCTCAAGACGCAAAACCGGAGCTTATGGACAACGGAAATACGGAAGGGTATGAGATAATATTTTTAGGCACGCCTGTGTGGTGGTACACAATGGCGTCACCGGTGAGAACATTTCTCAGCGTAAACAAGTTTGACGGCAAAACCATTCTGCCCTTCTGCACTCACGGAGGCGGGGGAGAATCTTCAACCTACACGGATATGCAGAAACTTGCGCCGGGGGCAAAATTTACGGCAGGTTATACCTCTTATGAGCGTTCGGCAAAAGATGCTGACATCAAAAAATGGATAAATGAGTCAATAAAATAAGTAAAATCAAAGGATAGCAGATGAAACGAAGAGATTTTATAATAAATTCGGCGCTTGCAATCGGCGGGGCAGCACTTCTTTCGGGGTGCGGACAAAAAGAAATTAAAAAAGCTGAAAAGGAAGTTGTAAAAAGGACATTTGCAGGGAAAGATTTTCCGCTGATAGCACTCGGGTGTATGCGGCTTCCGATGCTGGACGGCAGGATTGATATGGCGGAACTTGACAAAATGGTAGAATATGCCATGATGCACGGCGCAAACTATTTTGACACCGCTTATATGTATGTTGAGGGCAAATCGGAAAATGCAATCGGCGAAATTTTGAAACAGTATCCGCGGGAAAGCTTTATGCTTGCGGACAAGTGTCCTGCCTATCTTGTCAATTCAAAGTCTGATGTTGTAAAACTCTTTAACGAACAGCTTAAAAAATGTCAGGTTGATTACTTTGACAATTATATGGTTCATAACATCAATAAAGACACTATCAAAAACTACCGTGACAATGACATGTACGGCGAGATTATGAAACTGAAAAAAGAAGGCAGGGTTAAAAATGTCGGCTTTTCGTTCCACGGGGATCCGGATATGCTGCGTGAGGTAATAAAAGAGCACAAATGGGATTTCTGCCAGCTTCAGTTAAATTATCTTGACTGGGAGGTTATGAATGCGGACGAGCTATATTCAATTGCAGATGAGGCGAAGCTTCCTGTTATTGTAATGGAACCCTTGAGAGGGGGCGGGCTTTGCAACCTTCCGGAAAAAGCCGCGGCAAAACTAAAAGAAAGCTGTCCTGATGATACGCAGGCATCTTTCGGTTTAAGATGGGTTTCAAGCAAGTCAAGAGTGTTTACTATCTTAAGCGGAATGAGCAACTTCCGGCAGTTGAAAGAAAATGTGGATACTTTTACGAATTTCAGAGAATTCACGCAGGAAGAACTCAAGCTTGCGGCGGACATCACAAGAATTATCCAGTCACAGGGCGCGATAAACTGTACAGCCTGCAGGTATTGTATGGAAGTCTGCCCGAGAGGTATCAATATTCCTGCAATTTTCGGGCTTTATAATGTCTACAAGTCAAACGGCAACGGCTTTATGTTTAAGGTTAATTACGAAGCGCTTAAAGAAAGCGAAAGAGCCGACAAGTGTATAAACTGCCATCTGTGTTCAAAGAATTGTCCGCAGGGGCTGGATATTCCGGCATTGTTAAAGCGTGTTGAGTCGGCGCTGGCAAGGGCAAAATAGCGGGAAATTATGAGATTGAGCGGCAAAAATCTTTACAGAATACGGCAGATTGCGGCGGGGATTGTTTTTGTCCTTGCTGTTTACGGAAGTATCGGGTTATTTTACGGGGTGAAGGTTTTTGATGTCCAGTTTTTGCCGCTTGTGCAAAAGCTCATAATTGATTTTTCGATTTTAACGCTTGCGCTTTTTGTTTTGCTTTCGGGGATTACGTTTGTATTCGGAAGGATTTACTGTTCGTTAGTCTGTCCTTTCGGAATTTTGCAGGAGATTATCGGGTTTGTAAAGAGCAAAATTAGTAAAAACAAAGCTGTCAAACGAGTAAATTTCCCCCTGAAATACTTTGTTGCGGCAATTGTGTGGGGGTTGTTTGCAGGAGGAACGGTTTTTGTAATAAGATATATTGACCCTTATTCGGTTTTTGTATCATCAATGAGCCTTGCTGCTGCGGGTTTAATTGTTTCGGTGCTTGCTCTGGCGGCTGTAATCTTTAAAGACAGGATTTTCTGTACGGATTTTTGTCCTGCCGGAACGGTTCTCGGGCTTTTGTCTAAAATTTCTCCGTTCAAGATTTATATAGAAGACATCTGCATTTCCTGCGGGGAATGCGAGAGGAACTGCCCTTCGGGGTGTATAAATTCAAAAGAAAAAACAGTCGATAACGAAACCTGCGTTAAATGTCTCAAATGCCTTTCAGTCTGCCCGAAAGGCGGGATAAAATATAGAATTCCTCAACAAAAAACACAATTCAACCCGAAACGCAGGGATTTTATAATTTCTGCTGCGGCTCTGGCGCTTTTTGCCGGCATGGTTAAAGCCGGTGCCGAATTGAAAGACAAAATTGCGGAAAAAATCAAGGATGTAATTTTGCCCCCCGGTGCTGTGAATAAAGAAAGATTTTTGAATAAATGCCTGAACTGCAATCTCTGCGTGGAAAATTGTCCGAACGGGATAATAAAAAAAGCGGATGGAGAATTCGGAGCAGTTCATATTGATTATCAAAAAAGTTTTTGCAAATTCGACTGTAATAAGTGTTCCAAAATCTGTCCGTCAGGCGCAATAAAAAGACTTTCATTAGATGAAAAACAGAAAACGCGGATAGGGATGGCGGTGATTAACCCTGACAAATGCACAAATTGCGGAGAATGTGCAAGAATTTGCCCGAACCGTGCTATAATAATTGAAAACGGGTGCACTGTACTGAACGCTTTAAAATGCACCGGCTGCGGCGCCTGCAAAAGCACCTGCTTCTTCCACGCAATAGAAATTTTCGGAGTGCAGGAACAGAAAGTGATTTAATAAAAAAGGAGAACAGAATGTCGCTTGGAATTACGGAAATACTTCTTATACTTGTTGCAATAATCCTTCTTTTCGGAGGAAAAAGAATCCCCGAAATTGCGCGTGCTTTAGGAAGGGCATCTTATGAGTATAAAAAAGCAAAAAATATTATAAAGGACGAGGCTCAGGAATTGAAAAACGCAATTGAAGAAACAGCAGAAAAACCAGAGGCCTTCAATCCTTCTTCAGACAAAGAAAGACCGGAAAATTAATTATGGAACAGGAGGAAGGGAGCCTTATTTCACACCTTGAGGCGCTCAGGGAAACGCTTTTGAAGTGTATAATCGCCCTGTGCTGTGTTCTGCCTGCAGGACTTTACCTTGCGCCGAAATTTCTTAATTGGCTGATTTCCGTGATAACACGAAACGGCAGTGTTGCTTTTAATTATTTTTCACCTATGGAGGTGTTTTTGCTACAGTTGAAAACAGCGCTTGTGCTGGATTTTGTGATAAGTTTCCCGTATATAATAAAAAAGCTCTGGGATTTTATTCTGCCGGCGCTATATGAACATGAAAAACGTTTTATAAAAAAGATTGTGCTTTGTTCTTGTTTGTTGTTTGTAGCAGGAGTTGCTTTTTGTGTTTTTTTAATAATGCCTATGGTAATTAATTTCGGGCTGAGTTTTGCAAGCGGGAATGTCAATCCGGTGTTCGGCATTTCAAACGTAATTAATCTTACTTTATGGATGTCCGTGGCGTTCGGAGTGATGTTTCAGACTCCGCTGGTTACGATTGCTCTGATTAAATCAGGCGTGATTTCTTATGACTCGGTGAGCGACAAAAGGCCTTATGTAATTGTTCTAATTCTTATCCTTGCTGCAATTTTCACCCCTCCGGATGTCGTAAGCCAGTTGATGCTCGGAATCCCGACATATTTGTTGTTTGAGGCAGGGCTTCTGGCTGCAAAAAAGTACAGATCTGAACCGTTGACTGATAGCAGCTCTCAGGAGTAAAATTGAGTTATGGAAAAAGGATATTCGGATCTGAATTTTGCAAAACTTGATATTGACCGTGTTCACCGCAGAGGCTGCTCCGAGGCGGTTTTTGGTGCGTGCAAGACTGAAGAGCAGCTTGAGAAAATATTCTCGGAATTTAAAACTCGGGGGCAGAATGTCCTTGCAACACGTGTAAACAAAGAAAAAGCAGCGTATTTGAAAGAAAAGTTTCCTGATATCAGGTATAACGAAACAGCAAAAACTCTTGTTTTGACAGTAAAAGAGGAACCCAAATACGGTGAAATTGCTATTTGTACCGGCGGAACGGGAGATATTCCGGCTGCGGAGGAGGCTGCGGTGACTGCGGAATTCTACGGAAGTAATGTTAAAAAGTATTATGACGTAGGGGTTGCGGGAATTCACAGACTTTTTGCCAGTATGGATGAGATTAAAAAAGCAAATGTAATTATAGCGGTTGCCGGCATGGAAGGGGCGCTCGGAGGAATTATTGCAGGGCTTGTTGATGTGCCTGTAATTGCCGTTCCGACGTCAGTCGGGTACGGAAGTTCATTTAATGGTTTGTCGGCGCTATTGACAATGCTTAACTCGTGCGCGGAAGGAATGACTGTTGTGAATATCGACAACGGTTTCGGCGCAGGATACAGTGCAGGCAGGATTAATAAACTGATTTGCACGGGAAGAAAAAACAGTTAAAGGAGAGAATAGAAAAATGGATTTATATTTTGATTGTGCGGGAGGAATTTCAGGCGATATGTCGGTTGCGGCACTTCTGGATGCCGGAGGTTCAAGAGAGAAGCTAGAAAAAGCCCTTGATTCGGTGAATTTGCATAACGAATTTAAGTATGAGATTTCAAAAAAGCCGGTAAACGCAATAATGGCAACTGATTTTGACGTTATTTTGCCCGAACATAATCATCATGACCACGGGCAGCATCATCACGAACACAGAAATCTGAATGACGTAAATGCCGTAATAGAACGCGCTGACGCAGGAGAAAGTGCAAAAAATCTTGCAAAAAAGATTTTTAAGATAGTTGCGGAAGCAGAGGCAAAAGTTCACGGGAAAAGTATTGACGAAGTTCATTTTCACGAAGTCGGCGCAATAGATTCAATAGCGGACATTCTCGGGTTTGCTGTGCTGTTTGAGGATTTGCAGCCGGAGAAAGTTTATTTTTCAACTTTGACGGAAGGCCGCGGCTTTGTCGAATGTCAGCACGGCAGGCTTCCTGTTCCGGTTCCTGCAGTATGCGAAATTGCCGCAAAATACAAACTTCCTCTGAAAATAACGGATAATGACGGAGAGATGGTGACTCCGACTGGGGCTGCGATAGCGGCGGCGCTTTATACAGGTGAAAAACTCCCGCCATGTTTTTTGATAGAAAAAACAGGTTACGGCGCCGGCAAAAGACCCTACGCAAACCCGATTTTAAGAGTTATGTTAATAAGAGAGAAAGGAGAATAATTATGCACTTAGGAAACGGTATTATATGTCCGGTAACAGGCATTCCGATGCTTGCGGCAGCAGGTGCTGTGGCTTTCCTGGCTTTTAAAAAATGCAAAAAAGATTTTACTAAAGATAAAATTTTTCCGGCAATTTCTTTAACGGCGCTGGTGTTTTCTTTGCAGATGCTGAATTTTTCAATTCCGCAGACAGGTTCAAGCGGTCATATTGCAGGAGCAGTTTTGCTGGCGGCGCTTCTCGGGCCTTATGCGGCATTTCTTGCAGTGTGCGCAATTTTGATTGTTCAGGCGGTATTCTTTGCGGACGGCGGGCTTCTGGCGCTCGGGTGCAATATCTTCAATATGGGGTTTCTTGCCTGTTTTGCGGCTTATCCGCTGATTTACAAGCCGCTTGCAGAACGGAACAAAGCTTTTACGGGCGCAGTTCTGGCATCAATTGGCGCGTTACAGCTCGGTGCAATTGCTGTTGCGGCTGAAAGTGCTCTGTCAGGTGCAATCAGCGGTAATATTTTGAATTTTGCAGGTTTAATGTCTGCAATACATCTGCCAATCGGGCTTGTTGAAGGGCTTGTAACCGGATGTGCGGTTCTTGCAGTAAGACGTTTCGGGCTTAAAATTTTTTCTTATGTTTCTGCAGCTCTGTCACTGCTGTTTTCAGGCGTTATTGCGCAGTATGCTAGCTCTAAGCCTGACGGGCTTGAGTGGTCGCTGTTGAATATTTCTGATTCTGTTGTTGAACAAACGCAGTATGCGCTTTACTCATTGTCTGAAAGTATTCAGGCAAAATCCGCAATACTTTTAAGTCTGCCGCCGTATGCGGGGAATATTCTCGGAGTTCTGGTTTCGGCTTTTGTTATGTATATTACGGGCAAAGTTATGACATTGAAAACGGTAAAGGCTGATGAATAATAAGTTTGAGGACTTGTCACAATTTTTGGCGCAAAAGGAAAAGCAAGGTATCTGCCTTGCTTTTTCCGGCGGAATTGACAGTATGCTTTTACTTTACCTGTGCAGGAATTTGAATGCTCAGGCGGTGACTTTTAAATCAATATTCCAGACGGAAGAAGAAATTGATGAGGCTGTGAATTTCGCTCAAAAATACGGTGTAAAACACGGGGTTATTGAATTTAACCCGTTTGAAAACTCTTCATTGAGGTTTAATCCCGAAAACAGGTGCTATTTATGCAAAAAGATGATGTTTTCACAGCTAAAAGAATACGCAAAAAAAGAAGGCTTGAATTATATTGCAGACGGCACAAATTTTGACGACCTTAAAGTTTTCCGTCCGGGCTTAAGAGCAATAGAAGAACTAGGAATTTCATCACCGTTTGCGCAGTTTGAAATTACTAAGAGCGAAATACGCGAAATGGCAAAAATATCCGGAATTGAAGATTATCTAAAGCCCTCAAATCCCTGTATTGCAACCCGTTTCCCTTACGGCGAAGAACTTTCGGAAGATAAAATCCGAAAAGTTAAACAGGGAGAAAAAATATTAAAATCTTTCGGGTTTGAAGAAAACCGCCTGAGGTTTCACAAAGATATTGCGCGGATTGAGATTAAGCCGGATAAGTTTCAATCTTTTCTTGAAAAAAGAGAAAAAATCGTGAAATCTCTGAAATCCGCCGGATTTAAATCTATTACGCTTGACGTGGAAGGCTTAAGGTTCGGAAGTATGGACACTTAAAGAATTCCGGCACTGTTGGCGGTTTCTTTTTTCCACGTGTTGAGAAAATAAAATGCCAGCAGAAAATACGTAACCCACATAATGACCGTTGCAAGGCAGTTTGAGCCGTTTAAATATGCCTCAATCCACATTACGACAGACAGTCCGTTTACAAGAATCCACACATACCACTGTTCAATGCACCTTTTGACCGTTAAAATCATTCCAAAAACCGAAAACACGGTCGTAACCCCGTCAATATACGGCGTCGAATCTCCCGTGTTTTTAAGAATAATGCTTAAAACTGCCGATAGAACAACAGCAGAAGCTAAATAAATCCATATTTCTTTTTGGTTTAATTTTGTTTTTATAATTTCTTGAGAGCTTTTTTTCAGGTGTTTTTTCCATTTGAAAATCCCCAGAATCTGCATAGGCAGGTAAAACAGCAGATAAAGCGCGAGATTTCCCCACAACATGTTCAGAAAAGAAATATAAGAATAACACAACGTTCCGCAAAGCCCGAAACCGTAGCAGGAAATCTTGCCTTTTCCGGCCAGTATCGTGTACAAAATTCCGCAAACAGCTGACACAAGAGCAATTTTGCTGTCATTTATAATAAAAGAAATTGCGGTTATAAGAAAAATCTCCAGCGGAAAAATTATTCTCTCCAGCTTTCCCCAGCCGCCGAGTTCTGATTTTATAAATTTAACAATTTTCATTGAAATAATTATATTACAAAATAAACCGAATATTTTACTTTTTGCTTTGTGTGTTGTCTACTATATATAGATAGAGAAATGAATATTAATCCGGTAAACAGCTTAAAATTTAAATCTTTAATGACAAACAAAACCGTACTCAAAGGTCTTGAAAAAATTTCCGAGCACGGAACTTCTTTTGCTGCTCTGACTTCTCTTGGGATGTCGCTCGTTGTAAGACCGCTTGCAATTTTCGCAACCCCTGATGTTGAAAGAGAAAACAAAGAATATGCAAGCGTAAGTTCGATAAGCTCCGGACTTGTAAAGTTTGGAATGGTTGAGGCTGTCGCACTTCCCGTTGAAAATGCCGTAAAACGTATTGACAGCAATCCGGCAAAATACCTGAAAAAAGAAACCATAGCCTCCATAATGCCCCATTCCGGCAAAATTACCGATGCAAAAATTTACCGACTCGGAACACAGATTTTGAAACTCGGTGCCGGCACTATTTCTGCTATACCGAAATCAATCCTGACAGTTGCACTTATTCCTGTTATTATGGACAACCTTTTTCCGCACAGCAAGCAGAAACTCAGCGAAAACAATAAAAATTACGAAAATGATTTAAAAACTGCTTTTTCAGGCAACGACAAAAAAGTCCCGTTTACAGGCTCTGCAGGAGAAAAACTTTCACAGGGTATCGGCAAAGTTTTAGATAATAAGTATTTCCAAAAATTCATAAAAAGCCGTCAAAATGACGAAAAAAATGTCGCAAAACACATGACGGCAGCAACCGATATTCTTCTTACGATGTCAAATGCGTATCTTATAAAAAATAATAAAAAAATCAAAGAAAACCGTAAAAATCCGCTGATATTGAATTATGGAATTTCAACAGCCGCAACGCTCGGCGCAGGATATTTTGTGGACAGTCTTATTAAAAACAAAACACAGAAATTCATTGAAAAATTCGCAAAACTGAATAAATCAGACCAGAAGCTTCATAAATACATTGAAGGTATAAATATTTTGCGTCCGGCCATAATTTTTGCCGGAATTTACTACGGGCTTCTGCCTGTTATTTCAACCTATTTTGCGGAAAAAATTGATAAAAAACTCGGCTGAGATGTCTGAATAGGGCTATACGGCGGTTTCTTCCATCTGCCGGTTATTCATCGGATTCCAGGTGTCTTTCAGGTTGTTTTTAATCAGATTTTCGTAGAATTTTTCTTTGAAATCCAGCAAGGAAAGCTGTTTTTGTAATTCTTCCATTTGTAGAAGGGCTTTTTTCTTTGTATTCAGAATTATTTCGTATCGTTCTTTTATTGTTGAATCCCCGATTATGCAAAGGTCAATGTACTTTTTTATCGCTTTGTTTTCCGTGCCGACTGAGCGAAGGCATTTTACTATCCGGACCCAGCCGAGATCGTTTTCTGAAAATTGACGGATGTTGTTTTTATTCCTCTTTACAAACGGAAAAAATCCGCTCTTTGCCCAGAATCTTAAAGTATGTTCCGAAATGTCCATTTTTTCGGCAACTTCTTTTATGGTGTACATTTTGTTCTCCTTTTTTTATATTGTAGCATAAATCAGGAAAAATAATTATCCGGCGCAGCTGGAACTTACATAGGAAATTCCGCAAAAATTTTCAAAACTGCGTCATCCTGAGCCGCAAGCGAAGACACCCTTAAACCGCAAGGGGATTCTTCGGACTAGCGTCCTCAGAATGACGTACTTTTTATATTATTAGCGGAATTTGCTGTATAAATCCTGTACAGCTTCCGGTTATTATAAATTTTTGCTGTTGTATAAAAGATTGTCAATTAAGCCTGTTTGTTCCGGCTCAGGAAAAATTTGTTCAGCAAAACAGGTACAAATTTCGCACTTAATGCGCTGAAATCAAAAATAAATTCGTTCACTCCTGCTGCGTAAAGCTCATCAACTCTGTCAAAATCCTCTAAAATTCTGTCTTCAAACATGTGCATTCTGCAAAAGCCGTCGCATGTAAACGGGTACATTTTTTTTAACGAAGGATCATTAAGTGCATATCCGCCTCTGTGGCAGGGCGCTTTGCAGGAAAGACGCGAAATTATTGCGCTGTCATTGTTCAAAGGACAAAGCCCGAGCGCCGGAACCCTTATATTTCCGGCAATTGTATATTTGCGGTTCGGGATAATTCCTTTTATCTTCTTTATTGTTCTTATTGCGCTTTCAGCGTCCGAAAACGACGTAAAATCTATTGTGTCTATCGGCGCAAGATTGTTCAGACACTTGATAGAAAGGCTGTTTAAAAGGTTTATTCCCTGTCCGATTTCAACGGGTATGTGGTTTATGTCGTCGTCGTTTATTACTGCCCAGAAATACCCGATATTATTGATTATCAAGCTGTCAGGAACCGGGGACTCCAGCAGAAGCTGCTTCACATACTCGTAAACCCTGTCAAAATCCCGCTCTATCAAAATTCTCGGTGTCGAAAGCTGAAATTTTATCCCGTGCTTTTTGCAGAATTTTTTAACTTTTATTATTATCTCGCTGAAACTGCTTGTCGAAAGGTCGCACGTTGATAAAATCTCGCCGTATTCTATTGAATACACCGGATTGGTACCGATTTTTTTTATGTATTTTTCAAGCTCTTTGATTTGCGCAAGTTCCGAAAGCCGTAAGTTTATCCTGAAATCTTCTTTTTGACTAAAGTTAATTTTTTCTGGTACTCCGCCCGTTTCTATTTCCCACTCAAAATTCCTGATGTTGCGGCTGAATTTGAAGTCTTTGCCTTCCGCGCAGACCATATCTCCTGTAAAATGATTGGTCTGGTAAATGCTTTTTCGAACATGCTTGAAGGGCAGCTTGTGGTTCTTGAAGATTTTTGGCTTTGCCAGAATGTTTTCAACAAGTTCAATCCCTTCAAGAATTTCTTCGGACGTCGCAAATTTCCCTTTAATTACAACCTTGTCAACGGCGCCTGATTTTTTTATATCTTCCGCGCACCACGGAAGGTTGTCAGTATCTATCGCAAGCGGAAGTTTGGTGTATTTTTTTATCTTTGCGATATTTTTCAGGTAAATTTCTTCTGTAATTATTATCTCATCGACTTTGTGGAAGTTGCTTATAAAATCAATTCCCGAAAGGTTATGGATGTCAAAATATGAGTCTACTATTACCTTGAACGGAAGCTTGAACACCTTTATGGCTTCAAGAATAGCAAAACTATTGATGAAAATTCCGTCAATACCCGCTGTTTTCAGGAATTTCAGCATCCTCTTTATCTCCGGAAGGTTGTCCTCTGTTATATCGTGTTTAAAATTTATGTAAATTCTGCAGCCGTTCTTTTTTGCGGCTTCTACAAACTCGTTGACATAGTCAAAATTATTATTAAGGAACTTTTTATAATAGACGTAATAATCCCTGCACTTTGTTCTGCTGCTGAAAAGCTCTATATCTTCCGGCTTCTTGACCGGAGCAACAACCACAATCTCTTTCATAAATTTATTATAACCTGTTGAGGCAAAATTGACATTTTTTATAAATTCGTCTTAATATTTCTTCATAATTCGAGAAAATCAGGCAATTTTTAGGGAAAGAAATACTTAATAGATATATAAGGAATATATGGGATGTTTAAAAAATATCCCGCGGAAATCTCACACACAAAGTTAATAGGAAAATTTCATAGGGAGGACACGTATGGCAATAGGTGCTGAAGACTATATTGACCAGCTGTTAGTCAAAAAATATGCAGAAGAAAAAGTAGACAACCATGATAACATGGAGTCGATGGTTGACCCGAACAAAATGATGAGCGCAATGAATGACTACGCAAGTATGTCAAGAAATATGATGCTGTTGAAACAAAAATTGAACATTGCATGTTATGCAATAAACGCACGCACGGCGAAATACCAAAAATCCCCTGCCGCGCAATACTAAGTTTGAAACGCCTCTTTTTTATATTAGAATAATAAAAAAGAGGTGTTGAAATGGGGAAAATAATCCTGGCTTCTTCGTCACCACGGAGAGCGGATATATTGAAACTACATAATATAAAATTCGAAGTAATCCCGTCACCGTATCAGGAAGATCACACCGTGACGGATTTTTCTTATGCTTTTGTGGAGAAGCTTGCTTATAATAAGGTTTATGCAGTCTTGCCGCTTGTAAAAGAACCTGCTGTAATTATCGGTGCAGACACGGTTGTTGTTCTGGACGGAAAAATTCTTGGCAAGCCTCACGATTATGATGAAGCTTTTGATATGCTTAAAAAACTTTCAGACCGCAAACACTATGTTGTGACTTCAATTGCTGTAATCAACACAGCTTCCGGAAAAGAGAAAATCCGTTCTGTTACAAGCAAAGTCGAGTTTGAAAAACTGACAAACGAACAAATAGATTTTTATATAAAAACTTTTAAACCATACGACAAAGCAGGTTCCTACGGTATTCAAGAGATGCCCGAAGGTTATATAAAAAGTTACGAGGGCAGCCTTGAAAATATCATCGGTCTTTGCGGCAAAACGGTTTCTGAGATGTTACGGAATTTTTACTGTTTATAAATTAGCGCCGCAGCATTTTTTGAACTTTTTGCCGCTGCCGCACGGGCATGGATCATTTCTGCCGATTTTGGAAACATCAATTTTTGTTGTATCAAGTTTTGGCTTCTCTTCTATTTCTTCTATGATCCCGAGGGTCTGTGAGAAGGCTTTTGACTTATACAAAACAGTTGTTGATGAAAATATTTTTTTGTCCAGATATTTGCCCTTGAAATTTTTTAGAATATCCTCAAGTCTGTAACTGTTTTGAAGAACTTTGTTCACAATTTCCATAAAGTTCGGATGCTTTGCGGCAACCCGTTTTATAAGATTAGCTGAAATCTTGTCGTTGTATATAAAATACTCAACACATTTGTCGTAATTTTCAATATCTGTTATATTTTCAACTTCAAAAATTTTGTTGAAAGTTCCGTAAAACGGTACGGCATACATACCGAGTTCTCTGTCGAAAATGATTCCGACATCATAGGTTTCTTCATGCGACGAGAAGCCGCCGAGTGAATTTTCCAGAAAATTATTATAGCTGTTGTTAAATTCTTTTACGTCAAAGAAACGGTATTTTTCAGGAAGCTTGATTTTTTCGCTGAAGTCTGCTTTATCACCGGATTCTGAAAAATCGTTGAATAATCCGATAAGATCATCCGCGAATTTGTTGGTTGTTATAACTTCGTCGCTTCCGAAAAATTCCGTGAATTTTTTGTAAATGTTTTCTACTTCATCTTCAATTTCTTTTTGTTTTTCGAAATTGTCAAGATAAACAAGCTCCGGCTCCTGAACAATTTTTGCAACGGCATAGCGGAAAGCTTCATCTTTTTTTGAAGAAGAAAGAACACCTGAAATTTCAAGTAAATAACAGTTTTCTTTGTGTTGAAACAGTCTTGCAACCACAAACTGACCTGCGCCAAGACCTCTAAAGGTCGTCATTTTTACAAGCGAAAGAGCTTCATAAGTTTTTTCGTTGACAATATTATATAGGCTGAAGCCGCTTCTCAAAACTTTTTTGATTTCAAATATGGAGGAGATGGATTTTTTGAGTTCTTCAACAATTTTTTTGTCATCATCAGCTAAATCAGGCTTTTTTTCTAAATAGACATCAAAAACTGACTTGCGTTCAGCACCGAGTTTCCTTTCAAAAATATAATTAAAACATGCTGCTTGAAATTGCATGCCGGAAGATTTTGTGTTTATACCTATAGTTTTAATATACTCTGCGAAATCCGGTTGTACAGTTTGATCCTGCCTGATGAAAAGCGCCAGATCTTTTATAATATCATTAATGGATTTAAGTTCGTTGATAGTGGCCATCTAAGCTCCCCCTTATGAAAATTAAATACGTCCTAATGCCGTGTCATAAGAATAATTAAAACAAAGCTAAAATTCAAGTCTTGAGAAGGCTAATTTAAAATTTTGAAAAATAAAAAATATATGATATAATAAAATTATGAAAAAGATATTATTAATTTTAGGACTTTTATTATTTACAGCCGGCAGTGCATTAGCTTATACAATGCCGAGATGGGGAATGACCAGCATAGATGTTTACCTTCCAGAAAGCCAGTATGAAGGAACTGTCAGAAGTGCATTTAATCAGTGGGCACAGGCTACCAACGGACGTGTAAAATTCCGTTTCAATTCAACAAGGTTTTTTTCAAATAATGCTCCGATAAAAATAAATTTTGTAAATGAAAAAACCTCATATTTTATTGTCGGTGCAAAAAGGTTTGAAACGACCGGATATTTTACAAATATGGATGAAGGTTTTATTAACAGAGCTAATTTGACTATCTATACAATAAACCGAGAAGATAAAACTGTAACAAATGATGAATTGTTAAGAAACCTTCTGCCTGAAATAGGATACATTTTAGGTTTGGAAAAAATTTATGGGCCTTGCCTTGAAGAAAGTGTAATGTGTTATGAACAGTACGGTAAAAGTTCAACACTCACGTCAAAGGACAGGCGTAGTATGGTTGAAAAATACACCCGTACCGGAAATGAAATAAAAAAGAATAATCCAAACACAGAAGAATAAAATTTGACAATAAAGATTTAGGTGTTATGATTTGAAATGTGTCCGGAAGCAATAGAGCCGTGGATGCAGCCGGTAATGTATTATTACCGAAGATTTAGAGATTTTGAAAATTTAATATGTACATGCAGCGTCTTTGAAGCCAATAACATTCGGAGTGAATAGCAGGCAACAAAGGTTCACTGCATGCCGGAGAATAAACCATCGGGATGTAGCGCAGCTTGGTAGCGCACCGTGTTCGGGTCGCGGGGGCCGCAGGTTCAAATCCTGTCATCCCGATTTTTTATACAAAAAATCGGTAAAGTTGGTTTTGTATAAAATATTAATGAGATTCTTCGCCTTGCGGCTAAGAATGGCATTAGAAATATTGAGAATTAAATAAAAATTAAAATCGGGACGTGGCGCAGCTTGGTAGCGTGCTACCTTGGGGTGGTAGAGGTCGCAGGTTCAAATCCTGTCGTTCCGACC
>CALUPM010000034.1 GCA_944322665.1 Candidatus Gastranaerophilales bacterium | reverse complement strand
ATCCTGACAGAAGACGGTATCGACCACGCGCAGGAACTTTTGAATATCAAAGACCTTTTTGATATCAATACCCAGTATGCCCACCACCTTCTGCAGGCTCTGAAGGCTAAAGAATTATTTGTAAAAGATACAGATTACGTCGTCAAAAACGGCGAAGTTATGATTGTTGATGAATTTACCGGACGTCTGATGGAAGGCAGACGCTGGTCAGACGGGCTTCATCAGGCTGTTGAAGCCAAAGAAGGCGTGAAAATTCAGGACGAAACTCAAACTCTTGCAAGCATAACTTTCCAGAACTTATTCAGGCTTTACCCGAAACTTTCCGGTATGACCGGTACGGCAATGACAGAGGAAGCCGAATTCGGAAAGATTTACAACCTTGAAGTTACGACAATTCCGACGAACAAACCCGATATCAGAATAAATTACCCTGATGTTATCTACAAAACAGAACGCGCAAAATACAATGCGGTTGTTGACGATATAATCAAAATGCACAAAATCGGCCGCCCTGTTCTTGTCGGTACAATAAGTATTGAAAAATCCGAATACGTGTCAGCCCTGCTGAAACAAAAAGGTATCAAACATAATGTTTTGAACGCAAAACATCACGAAAAAGAAGCTTACATAATCGCACAGGCAGGTCGTGTCGGAGCCGTAACAATTGCAACGAATATGGCAGGCCGCGGTACCGATATTCTCTTAGGCGGCAACGCTGAATATATGGCTAAAGAAAAGCTTGAATCTATGGGGGTTTCGCAGGACTCGCCGGATTACGAAAAAATTAAAGACGAAGTTCTCGCCGAAGCAAGAAAAATTACGGAAGAAGAACACAAAAAAGTAGTCGAAGCCGGCGGGCTTCACGTAATCGGAACCGAACGCCACGAATCAAGACGTATCGACAACCAGCTGCGAGGCCGTGCCGCACGTCAGGGCGATCCGGGTTCTACAAGATTTTTCCTGTCACTCGAGGATAACCTGATGAGAATTTTCGGCGGCGACAAGATTACAGCACTGATGAATATGCTCAACGTGGAAGAGGATCTTGCGATTGAAAATGCTCTTATCACAAAACAAATTCAATCCGCTCAAAAGAAAGTCGAAACCTACCACTTTGACATCAGAAAATCCGTTCTTGAATATGACGATGTTATGAATATTCAGCGCGAAAAATTCTACGCTCAAAGAAGAAAAGTTCTCGCCGGAAAAAATCTGTCAGAAGATATATATTATATGATTGAAAAAGAAATTGACAGACTTCTGAAAAGTTATATTTCTCCGGAACAACATCCGGAAGAATATGTCTATGAAGATCTTGAACGTATGATTAAAGAACTTCATTCTATTATTCCGCAGTTGTCGTATTTTACGGTGAACGACGTTCAAAATCTCCGCTTTGAAGCGATTTATACAAAATTGAAAGACTTTGCAATAAAAGCTTACTCAGATCACGAGCAGGAAGTTATTGATTTTTATAACGAAGTTGTCGCAAAATACGATCCTGACTTTATGCCTCAGATTGCATTTTCTCAAGACAACGTAATCAGAAATCTCGAAAAAGATATTCTCTTAAGAGTTGTCGACAACAAATGGATAGACCATCTTCATAACATAGATATGCTGCGCGACAGTATAGGGTTACGTGCTTACGGGCAGAAAGACCCGCTGATTGAATACAAGCGCGAAGCTTATGAAATGTTCAACAAG
This sequence comes from Candidatus Gastranaerophilales bacterium, assembly GCA_944322665.1. Taxonomy (GTDB): domain Bacteria; phylum Cyanobacteriota; class Vampirovibrionia; order Gastranaerophilales; family Gastranaerophilaceae; genus Scatenecus. The sequence goes on along the minus strand of CALUPM010000034.1, from coordinate 18,084 downwards.
ATGATGTACGAAATTCAGGAGGACACCGTCCGCCACCTGTTCAGAACAAAATTCGGTATTCAGGTAGTCGGCGGTCCGACAGAACAGATGGACTAATTCCTCGCCTGAAAAGTTATTTTTGTTCAGCAAAAACAGATTTTTCTAATTAACAATAGCCTTTAAAATTTTGTAAAATTCCGGAATTTTTTCCGGATTTTTGCTTAATATGAGGTTTATTTCTTTTAAAAGTTCATCGTTAGTTTTAAAATGTCCGAAGTCAAAAAGTTCCTGCGGTTCAATGTCGAGTGCCGATATTAATTTTTCCAGAGTTTCGGCGGTAAAAAAATTGTCGCCTGTTTCAATATAACTCAATGAATTTTGAGCTATATCAACCATTTCGGATAACTTTTCCTGAGAAAGTTTTTTTGATTTTCTCAGTTCTTTTATTCGCCGTCCTATTTTTTGTTTTATATCCATATAAACCTCTTTTAAATAGTATATTTATAAGCTGCAAAAATAAATAAGGTTTATATGATTATTGTCTTGAATAATATCGTTTACCATGATAAAATATAATTAAAAATGATAATTTATTTGCAAAATATCAAGGAGGATGAATGAAACAGGCGTTTACAATGGCAGAAGTGTTGATAACGTTAGGAATTATAGGTGTTGTTGCAGCCATGACATTTCCGGCCGTAATTGGTAAATATAAGGAGTATGAAGTGACTGTAAAGGCTAAAAAGATTTATTCCACTCTGATGCAGGTATTAGATTTGGCGCAAGCAAAATATGACACTATAGGGGATAATTCGTCATTGTTTACTACCGCAACTACAAACGATGAATTAACCAAAAATTTTGCTGAATATTTACCGGGAGGTTTTGTTTGCTATTCGGATGCAGATGCAGATAGTAAGTGTCAGGAATTGAAATATAAATATCTTTATCAATCATATAACAATAAATACGGACAGTTTACACTGCCTGCTATTATTTTGCCTGATGGAGGAGTCGTATATCCTGTATTAAGCAGTAATAGATGCAAGCCTACTGAAACGTCAGGAGTAACTTTAGATTCTGAGGGAAATCCAAAATATGATAAAGACGGAAATCTTGTAATGTGGCATTCTGTAAGAGATGACTGCGGGTCGATATATTTTGATGTAAATGGTGCCAAAGAGCCAAATAAGGCAGGGTTTGATATTTTCCAATTTACTGTTTGGCCGGATCATATAGGGCCTGCATATTGGAATATATATGGATATTCCAGCCTTGCATCTATCCTTAGCGGAGGAAAGTTGATATTTAACAGAAGATAAAATATTTTTGTGTTATAATTCTTTTGAAGTTACAGATAAAATTTGAAAAGGATTTATAATGCTGAGAACAGGGATTGTAGGACTTCCGAATGTAGGTAAATCAACTTTATTTAACGCTTTGACAAGTGCAAAAAATGCACAGAGCGCCAATTATCCGTTTTGTACAATAGAACCAAATGTCGGTGTCGTAAATGTTCCGGACGAAAGGCTGGAAATTCTTGCAAAGCTTTGCAAAACTCAGGAGATTATTCCGACCGCAATTGAGTTTGTAGATATAGCAGGGCTTGTAAAGGGTGCCAGCAAAGGCGAAGGGCTTGGAAACCAGTTTCTCCACAATATCCGCGAAGTAGATGCCATAATTCAGGTTGTCAGATGTTTTGATGACCCCAACACAATCCACGTTGCAGGTCGTGTAAATCCGCTTGATGATATTGAAACAATTAACACCGAACTTGCGCTTGCGGATTTGGCGTCAGTCGAGCGCCGTCAGGCAAGAATTTCCAAACAGGCTAAAGGCGGAGATAAAGAAGCCGTTCTTGAGGATAAAGTTCTTAAAAAATTAACAGAACTTCTTTCCGAAGGAACTTTTATCAATATTAAAGAACACTTTGACGAGGATGAAATTTCTGTTGTCAAGCAGCTTAATCTTATGTCTACAAAGCCGGTTATTTATGCAGCAAACGTTTCCGAGTATGATTTGAAAGACGGAAATGACTATACAAAGCAGGTTCAGGAATATGCCTCAAAACACAGTGCCGAAGTCGTTCTGATTTCCGCCAAAATAGAAGAAGAACTTGCAGAACTCGGCGCAGAAGAGGCTAAAGAATACTTAAAAGAACTCGGTGTCGAAGACAGCGGTATAAACAGAATGATTAAGTCTGTCTATAAACTTTTGAACTTAAGAACCTTTATAACCGCCGGCGAAAAAGAAGTTCACGCATGGACTGTTCCGGCAGGCGCAAAAGCCCCTCAGGCAGCAGGTGTTATTCATACCGATTTTGAAAAAGGATTTATCAGAGCAGAAATTACTCCTTATGAAGAATTTGTAGCCTGCGGGTCTTACGCAGCGTGCAAAGATAAAGGCGTAACCCGTCTTGAAGGTAAGGATTACGTTGTGCAGGACGGAGATCTCGTGCATTTCAGATTCTCTGTCTAGTTGATTAAAAACCGGAGTCCGGAATATCTAAAGACGTTTTATTCAGATTAAATATAGTCTGTTTGATTACACCATCATCAAAAGGCTGGTATCTGTTTTTTTAGGATCAAATTTTTGATATTTTACAGGCCCTATAAGCCTTTGCGGTTTTGAATAAAGTGTAAGGGTTGTTCCTGTAATGTGTACCTTTTCGTCTTCAGTTTTTCCGTTTCCTTTGTTCACAAGTCTTTTTATAAAAATTCTGTTATTAAATTCCCGGACAACATATCTGTCATTTTTATCATTTGCATTGTAGAGAATTGTTCCGGGAGTCAATCCTTTTGACATTTGACGCGGATCTTTATCATTAATACTGTTAAGATTTATGCTGTCAAGAGTTATTGTATGCGGATTGTAGTCACCGTCAAAAATAAGGTTTACTCCGGAAGTGTTAATCAGGGATATCACGATAGAATTATCGGTTCCCTGTCTTAATATGGCTGATACATCAATCGGCTGACCGTCACATTCTCCGTTTTGGATATCAAGCAGGAATGGTGCACCGTCATTTAGTGCGTGCAGCTCGGGTCTGTTACGCATTGTAAGGATGTTGTTCAGTTTTTTGTAATGCTCCTGAACAAATTTAAACTCGGTATTCTTTTCATCCAGCCATTCATTGTGGATGTAACCTCTGTTTTTAAGGTAAAGGTTTTTCTTTTCGGATTCATAACCTGTAGCGCCGATATCATCCCCGGCATATAGTGTCGGCATTCCGGGCATAACAGTTAAAACTTCCATCATTGCCTGCAGTTTTTTGAATGCAGGAGTCAAAATTTTCTTAAGAGCTTCGTTTTTAAGATCAGAAATTTCAGTCTCTGAAAGTTTTATGCTTTTCAAATATCCTAATTCTTCTAATGTCATATCAATTGCGATATCCACAGGGTTTACTCCGAATGCGTCAGCTTCAAAGTTGTCGCCTTTGAAAGAACCTTTTGCGAGATTTGCAAGTGCTTTATCAATTGATTTTTGCAGCAAATCTTTTCTCTCCGGCAAGTTAGCATATTTTTCTGTAATAGCTTTGCTGAATGCAGCATGCAGGGATTCTGCCATCGCAAGAGCTTTTCCGCTGTAATTCCTAAGGCTTTGCGCATTGCTCAATAATTTTATTCTTTCCTGATAAGCTTGTTCGCTTTCATGCTCAATTCTTTCTGACAAGTTTTTGTCGTAATTTCCAGATAAAATACGATATGCTCTGGTTCTAAATGACTCATTTGAAATGTTACCAAGATTTGTTTTGTACCAGTCTGTGTCGACTATTAATCCATGCAGGACACGCGGTTTGTCATGATTGCCGATGAAGTTGTAGGAATTGACAATTCCGTCATAAGGCATGAAACTGAAGAAGGCGGCAGATTTGTCGTACATTCTGTTGGTGCGTTTTGTATGAAATCCGTTTTCATTAGTCTGGTCATTACTATCAAAGTGTTTTGCAAGCAGGTTTAGTATGGATGAATAATAGAAGGAATAATTTGCAGGTGATTGCATTCCTGTTTCGCGGATGAGTTTTTTTACCATTTCACCGTGGTTTGCATACTTTTTAGAGCTGCCGTTGCTTGCATTAAAGAAATCTCCTTCATCCGTAATTTCTGCTGTAATATATGAATTTCTGTTTTTCGTATAAATTGTCTGTGTCCATTCCTTCCAGAAATCGGTAACAGCACTCCAGACTTCGTCAAGACGTTCATTACCTGCTCTGAGGGCATTCATATCTCCGATATCTTTTGTTGCATCAATTCTCCAATCAAGACCGGCGCTCAGCCTGTCAGTAATCATTTCGGCCAGCATAAAGCTGTTTTCATTTGTTCCTCTCAAAGATTTGAAAATTGCATCAGCAAGAAGTTTTTTATCATCGGCTTTAAGTTTTTTAAGTCCGGTTCTGAGTTTTGAAAGCACCTGATTAGCTTCGTCTTCCGGCCCGGAAGCTGAAACAATACCTATTGACTGAAGGGTAGTATTTTTAAGAGCTTTGTAATCATAAGAAATTTCGCCTGTTTTCGGATCAACTTTTACTTCCGTATCCGGAGCCAGAGCTTTAACAATGGCATATTTTGCGATAGTTTCTGTAATATACGGCATTACATATTTGCCGTATTTTGACACCTTGTAACCTTCATAAATCTGTACATCTTCAGGAAGCGTTGCATTCAGGTTGTCGATTATTTCAGTGGCAAATGATGACAATTCTTTTTCATAAATTTTGTCCATACGTTTGTAAGTTGCTTCATATTCCGGTAAGAGATGCGGATTTCCGATAGCATACATATCGTATCTTGATTGCCCGAGAGAATCTTTATCAATTGCCCGTTTTGTAATATACGGACTGGCAAGGACTGATGCAAGGTTGTCCCCGAATTCAATACTGTCAAGCGGAAGTTTCATCAGACCTTCAAGAAGATAATTTTTGTATTCCGGTTTTGGCAATTTTTGAAGTTCATATATACCGGAAAGAACATTTTCAATTATTTCAGGTGATATTTCTGCTTTTAGTTTATTCGGGAAGTTTCCGTCTTTAATATTTTTTAGTATGTGCAGATAGGCTTTCTGCGGATTTTTAGCGTCAATACCGACAAGCTGCTGGGCAACGTAGAGATTGAGAATATTTCTAGTCTTTTCTGTCCAGTACATTCCTGATTGTATAGCATAATCCTGTACTGCGAAATTGCTGTGTATTGTTTTTGTCTGATATTCTTCCTGATCTCTTTTGGGAATGTGCAATTTCTGGTACTTTGTATCTTCTTTTGAATACAGGTATTTTAATTTCGGAATATCTGTATTTGCATCCCAGGTTGAAACTTTACTTTCTATTTTTTCTTCCAGCTCAAACGTCTTGAATTTAGATAAAAATCGTGTGGCCATATAGCTGTCAAGTTTGATTAAGCTGTGGAGTTTTTTTAAATTGTAAGAAAGTTTTTGTTCCTGATCTTCTGCCATATTTAAATTGTAGCGGCTTTTTGCACGATTTATTATCAGGTCAATTTTTTGAGAGTATTTTTTATCTTTGTCGCTTTCCTCAATATCATCTGCTGCTTTGTCGAGAATATCTATAACTTCAATGTTTCTTTCGGCATCAACTTTAAACGGAAAAACTTCATCAACCGCATTCGTAATAGCTTTGTGCATATCTACCGGCGGCTCTTTTGAAACATTGTTATTATGCTGTATAAGTTTTTTTACGTTTTCGTTATAATCCTCAGGCGAAATTTCAAAAGCATAAGGGATGACGGTATCATTATGAGTGTTAATATCAAACGGGTTTTCCGGCGTGCTGATATCATACTCCCTTATAAGATACTGAGGATCTTCCGCATATTTTTTTGACACCAGCCTGTCATCATAAATTTGAAAATAAGTCGGCTTGTCAGCTTTATACTGTTTGTTTATGCTAATAAAAATTCTGCCGGTTTTTTCATCCTGTTTATAATTATATTTTGGGTTTACGATTTTATGGCGGATATGGTCAGTATTTTTTCCGAAAACACCGAGCGTGAAAGCTCCGTCCTTAAGGTTGTTTGCGTCAAACCACAAGAAATACGGAGATTTTTCGCCCCATTTTAAAACGTTCTGGAAATGAATTCCTTCAAGCCCTTCATTTACGTAAGCCCCGTCGGATACGAAATTTATGCCTTTTTTGAACATTTCTCTCTGGAGTGAGGCGTAATTGTTGATATTACCGAGAGATTGGATAATCTGCATGCAATTTTTATTCCAGTATCCGTGAGAAGACAAACTGTCATCAGTGAACAGCGGGGTTGAAATTATTTTGGCATACCCGTCAAATTTTCCGTCACGAACATCTTTTTCAATGCCAGCAATATTCCCGCCTACTTTATTTGCAAAATTTTTGGACATATTTCTCAGACTGGGATATCTGGTATTTTCAATTATCTTTCCGTTGCTGTCGTATGTCCAGGCGGGGTTGTAAAAGTCAGGCATTAACAATTTCATCGCGCCGATATTATATGCCTTGGAACCGTTAGCTGCCACAACGTTGTATATTTCATGAGGTTTGGTGCCCCCATCTCTGAAATCAATATAATCACCTGCGTCAATTTTATAAATAGGAGTGATTGACCGGTCATTACGATCTTGTCCTTTCGGTATGAGGACATAGTGGTATGCAAAAGGTTGTTTATCTCTCAATCCGAACGTATCGGCTAAATTAATTTTGTTGCCGCTGGGATTAAGTTTGTAGTTGCCGCTTTTTGACTCTTTGTTTTTCAGACCTTCAATGATATAATAATTTTTATAATCATCTATGCCGAGTTTGCAGACTTCAAGATAGCAGTCGTATTTGGTAGTATCATACGGATAATTAAATTCATAAATTACATCGCCGTACGAATCTTTTACCGGTTTGTAGCCTTCAAAATTTACGTGGCTGCTTCTATTTTGCCTTTTGTTATATAAATCTAAATTAACTTTCACAAACACTCCTTACTTCCATGATTATAAATATGGTGAATATATTTTTTTGTCAAAAACGAATTCAATATTAAGAAAATTTTACATTTGTTGGTTATTACTCATGTGCATTTTATAATTTAGATTATAGACCGAAAATTTGGAGAATAAAATGTTGATGAAAGAAATGAAATTTGATATAAAAGACATTACCCTTGCGGAACAGGGTAAAAAGCAGATTGAGTGGGCATTTAAGGATATGCCTGTTTTGACGGGTATTAAAAAAAGATTTGAAGAAGAGCAGCCGTTTAAAGGATTGAAATTATCAGCCTGCGTTCACGTTACAAAAGAAACGGCGGCGTTATGTACGGTGATGAAGGCAGGCGGTGCTGATGCTGTTCTTGTTGCGTCAAATCCTCTGTCTACGCAGGATGATGTTGCAGCAGCACTTGTAAAATACTGGGAAATGCCTGTGTTTGCAGTTGCGGGTGAAAGTGTTGAAACTTACAGGGCGCACATAAAAGAGGCATTAGACCACAATCCTGACATTATAATAGATGACGGGTGCGATATGGTTTCGGAAATTCATGCAAACAGACCGGGACTTGCCTCAAAGATTATCGGTTCAACAGAAGAAACAACAACGGGAATTATAAGACTTCAGGCATTGGAAAAGAACGGCGAGTTGAAATTCCCAGCAGTCGGAGTTAATACAAGCCTTACAAAGCATCTTTATGACAACAGATACGGCACGGGACAAAGCTCATTAGACGGAATTTTAAGAGGTGCAAATATTCTTATAGCAGGCAAAACCGTAGTTGTATCGGGCTATGGCTGGTGCGGCAGAGGCTGTGCTTTAAGAGCCAAAGCAATGGGCGCAAATGTTATTGTCTGTGAAGTTGATCCTCTCAAAGCCCTTGAAGCCGCGATGGAAGGTTACAGAGTAATGCCTATTGCCGAAGCTGCAAAGGAAGGGGATGTTTTTCTGACAGTTACGGGCGACAAACACGTTGTTGACGTTCAGCATATTTTGAGTATGAAAGACGGCGCGTTCCTTGCAAATTCAGGTCATTTTGACTGGGAAATTAACGTCGGAGATTTGAAGGCTTACACAACGGAAATTAACGAAATCCGTCCGAATCTGGAAGAATACAAACTCACAAACGGTAAATCCGTTTATGTGTTCGCGCAAGGTCGGCTCGTAAACCTCGTATGCGCGGAAGGCCATCCCGCAAGCGTTATGGATATGAGTTTTGCAAATCAGGCTTTAGGTATAGAATTCCTTGTTAAAAACAAAGGAAAATTGGAAAACAAACTCTATACTCTTCCGCACGAAGTAGATGTAAAAATTGCAGAATTAAAACTTCAATCAATGGGAATAAAAATTGATACCCTGACGGAAGAACAGGAAAAATATTTGCATAGCTGGAAAATTGATTAGGATAAGATGAAAAAAGGGGCGGGCTTTTAAAAAGCCCGCCCCTTTTTAAAATTTAGAATATTTTTCAAATTCCTGCGTTAGTTATGCCTGCGTGGAGTTTTCAGAATTTTCTTCCGCAATGCACCTTTCAAGCTTTTTGTTATGCATAATTGAAGAGATGAATGCGGCAACGATGAACAACAAGCCGATTAAGCCTGTCAGGACTTCCGGAACTTCTCTTATAGCCGAAATCAGCATCAGGATTGATAGTGCACCGATTGCCCAGTGAGCGCCGGATTCAAGATAGATGAATTTAGCAAGAGTTTTCTTCTCAACGAGCATAATGGTCAAAGATCTAACAAACATTGCACCGATTGCAAGCCCGATGGAAATTATTATAATATCTTTACTCAGCGCAAAAGCTCCGAGAACCCCGTCGAGCGAGAAGGAAGCATCAATAAGTTCAAGATAGATAAAAGCTATCAGCCCGCCGCATTTAACGTTGTCTGCCGCGCATTTTGCAAGCCGCATTTCTTCGTGTTTTTCAAGATAATGAGTAACCCCGTCAATAATCAGGTAAACCACAACCCCCGCAATTCCAGCAAGCAGCGAGTAATGGTTCTGGCTTCCGTGGATAAAATGCTGCGTAATCATAAGGCTGATAAGCGTAATAACGATTTCAATTCCCTTTATGTGGTCAAGATGAGCAAGCGCTTCCTCAATTTTTTTGAGCCAGTGAACCCCTTTTTCGTGATTGAAAAAGTAATTTAAAAAGAGCATCATAAGGAAAGTTCCGCCGAAAGTTACGATTGGAGCGTGTGTTTCATGCAGGTAATGCGCGTACTGCTCTGAATCCGTGAGTGCAATTTTTGCAACATCATACATCCCGATTTTAGCAAAGACCGAAACAACCAGAATAGGGAACAAAAATCTCATCCCGAAAACTGCGATTAAAATCCCCCATGTTAAGAATCGGTGGCGCCATACGTGTGACATTTTTTCTAACTTCATTGCATTGACAACAGCGTTATCGAATGAAAGACTGACTTCCAGAACGCTCAAAACTATAGCGATAAACACGCAGGCCCATCCTGTTCCGGGCGCCACGTGGTTTCCCCAGAAATAAGCGCCGAGAAGTCCGGCTATTGTAACTATATACGAGCCTAAAAAGTATTGTACCATTGTTTTTCTCCTTTTATTATATGCTCAATTATACAAAAATATTTGAATTTGCCAAATCGTGTACTTGTATGATATAATAAAGTTTATAAAATAAAGGAGAGAAGTATGCTAAAATGCAGATATAGCGCTGATTTGCAGGGGGGGGGGGCAGCCGCAATTACGCTCTCCTAGAGGCTTTTTACTACATTTAAATATAAACCCTGCTTTTACAATGGCAGAAGTGCTGATAACACTAGGAATTATAGGTGTTGTTGCTTCAATGACAATGCCGCAGCTTCTTGGACACTACCAGAAAAAAGTTACTGCAACCAGATTAAAACGTGCATATAACGTAATTGCCCAGACAATCGAACGTTCAAAAGTTGATTACGGCGATGTATCGGGCTGGGGACTAGAGAGGATTGTCGGCGACTCAAGTAGTTTTGCAAATAGACAATACATTCGTGTACTTTTCGCAACACAATTTTGGGAACCATGGATTCCGGCAATAAGAGATAGATATTATGGTACGGCAAAGGAATTTGGATACGAAACTATTAATGACAAGCCTGCAAATACAGCACCAATTACGTGGTATATCCTTAATGACGGGACAATTTACGGGATTGATGCTCTGGTGGCAGGAAATGAGGATAAATGGGGAAATATAAATGGTATCGGATATTTTGTTGATGTAAATGGTTTTGCAAAACCTAACCTGTACGGACGGGACATTTTTTTATTTAAGTTGAATTTGACAACCGGTAATGTAATTGATAATTCCGAAAATTTTGCACGTGATGAATTGATAGACAAATGCAGAAACAGCCGGAAAGATTCCGGGTATAGTCAGTATTACTGTACAATTTTAATAGCCTATGACGGCTGGGAAATCAAACCGGATTATCCGTGGTAATTATGGTATTTATATAACAAATTCCACAAATATTTATAAAAAGCACGTCATTCTGAGGGCTTTAGCCCGAAGAATCTCCTTGTGTTTTTTGGGGGATCCTTCGCCTGCGGCTCAGGATGACGCAGTTTTGAAAATTTTTATGGAATTTACGATATAAGTCCCGTAATTATGATATTTGAAAAATAATTTGTTCCTGATATAATCAGGGTATGAAAGATATGTTAGACAAAATTCTTCAAATAGAAAAGAAGTACAACGAACTTGGCGTGACGCTTTCAGATCCTGCCGTAATTCAGGATTATAACAGGTTTAGAGATCTTTCCAAACAACGTAAATCAATGGAAGAAACCGTTCATCTTTATTACGACTGGAAAAAAGCGGTCGACGCGATAGCCGAAGCCAAAGAAATGATAAAATCCGAACACGATGATGAAATGAAAGCATTTCTGAAAGCCGAAATGGAAGCAAACGAAGCCAAACTGCCGGAGTATGAAGAAAGAATGAAAATCCTTCTTCTTCCCCGCGACCCGATGGACGACAAAGATATTATCCTCGAAATCAGAGGAGGCGCAGGCGGAGATGAAGCAAACATTTTTGCGGGCGACCTTGCCAGAATGTATATGCGCTATGCCGATAAAAAAGGCTGGCAGACACAAATTTTGTCAAAAACCGAATGCGAAGCCGGCGGTTATTCGGAAATTATTATTTCAATCAAAGGCGATGCTGTATATTCTCAATTGAAGTATGAATCCGGTGTTCACCGTGTCCAGAGGGTTCCGGCAACAGAATCTCAGGGAAGGGTTCACACCTCAACAGCAACTGTTGCTGTTATGCCCGAAGTCGATGACGTTGAAGTCGAACTCAATATGAATGATATTGAAATCACAACAGCACGTTCAGGCGGTGCTGGCGGTCAGAATGTCAACAAAGTTGAAACCGCAGCCAGAGTGTTCCACAAGCCGACCGGAATAATGATTTTCTGTACTGAAGAACGCTCACAGCTTCAGAACAAAGAGCGTGCACTTCAAATATTGAAAGCAAAGCTTTACGATATGGAAGTCCAGAAGCAGATGAAGGAAATTACAGACCTTCGCCGTTCACAGGTCGGAACAGGCGACAGAAGCGAACGTATCAGGACTTACAACTTCCCGCAGGGACGCCTGACAGACCACAGGCTTAACCACAACCTCAATGTCTGGACGGTTATCGACGGTGATCTGGATGAGTTGATAAAACTTTTGATGGAATACGATCAGAAATTAAAACTGGAAAAACTTGCAGAGGTGAATTAGTGACAGACAGAAAGTGCGCCGGATGCGGAGAAATTAAAAACAGAGAAGATTTAATCAAAATCACCAGACAAAATTCCGGCGGCGGCTTAGTTATCAACCCTGACTCCAAAGTATTTGGCAGATCGGTATATCTTTGCTATAATAAAACGTGTATAGAGAATGCTTTTAAAAAAAACAGAATTTCAAAAGCCCTGAAAACCTCTGTACCTTTAGAACTGAAAGGGAAATTAATAAATGAGTTTTGAAACCAAAAGAATAAATGAAATAGCAAAAGAATTAAATATGACAAGCAAAGAGATTCTGGAAAAGCTTGCCGCGATGAATATTACCGGAAAAACTCATTCAAGCACGCTGACTCCCGATCAGGAAAGACGTTTGAAGGATTTTATAAGCTCCGGTTCGGAAAAAACCGCCAAAAAACCGAAAGCATTTATAGTGAAGAAGGCAAAAAATGCGGATGTGTCTGTTGAAGTAACAGAAATTGAACAAAAGCCCTCAGAACCCGAAAAAAAGGAAGAGCCGCCGAAACGTCCTCAAATAGAAGTTGTAAAACCAAAAAGCCGTCTGGAAATCGTTCGCAGAGCCCCTCAAAATCCGTCAGGCTCTGCAAAAGCTCCGGAAGGCAGAAAATTCCCGCCAAAATCTGACCGCTCCGAGCGTCCGGAAAGAGGCAAAAGACCCTTCGGTGCATCCTCACAAACAAAAGACGGCGACAAACCAAAAGATTTTAAAAAGAGCGAAAGACCGGAATCAGGCGAAAGAAAACCTATTCAGCGCCATATAATTTCACAGGAAATCTATGAAAACAAAGGTTCCGGCAGAAGAAGAAGCGACAACAAACGCAAAGATAAAGATTTCAATTCCAAAAAAGAAGAACAGGAGCGGATTTCATTAGAAAAAGCCGCTGCCCAGAAACATAAAAAAAGAGTTCATAAAGAAGAAGAACATGAAGCAGTAACGCAGATTGTCGTAGATCATGCCATGACCATCAGCGAACTAGCCGATAAAATCCAGAAAACACCGGCAGAAATCGTTAAATTTCTTATGTTTCAGGGCATTATGGCAACCGTCAACCAGCTTATAGATATCGACGTAATCAAGAAGGTCTGCGCCGAATACAACCTTGAAGTTCTGGATGAAGATCTTGACGCTTATATGGAAGAAGAGCTTGAGAAAGAAGAACAGAAAAAAGCGCTTACCGAAGTTGATAAAAAACTTCTCAAACGGCGTGCGCCTGTTGTAAGTATTATGGGGCACGTTGACCACGGTAAAACAACTTTATTAGACAGTATCAGAGCTTCAAAACACAAAATTGTTGCAACCGAAGTCGGCGGAATTACCCAGTCAATCGGTGCATACACGGTTTATCTTGATAATGACAGGGAAAAGAAAATAGTATTTGTCGACACTCCGGGCCACGAAGCTTTTACGGAAATGAGAGCGCGCGGTGCAAAGGCAACTGATATTGCAATTCTTGTTGTTGCTGCAGACGACGGGATTATGCCGCAGACAATTGAGGCAATCAACCATGCAAAAGCGGCAGAAGTTCCGATTATAGTTGCGGTCAACAAGATTGATAAGCCGGATGCAAATCCTGACAAAATTCTTCAGCAGCTGACAGAACACGGGCTTGTGCCGGAAGAATGGGGCGGCGATACGATTACGGTTAAAGTTTCAGCTCTTCAGGGAACGGGTATTGATGAACTTCTGGAATATATTCTTCTGGTTGCGGAAATTCAGGATTTAAAAGCTAATCCAAAAGCAGAAGCTTCAGGTGTCGTAATTGAGGCAAACCTTGATAAAGGAAAAGGCCCTGTTGCAACACTTCTTGTCCAGAACGGAACATTAAGGGTCGGCAACTGTATCGTGGTCGGTACAGCCTGCGGCCGCGTCAGAGCCTTGCTTTCAGACAGCGGCGAGAGAATTACGAAAGCCGAGCCTTCTACTCCGGTAGAAATTCTTGGCTTAACAGAAGTTCCGCAGGCAGGCGATCATTTTGAAGTTGTTAAAAACGAAAAAGAAATGAAATCAATTGTCGAAAAACGCAAAGAAAAAGAACGTGACAAACGGCTTGATGCAATGCTTCCGGCACACATCCGCCGCGAAGCCGTTGCAGGCGAGGATGACATTCCTCAGTTGAATTTGATTATCAAAGCAAACACTCACGGTTCGGCAGAAGCTGTTTCACAGGCGATTGCGCAGCTAGATTCAAAGGAAATCAAAACAAAAATTATCCACGTCGGCGTCGGAGATATATCTGAAGCGGATGTTATGCTGGCTTCTGCCTCAAATGCGCTCATTCTGGGCTTTACCGTAAAAGAAGACAGCAACGCGCTTGCCGCAGCCGAAAAAGAAGGGGTTACAATCAAGAAATACGATATTATCTATCAGATTCTGGAAGATATCGAAAAAACAATGCTTTCATTATTAGAGCCTGAAGTTAAAGAAGTTGAACTCGGGAAAGCCGAAGTCAGACAGATATTTACAATTGGCAAGACTATCAGAATTGCGGGCTGCTACGTAACGGAAGGCAAAATAGTCAGAAGCAAAGACGCTGTTCTATACCGTGACGGCAAAGAAATATACAGAGGCGCAATTGACCAGCTTAAACGTTTCAAGGATGATGTAAAAGAAGTTGCACAAGGTTTTGAATGCGGTATTTCTTTTGCAAAATGGAACGACATTGAAGTCGGTGATATCATAGAAGTTTCTACAAAAGAAGAAGTTCAGCGCCAGAGTTTGTAAAATCAGCACGTCAGTCGAAAAATATTAAAGGAATATAAAAATGACATTAAGAAACGAAAGAGTCAGAAAAGAATTAATGAGAGATATTTCGGATATTCTGAGAAAAGAAATCCGCGGGCTGGCAGGTGTTGTGTCCGTTCTGGATGTCGAAGTCTCTCATGACAATTCATTTGCAAAAGTGATTTATAGCGTTTTAGGCAGTCCTGAACAAATTGAAAAAACAAAAGAAATTATAGAAAAGAGCACCCCGAAAGTAAGATATGAAGTTGGCAAAAGAATTCGCCTGAGATTGACACCGGAGTTGAAGTTTGTCTATACGGATTCGCTTGAAAAAGGCTCAAAAGTCAGCGAAATTATAGACAAAATTTCACGAGGAGAAATTTAACAGTGTCCTTGATGTCAAGCGGGGCTGAGATTTCTGGCGGTCAGGAGGAAAAAGCCGGATTGTTCGGGTTTTTAAATGTCAAAAAAACAAAAGGAATAACCTCGCATGATGTTGTTTATAAAATCCGTAAAGCTTCCGGCATAAAGCAGGTCGGGCATACCGGAACGCTGGATCCTTTTGCGGAAGGCGTTCTGCCGGTTTGTATCGGAAAAGCAACAAGATTGATAGAATATCTTGACGATGACAAGGCGTATCTTGCGGTTGTAAAATTCGGCGTTGAGACGGATACTTACGATTTAGACGGAAAAATAACAAAAGTTTCGGAGACAAAAGTCACCGGAGAAGATGTTGAAAAAATTCTGCCTGAATTCTGCGGTGAAATTCTGCAGACACCGCCGGCATATTCAGCAATCAAAGTTAAAGGGAAAAAACTCTACGAATACGCCAGAAAAGGGCAGACTGTCGAGGTTGAGCCAAGAAAAGTTTTTATAGAAAAGCTTGAATTGAAAAATTTTGATTTTGAAAATCAAACTGCCGAAATCTTTGTAAAGTGTTCAAAAGGAACGTACATCCGCTCGATTGCGCATGATACGGGGCAGAAGCTATTGTGCGGCGCGCATCTTGTAAAATTGACAAGAACGAAAGCCGGAAAATTTGAAATAGAAAATTCCGTCAACTTAGAAAACCTTCAAAATCCGGAGGATATAAAAAAACATCTTATAAATCCAGCCGGCATGCTTGATTATCCTAAAATCAAATTAGACGAAACCGAATTTGAAAAAGTCCGGCACGGAAACCCGATACATAATAAGAATGATATTTCGCAGGGGCAAGTTGTAATTTTAATTTATAATGATATAATAAATGCAGTCGGGGTCTCCGGCAGAAATGAAATCTTAATTAAGAAAGTATTCTAGAGAAAATGAAAAAGCAAATTTGCATTTTAGCAGCGATATTATTCTGGTTATCAGGCTGTTTACAGGCAGGGGCTTATGCTGCTGCATCAGACGGATTCAGGTGTTCTGCGCCTTATGACCTGTCAGAAGGGTTTTCAAGCACACTTAGCCGCGTCAGCGGTGCAAACTTTCTCGGCTCAAAAATAGCAGAACATATTTTGAAAAATCAGGTTACAAAAAATGCGGACGGGAAATTTTCGGTCGGTGTAAAATCCTTCAGTGTTGCGGATTTGAAAGCCGGACGGTTTAAGTCAATGGAAATTCACGGCAAAAATGTTGTGTCTGAGGGTGTTTATTTTAGCACAATGGATATTTCGACCCTGTGTGATTTTAATTATATCATTTATGATGAACAAAAATCCACGGCGCTTTTCAAGGAAGATTTTCCGGTAAGTTTTGCCGTAACCCTGTCGGAAGAAGACCTTAACAACACAATGAAAGCCGCAGGATATTTTGATTTAATTGAGAAAGTAAACGGGTTCGGCAAAGCACTGTCGCTTTTTGAAGTAGAATCCACTGAGGCAAAAATAAGAAACAACAAGTTTGTGTATGTTTTTAATATGAATGTGCCGGCTCTCGGGTTTCTGGGCGGAAAAAACACTAAATTTGACGTTGCTTTAATAACTGATTTGAGAGTGGAAAACGGTCAGGTTCTTCTGGACAATCCGGAGTTTGTAAATTCTTACATGAAAGCTGACTTAAGCAGTCTGACAAAAGTTTTCAATTACCTGAATCCGCTTGAATATTCACTGAAAGTTATGAAAAACAAAGACGCTGTTTTAAAAGTCAGGAACGTCAATATAATAAACGACAAAATCAACATATCCGGCATAATAAATGTGCCCAAAGACGTACTTACACAACTATGAGGAATAATCTATGGGAAGACGCAAGAAAAACAATACTCTGAATAATATAAAAATATTTTTTATCGGTATTATTTTGACAGCCCTTGTAGCGTGCGGAGTTTATTTTGGTTTGCAGTACCTGACGCCGGGAGATGAAATAGTTGATATTCCTGATAAAAAAGAAGTTCAGGTTCCGCCGGAAGATGTTCCGAATCCTCCCGAAAAAAAGCCGGAACCTCAGAAGCAGGAAGAATACGTTAATATATTTTTCATCGGTAAAAATGAAAATAACGAAGAAGTTTACAGAGCCGTAAAACGGGTTTATAACAGCGAAGTTGACGGTTCAAAGGTTAAATATGCAATAACAAGCCTTATTCTAGGCCCTAAACCCGCAGAAAAATCCGGCGGAGTTTATACCGAAATTCCGGCAGACACGCGTATATTAAGTATTAGTGAAAAACCTGACAAGGTTATAATAGACCTGTCTTCCGAGTTTGCAACGGGCGGCGGGACGGAAAGCGTTTATAAAAGGCTTTTCCAGTTGATTAAAACCGCAAAACGTAACACTGATAAAGCCGTATTTCTGTACATAAACGGACAGCAGGCAGATGTAATAGGCGGCGACGGGATAATGATAACCCAGCCTTTGAGCGAAAATTCACTGGATTAGAAGATGGAAAAAGATCTTGACTATTACTTAAACCTTGACTGGACGCTTGTAGAGGGCGAAGATTTGGATTTTGAAGGGAAGCCCTATCATTACATAATGATAGAGGAGATTCCGAGCTTTTGTTTCTGCGCCAAAACAATAGAGAAAGCACGGGAAAATTACAAAAAGCAGTTGCGATTGACGCTTACTGTAATGCTGGAGTCCGATGAACCGATAAGAGAACCGGGCGAAGACGACGGGGAGCCTGATTGGGAAAGCCTCTGCCCCTGAGCCGCGACAAGAAAGCGAAGGATGAAAGGGGTTGAACAGTTGAAAAGTTGAGGGGTTTGTTTCTGAAAAAGATACTAAGGCGTTAAGGCACTAGGGCGCTAGGAGGTTTCGGAATAAAGGCGATAAGGCGATAAGTTCGTTACGTAAAATATATCCCCTCTCCCCTTGTGGGAGAGGGTCAGGGTGAGGGGTCTGAAGAGTGAAGCGTGAAGAGTGAGGAGAGTTGAACGGTTGAAAAGTTGAAGGGTTTGTTTCTGAAAAAGATACTAAGGCGTTAAGGCACTAAGGCACTAGGAGGTTTCGGAATAAAGGCGATAGGACTGCAAGGCGATAAGGCGATAAGTTCGTTACGTAAAATATTTTCCCTCTACCCTTGTGGGAGAGGGTCAGGGTGAGGGGTCTGAAAAGTGGAGTGTGAAGAGTGAGGAGAGTTGAACGGTTGAAAAGTTGAAGGGTTTGTTTCTGAAGAAGATACTAAGGCGCTGGGGCACTAAGGCACTAGGAGGTTTCGGAATAAAGGCGAT
>CALUPM010000033.1 GCA_944322665.1 Candidatus Gastranaerophilales bacterium | reverse complement strand
ACTGACGCTTTTTGCAAGCTTCGCTCTGGAACAAATTTTGTCTGTTCGCCACCGTTGATATCGCCTGAGGCACATCTATACTCCGGACAGGACATACAAGTTGCGCTTTGTATAGAATTAGGTTGGATTCTCCATGTCATTCTGAGCACTCTGCCGAACAAAACGATTAAAAGAAGAATTTCATCGGTTTTTTAAGTGGATCCTTCGCCTGCGGCTCAGGATGACATGAAATCCTTTAAACCATTCAACTCACTTCACCCTTCACGCTTCACTCTTTGACCCCTCACCCGACACTTCGTGTCACCCTCTCCCACAAGGGGAGAGGGGATTTATTTTACGTAAAGAACTTATCGTCCTAACGTCTTAACGTCTTTTATCCAGAAATTTCTTAGTGCCTTAGTGCCCTAGCGCCTTAGTATCCTATTCAGAAACAACCCTTTCACCCGTTCAACTGTTCATCCTTTCAACTCCCCTCACTCTTCACCCTTCACGCTTCACACCTCACTCTGATAAGGACTTATCGCCTTATCGCCTTGCAGACTTATCGCCTTTTTATAACAACCAGATTCCGAACATAATTTTCTTCTAACGGCAGATTGTATTCTATAATATCAGTTATTTTCAGGTGCAATTTTTCCAGAACCCGTGATGCTTCCGCAATTTCTTCTTCAATCCTGCGTGATTTATAGGCTATAAAATAACCGTTATTATTCAAATGAGGCGCTGCATATCCGGCAATAACCTTCAGCGGTGCGACGGCACGGGAGGTTATTATATCAAATTTTTCTTTTATATTTTCTGCGCGGTCACATATAGTATAAAGGTTTTCAATCTTAAGCGCTGATTTTATATTCTCAATCGCATTAATCTTTTTTCTGATACTGTCCAGCGCCCAAACCTCAAGCTCCGGATAGACAAGCGCTACAGGAACCGAAGGGAAACCGCCGCCTGTACCTATATCCAGAAGGGTTTTATAATCAGAGCCGTATTTTTCAAAAAAATTTTCGATTGAAAGGCTGTCAAAAATATGTTTTTCCCATAAAAATTTTTCGTCATTCCTGGAAATCAGATTGACTTTTGAATTTTCTTCAAGAAAAGCTTCTATATATTTGGTAAAATCAGTCTTGTTTAACTTCATTCTTGGACCTGTTTTGAATATCGTTAAATTGCTCTTCCCCCAGAACTGCTTTAACGTCTTCTATACGTTTACTTATTTTAGCCATATTTTTATCACCGAGTTTACCTTCTGCCGCGCTTTGAGCAATAAAATATTTTTCTAAAGCTTCCGGCGGATTTTTAAGATAAAGATTATAAAAATCACCAAGCGCCATTGCAGAGGTAACTTTATAAAGCGGCTCATTGAGTTTTAATGAGGTATTATAAGCTTTTTCATAATACATCAGCGCTGTTTGGTGATTTTTGCGCCGTGTTAAAGAAGCAAGTTTCATGGAAGAATGATAAATTCCGCTGTCGTTTCCGCTTTTTTCATCCAGTTCAAGGCTGAGTTCATAAAATTTTGCGGCGGAATCTTTGGCATCTGAATCTTCGTAAATGGCTGCGAGGTTTGAATAAGCGCCGGAGGCATAAGGATTTTTGTCTTCTGCAAGCTCTACGCAATTTTTATAGCACATAACAGCCTGTTTAACCTCGCCTTTCTCATCACTCAGAATTCCGAGTTTGTAATACAATTCGGCAAGAAGCACTTCATCTTCCGAATTTTCTATATAAACAAGGGATTTTTTCAAATAATCGTAGGCATCATCAAGTTCTTCATCCGAAATATCCGCAAGTTTTATGAATGCTTTTATATAAATATCGGCAGGAAGATTTTCTTCTGATATCAGTTGCAGCAGTACCTCTTTGGCTTTATCTCGTTTGAACATCTGATAGTAGACATTTGCAATATCAAGCTTAATTTCTGCAGATTTTAAGCTGTCTGCGCCGGTTTGATATATCTTCAGAGCATCTTCAAAATATTTTAGAGAATTAAACCAGTCTGAAAGTTTGGCGTATGCCGTCCCGAGCCTTGTAAAGACAACAGGCAGAAATTTTACGTAATTCTGGTCGTTTTTCATCATCAAAATCCGCTGGTAAATCATCACCACACGTTTGAAATTAAACTTGTTTTCCTGCTGGCGCGCCAGATTGATAAGTTCGACAAGCGACATATTGTTTTCTTTTTCAATTTCTTTAATCTGCTCATCAGTGAATGTTATAAACTCGTTTATAGAATCCGCAATGCCGTTCATGATACTGGCTTCCGCCTCTTCGCTTTCAAAAATAAAGCTTATATTTTTAATATCCTGTTTTTCTTCCGGTTCGACAGGCGGAATTTCCTGCGGGGTATCAATTCTGAGTCCGTTTTCAATAACATATTTTGGTTTAACAACCGGCTTTTTAGGTAAGAAGGTTGAATGATATTCAATTTCCGCCCTCATTGTGGCACGTGATATTAACAAAGCCCTTTCCATCGGCTTTAAGGGAAGCTGGGTGTTGTATAAATCAACACAGCTTTTGTGAATTTTCATCGCGACATTTTGAGGAATTGAATTTTCTGCAATTACTTTGTAATAATCCTTCAGATATATTGAATTTTCATCCACCGACAAAATTAATGTTTCTATAAAAACTCTTATTTTAAACTCATCATAAAGCTGAAGAGTTCTAAGAAGATTGATGTTTACAGGATGCCTGATTACTGTAAGGAATCTAAAAAGATGACCGCTGACAGGGTCAATTAATGCAAGCGCTTCTCTTAAAATGAAATCATTATAAGATAGAAAGCTTTTGCTGTACCCGTCAAGGAACTCGTACATACTTAAACCTCTTATCTGAATAATTTTCAGAGCAAGAGAAACATAAAGGAAATACCCTCTTGTATGCTTGTAAAGTTCGTCGGAAACAGGGCCTATAGTTTTTATATCGTAAAGCTTCAGGTATCTTTCAAAAATAGGTTTTTCCAGAGCGCCTATCATGATTTTTGAATAATCAAACTTCTTTTCAAAATCGTTGTAATCAAAAGTTCTGCCTGCAATTATTACTTTAACCTTATTGGTATGTGAAAGATGTTTTAGGAAATCAAGAATTTCTGTTTTATTAGCCTTAAGCACCTGCTCGAAAGAATCGACAATAACAACAATCGGCGCAGAAATTGATATAAAATACGAATTAATTTTCTGCGCGAAATTGTCAGAGCGCATCTTAGGTTCCCTGATGATATTTTGCGTTTCAAGAATTTTAAATTTTTCAAAAAAAGCGAGCAGCAAATCTTCAAGATTTGTAGTTTCGTAGCAATTATATTTCAAAACAATGGTTTCCGGCTTCAAAAACCCTGAAAAGTAATCAATGACGGCAGATTTGCCTGTTCCCATAAACCCGCTGACAAGAAGCAGGAATTTCTCAAACATAAAAAATTCATGCATTTTCAGAAACTGATTGTTGTTATTTTCAGCCAGAATATGCGTTACAGGATCAGTATCCGGTTTCAAAAAAGTTTTTCTGTCAGTTATGTCATCAATAAATTGGTATTTCATATAATTAATATTAAAATATAACGGCGTTTTTTGCAAATTTATTTTACGGAATTGCACAAAATATTTTTTATAGTACAATATTATCAGCAACTTAGGGGAAGAATATGGAATTTTTCAGAAAACACCAGAAAATAATAATCGGCGTTATAGCAGTAACCTTCATCGCGTGGACGGTTGGTTTAATGATGCTGCCTCTGTTATTCAAATAGGGAAATAAATGAATTTAAATAAAACAATAAAAAATTTATTTATAGCTTTATTGACCGTGTTGATTTGTCTTGTGACCGTAACACCCCAGATTTCTTATGCGACAACACTGGATCAGAAAAAGAAACAGACCAGAGAAAAAATTAAACGGATACAAATTCTGGAAGGTTTAGAAAAAAACAAACTTTATAAAAACCAGCAAAAGCTTGAAACAACACATTCAAATCTAACAACAACACGTGCACGTTATAATGAAATTGAAAGCCGTCTTAGCAAAATGCAAATAGATCTGGCACGTGCCCAGACGGATTTTAATAATATTGACGCACAGTTAAAAAACAGAATACGTCAGGTTTTCAAAAACCAGCGTCTCGGTATGTTTGAGCTTATCCTGTCGGCAAAGGATTTAAATGCACTTCTTGATGTCGTGTACTTTGAGCGGATAATCATTAAACGCGACTATAAAAAAATGGTAGAGCTTAAAGATAAATCGCTGAAACTTGCAAAAATGAAAAAAGACGTTGAAGCACAAAAACAGGCGCTGGCGTCCACGATTGATGAAATGAACTACCAGCAGCAATCAATCAAAAGAGCAATTGCCCAAAACCAGAGCATGATAAACAAGCTAAAAACAGATAAAGCTTACTATCAGAAGGCTGAGCGCGAACTTGAAAGACAATCTGCCGATCTTCAAAAAATGATAAGCAAAGGCTATAACAATTCGACAGTAAAAACGAGTTCTGCAGGTTTTATGAAGCCTATAGCAGGCAGAATAACCTCTCCGTTCGGCTGGAGAACCCATCCGATATTTAACAGCCGCACATTTCATTCCGGCGTCGACATAGGAGGGCCTAATTACGGCAGCATAAAAGCCTCAAACAGCGGAAAAGTAATTTATTCCGGCTGGTACGGTGGATACGGAAAAGTTGTAATTATAGACCACGGTATAGTAAACGGTCATCCGATGACAACATTGTATGCCCACATGTCTACAATTAAAGTCAACAACGGACAATCTGTTCAAAAAGGTCAGGTTATAGGTCTTGAAGGTACAACCGGCTATTCAACAGGGCCTCACTGCCACTTTGAAGTAAGAATTAACGGGAAACCAAACAATCCGCTAAATTATATATAAATAAGAAAAGGGATATCTGATTTTGAAAAAAATACTGATAACAGCAATAATATTACTAATGATTCCGAATACGGCCCAGGCTTATTACTGGGAGATGTATAATGACCCGGCAGTAGAACAAACTCCCGAACAAAAAGAACTGGAAAGCATACAGCAAATGTTCTTTGAAGAGCCGATGAATTACGCGGAAGTACAGACAAAATCAAAAGTTCAGGATTACGACTTCGGGATAGCTGAATTTGGCGGAGGTTCAATCCATGTAAGAGGGGTGCCGCTTTTCAAGCAAATCCGCATAAAAATACAAAATCACTATAAAATAAAAGCACACGAAGAAATGCTTGAGCAAAAACGGCTTGAGGAAGAATTTTTAAAACGGCTTGAGGAAGACGAAAGTTACACAAGCGAAGATGCTCTTGAAGAAATGCAGGCAGAAAATCTACAAAATTTTCTTGACCAGATGAACAAAGAAAAAAAAGAAGCGCAAAAGCTGAAAAAGAAAAAATTCTCCTTGTTCAAAAAAGACAAAACTTCTCAGAAAAAAACTGCGTCCGGAAAATCAGAAAAAAAACAAAAAGAAACGACTCAACAGCCGGCAGCACAGGCAGAAGCAAATAAGCCGGCAGAAGGTAATTCAGAAAAAGACTCCGTTAAAATCAAAGGGGGGGTAAAGCAGGTTGAAGCCGAAAAAGAGGCTATCCTTGACTGTGAGGTAGTAAACTATCTTGATGATGAAGTTGAAGCCTTAGGACGACCGGTTCTGCGATTTCCGACACAGGGAGTCCGAATAGTCGCTGACAGAATTACTTATAATACCGCGACCAACATCCTGAAAGCTTTCGATAACGTTGAAGTCACAAAAGACGGCAACACCATGTACGGCGATTATTTCCAGATAAACATTAATGAAGAAAATGCTCTGATGACAAATATGAAATCTGAACAGATGAACATGACAATATATGCCGACAAAGCAAATGCTTCAGATGATCTTGTGGTACTGGAAAAAGGTAAAATAGCATCCGAACGCAGTTATATATTAAGACTTCAAACAAGATACATGCGTGTAAGAATCGACAATATGGTAATACCTGAAGCCGCAAAATCTCATCTTGAGGATATAGTAGGACACACAAAAGTCAAACTTGTTGCAAAAGATATAAAAATCAACTCAAAAGATGAACATGAAACCATCACTGTCAAAGACGGGAATCTTCAGGTTGGAGATTTCAAAGGTTTCAACTTTAAAAGATTCACAGTTCATACAAACAAAATGCACAATTACGTAGAAACCAGCCTTCCGGAAATCGGAAGCCGCTCAAGAGTAGGGATGTTTGCAGGTCCGGGATTTGTATTTGAGGCACCATTCGGTTCAACTATTAAAGTTATGCCGCTGTTAAACTATAAAGATGAATTAGGCTATGGCGGAGGGCTAAGATATAACAGTTCGACGAACAAAACGGATATGATGTACGGAAGTGCACAGGATATATTTGTTCTGCGAGGCAGACAATCGCTTGATGACAATTTTATGCTGCAATATGGCGTCAATTCATATATGAGCGATTGGTGGATGGGACACCGGCTTGCAAAATATCTGGTAGAAGGTGTATATATGGATGGCATCAGATATCCTGACTTCTTAGGAGAAGGGAAACATCTTACCTTCAGGCACAGAGCCTCTTTTGGTTATATGAAAGACAGCGACAGAAACAATCATGGAGAACGAATTCCCTCCAACCAGATTAGCACAACCCGTTTAAAATATATGGCTCAACTCGGGCAATCATTATATTCCTACCACAACACCGAAAAACGGCTGCATCTGGATACCGGAATTATGCTGCAAGGATCAGCAGCATTGTACGGGACAACAGATACCCAGTTTGTCGGCAGGATAGGGCCTTATCTTCACACTCAATACAAGTACTGGATGCAGGATATCGGATATTTTCTGGCTGCATACGATGATCACACTCCGATTCCGAGATTTGACGCCTTCAGATACGGAAGATCCAATGTATATTTAAGAGAAGCCTTAAGATTAAACAAATACCTGACGGTTGCTTACGGAACGTCTATAAATCTTTCGGGAGATTCGCCGAACCACAATGATATTCAGGAAAGCGCCTTTTATGTATCTGTCGGTCCCGATGATTTGAAAGTTAATTTAGGATATGACTTTATAAGAGAGCAAACCTATTTTTCAATAAGGCTTGCACTGGATACAAAAGGTTCTTCAGTCGAATACGACAGGATGGAAATCAGACATCCTGAAAAACTCGGAAAAACGAAAAAATACGTAGAGCCGGTAGTTTTTCCGGATGAAACACCTAAAAAACCGGTAAAAAGAACATTCGCACAGGTAATACCCATAGAAGACCCGAATAAAGAGCAGATTTAAATTATGGAATTACAGGAATTAAAAAAAGAACTTAAAAAGTACGGACAAATCGCCGGCGAAAAGAATATGACGCCCGGAATTTCAGGCAATATATCAGCAAGATTCGGTGATAAAATATTAATCACAACATCCGGTTCAGCTAACGCATATTTAGAAGATGATGAACTTGTTTTGATTGATTTTGAGGGCAATCTTGTTGACGGACACAAAAAGCCATCCAGCGAAAAGATGCTTCATGTGGAATATTACAGGCAAAGACCTGACATAAACTGTATTTTTCACATGCACAGTCCGTATTTAAGTACATTTGCGGCATGCAAAAAGGCTCTTACAAAACCTATCATGCCTGAAAACATATTTTATTTCGGCGAAATTCCGCTTGCGGAATACGGACTTCCTTCATCACCGGATCTGGTTGAAAAAACCGCGAAGTATTTTAAAGATTACAATGTAATATTGATGGCAAATCACGGGATGATTTCTGCCGGAAAGACAATAAAAGAAGCATATCTGAACCTGGAACTTGCCGAAAGCTACGCTCAGGTTATACTTCAGACAGAAATTCTCGGCGGAGCATCACTTTTAACAGAAAAAGAAGTTGAAGAAATTTATGCATTAAAAAACGGTTGTGGTAAAATTTCAGTAAAAGAGGAAAAATAAATGTCTTTAATGTTGGAAAATAAACAGGGATTAATAGCCGGCGACGGGATTTTGCCGGTAAAAATGGCGCAGTATGCAAAAGAAAACGGTTTTGACGTAGTATGCATATCACTTGCAAGAGACAACAGGGCAAAATTAAAAAAATACTGCTCAAAAGTTTACGACTGCCATCCCGGCGAAATAAACAAAATTGAAAAAATACTGAAAGACGAAGAAATAAAACAGGCAACTTTTTTAGGAAAAGTTCATAAACGAGTACTTTTGCAGCTTCACAAGTTTGACGCCCGCGCAATAGAACTTTTAAAAACAATAAAAAGGCTGAACGACGATGAAGTCATGCTTCTTATTGTAAAAGAGTTTGAAAAAGCGGGAATAACGGTTCTTGATCAGACGATTTTCATCAAAAATCTTATGATACCTGCAGGAGTCTTAGGCAAACACAAACCGACGGAAGAACAGCTTCAGGATGTAAACTACGGGTTCTGGCTTGCAAAAGAAATGGGCAAAATCGACGTCGGGCAATCTGTTATAATAAAAGATAAAATGGCAATGGCGGTAGAAGCAATAGAAGGCACTGATATGTGCATCAAACGCGGTGCAAAGCTTGCAAAAAGCGGAGCGGTTGTCGTGAAAGTCGCAAAACCGAAACAGGACAAACGTTTCGATATTCCGGCAGTAGGCTTAAGGACACTTAAGACAATGAAACGCTATAAAGCAGTACTTCTTGCTGTCGAAGCCAACGAAACAATAATTGTAAATCAGGAAGAAGTAATAAAATTTGCAGACGATAACAATATCGTATTGATGGCAGTAAATTCATGAAAAAAGTTTTCATAATAACAGGCGAATACTCAGGCGACATCCACGCTTCAAATGTTGCAAAAAAATTATATGAATTAAACCCTGATATAGAAATAGAAGGGATTGGCGGAGAAAACCTTAAATCCGCAGGTGTAAAGCTGTTTTCAGACCAGAAAAAAATGGGGGCTGTCGGAATTTCTTTCGGGATAATTTTTAATCACATAATTTTAGGCAAAAAAGTTGTGGATTATCTGACAAAAGAATTCAAACCTGATATTGTGCTGTTGACGGATTACGGGGCATTCAATCTTAACGTTGCAAAATTCTTAAAAAAAGCAGGGATAAAGACATTCTATTACATTCCGCCTCAGGTCTGGGCAAGCCGGAAGTGGCGGATTAAGACAATAAAAAAGAATATTGACGAAGTTCTCTGCATTTTCCCGTTTGAAAAAGAAATGTATGAAAGTTACGGGATAAAAACTCATTACTGCGGTCATCCGCTTGTTTCGCAGCTTCCGCCCAAAACAGACAGGGATGCTTTTTTTGAAAAATACAACCTTGATAAAAACAAAAAACTTGTTGCGGTTTTTCCGGGCTCAAGAAAGTTTGAACTTAAACAATTGATGAATGTTTTTGTAAAAACAGCACAAAACCTTGAAAAACTTCATCCTGATATTCAATTTGTGATTTCACATGCACCGAATTTGCCTGATGAGGTTTTTGACAAATATTTAAGAAACACTGACTATAAAGTTATAAAAGGCGACAATCATGCACTTTTGAGCGTGTCAAACGCGCTTATACTTGCCTCCGGAACGGTAGCACTTGAAGCTGCTATGTATAATACTCCTATGATAATAGCCTACAGAGGCCCGTGGCTATTTTATTTCATCTATCTGCTTGTAAGATGTATAAAGATGGTTTCTCTGCCAAACATCATCTCCGGAAAAATCGTAGTGCCTGAAATTATCCAGAAAGATGTTACGGTTCAAAATATAACCTATGAAATCGAAAAAATTCTCTATGACAACGACTATAGAATAAACTATATTAACCAATTGAAGCAGGTTTCAACACTTTTATCAGACAAAGTTTCATCAACCGAAGCCGCACTTGAGATAACAAAAGAATTACAAAATTAACATAAATTAACTTTTACTTTAAAAATACGCAAAAATCTGTTAAAAAATACGTTTATAAATACAGGCAGTGTATTATGACAGAAATCTCAGGTGTAAAAGCAGGTAATATAAACAACCCGTTTGCGGAATTTAAAGTAAATCCCGAACGTTACTATTTTACGCCTTCTCCGCAGCCTGAGGACAGTTTTCAGGCTCAGACAAAAGAGAAACAGGAGGAAAAAAAGACAAGACACCTCGGCAAAACGATTGCGCTGTCAGCGCTCGGAGCAGGTGCCGGAATTTTGTTTCTGATGAGAGGACTGCCTAAAAATGCCTACAAAACCATTGAAAAATGGACTGAAAAACTTGAAAATAAACTTAGCAAACAGCGTAAAAACGGTCAGGTCGGAAAACTTGAAGAATTTTACACATTTACTCTGAACAAACTCGCCTCCTTTATGGGAAAAGCCAAAAGTATCAACAATTTTGTCGCGGTGAAGGATATTTCCTTTAAAAAAATTATGTACAAAAGTAAATTCACCCGCACCATCCACGACAAAATCACCGGAGTTTACGAAACAATCGGGTGCAGAACAGTAAACAAATCCTACGACAAAGCCAAAACAAAAATGAATTCAATGTTCCAGACATTCGAAGATTATGATGATAAAATTCTGATGAACAGCAACGAAGGAACAAAAACCGTAGACGGAAAAACCGTAAAAGAATGGCTTGACGATATAGAAGCATTAAAAACAACAATCCGCAGAACATGGAACAAAAATTATGGAAAAAATGAACGCGGCAAACGATACGACATAATAAGAGATGATATGAAAAACCTTACAGAAGATGTCTGGGCAGAAACTGCCGGAAATTTGAATAACTTAAGCAGAAAAGATTTATACGAAACCTTTATAGCTGAAGAAAAACTTGCCGGCAAAAAAATGAAGCTTATTCACGACACCATGGCTTCAAGATATGTTATAACCCGCGACATTGACGACATTTACAAAAGTACGGTTGATGTCGTCGATTCAATGACTTCTTTCATAAAAACACGGGACAAATCTTCACGTGATATTATAAAAGAATTAAGGCTGAAACTTGAGGACTGGAAAAAGCTTTCGGGCAAAAACGAAGCTACCTGCAGGACAAAACTTAATGATGAAATAACAGCAATTTTACAAAAGCTTTCTAACAACATAAAAAATAACAGTCGCACATACGGCTACGACAATGAAACTATCCGTCAGCTTGATGCAAACATCAGCGGAATTTCAACTATAATGGGCGAAAGCGGCAAGGGCGCATTGCAGGAGATTTATACAATTTACAAAAAACTTCTGCCAAGAGAAGATTACATCAAGCTCAAGAGTTCAACATCCCGAAACATAAAATATCTTGACGACGCAATCAAAAAAGAAACAGACAGCTTTTTTGATATGATGAGGGATTTAACAATGGGTTCCGCCCCGACAGATATTCTCTCAATCCTTGCGGCAATAGGCGCAATCGGAGTCGGACTTTCAAAAGCAGAAAACAAAGACCAGCAAAACACTGTTCTTCTGAAAGCCGGAATTCCTGCTATAGGTGCAATCGCAACCTCTCTTTATTTTTCGGCAAGTCTTGTATCAGGCGGACGCGCAATGTTGTACGGCGCAATTTCCGGTCTTGCAATCAGCAAATTAGGTTCTATGCTCGACGATTACCGCAAAAAACACTTTCCCGCCGCTCAATCCTCCCAAACCGAAACCGCACAAACCGCGCAAAATAAACCGGATAGTGTAGCATAAATTATTCTGTTTCTGTTACAATACAATTGCAACTTAAAATTTTCAGAGAAGATTTATGACTACAACCGGAAATAAAACAATCAGAGAAAATCTGGAACAAAGAGAATTTAATTTTTTAAACGAATATGCAACAAAAAGCGCCCGGTCAAAAGGCCGGAAAATTAAAGAAGAAGAATGTCCGCTCAGAACCTGTTTTCAGCGTGACCGCGACAGAATACTTCACTCAAAAGCCTTCCGCCGCCTGAAACATAAGACGCAGGTGTTTTTATCACCGTTTGACGACCATTTCAGAACCCGACTGACGCACACGCTTGAAGTTTCACAGATTGCGCGCACAATCGCAAGAGCGCTGAATTTTAACGAAGATCTCACAGAAGCCATTGCTCTCGGGCACGATCTGGGGCATACTCCCTTCGGACATTGCGGGGAAGGCGTTCTGAACGAGCTTGTGAAAGGCGGATTTCACCACAATATTCAGAGTGTAAGAGTTGTGGAAACTTTAGAAAAATTAAACCTCTGCGCAGAAACCATCGACGGAATTTTAACCCATACGTGGGGCTATACACCGAACACTCCTGAAGCACAAATCGTTCAGCTTGCGGATAAAATAGCCTACATAAACCACGACATTGAAGACTCAATCCGCGCCGGCATAATTTCTGAAAGCGACCTTCCGGAGGATTGTATAAATTATTTTTCTTCAAACCAGAGCAAACGGCTTAATAAAATGATTACTGAAATCATAAACAACTCGCCCGGCAAGGCTTCAGTTTCAATGAGCGAAGAGGCGTGGAATTACACAACAAAACTCCGCAAATGGATGTTTGAAAATGTTTATATGGATTCACCGGCAAAACTTGAGGAAAGCAAAGCCAGAAATGTAATCAGAGAACTGTTTTTCCTGTATTCGGAAAAACTTAAAAACATCTGCGACGAGTCTAAAATTGAGCGGATAGTGACGGATTATATATCAGGAATGACAGACCGCTACGCAATTGAAAAATACAAAGAACATTTTATACCGACAGGCTTCCACACAAGCGCAAGGGATGATTATTTATTCAAACTTGCAAATACAGCAGGATAAGAATTGAGGCTTTATCAAAATTTTTCAAGATACATAATGCTTCCAAACGTCAATCTTAACGGCAGCGGGGTGTCGTTTTTAATAGCTTCGTCAATAGCAATATTGTCCTCTGGCTTTTTGCTGGTAAAGCCGAGCTTTCTGTAGAATTTTTGCGGCGGATTAGCAATAGAGTCAGCATTGTAGGCTATAAGATGAATTCTGCCTTCAGCGCCGCTTTCTTTGCTCAGATGTTTTGCAAAATTTATAAAGTCAGTTCCAACTCCTTCTCTTTTTTTAAAAGCTTCAAGCTTATTTATATACAGAGATTTTGTAGGTTTATCGACCGGATAAAAATCTTTTGTCATTAATGTAACTGTTTCAGCCTTCATATAACCGAGAAATTCGCATGTTTTTGTCGAAAACATATTATATTTTGCCTGTCCGTCTTTTTCTGCTTTATAGATAAGCCTTGCCGGAAGTTTTAAGAATTTAAGCGCGCCTGTAACCATTTTCAAAATTTCCTTTGTTTATTAAAAGTCCTGACAATCTAAAAAATTGCCGGATTAAAAAATATTTTTTACAAAAGGTTAATATTGAAGCATTTAAGATATTTATGTAATATAATTATAAGAGTAGAAAACAGTTTACAGGATAGGGATAGAGCTTTGAAAAAGAAATATCATTTTATAGCAATAGGCGGAATAGGAATGAGCGGACTGGCGAAGTATCTGCTTGAAAACGGATGCGAGGTGTCAGGGTCTGACATTAAAGAAAGCAAGTATATAGATAAATTGAGGAAACTTGGCGCAAAAGTATTTATCGGGCATTACGAAAGCAATCTGCCTGATGACTGCACAGTTGTTGCAAGTACTGCAATAAAAGAAGATAATCCGGAACTTGTGAAAGCAAGACGGCTCGGGCTTACAGTTTATCACAGATCGGATTTGCTGGCAGAGATTTCCAAACAGGACAAGTTTTTCATAGGATTTTCCGGAACGCACGGCAAAACAACAACAAGCGGTCTTGCGTCTTATGTTTTGGATCTTGCAGGTTATGAGCCATCTTTTGTAGTCGGCGGGATTATTCCGGAACTCGGTGTAAACTCACAGTCAACAAACGGCAAATATTTTGTGGCGGAACTTGACGAAAGCGACGGAACAATTGTTAAATATGCGCCGAATGTGTGCGTTATAAACAATCTTGAACCCGATCATCTGGATTTTTATAAAGACGGAATGAAATCGCTTCTTGCAACTTTTGAGAAGTTTATTTCTAACGTTAAAGAGGAGTCAATTGTTCTTATAAATAATGATTGCGAGGTTCTAAAGCAGCTTCATGCGCATAAAGTTATGACTTTCGGGCTTAATGATGCGGATTATACGGCAAAAAATATTGTGTTTACACAGGATTGCACAACTTTTGATGTGTATTTTAAAGGGGAAATACTGACCTCGCTTTCAATTATCCTGAAAGGCAGACACAATGTCTACAATGCGCTTGCCGTAATTGCAAGCCTTCACCAGTCAGGGGTCGATATTGAAAAAGTCAAAAAGCACTTTGCGACTTTTTCGGGTATGGGGCGGAGATTTCAGAAGGTCGGAGAGTTTGACGGAATTTCAATTTATGATGATTACGCCCACCACCCGACAGAAATCAAGGCAACATTGTCCTGTGCGGAAAGCTTTAAAAATAAACGGGTAATTGCTGTATTTCAGCCGCACAGATTTACAAGACTCAAAAATCTCTGGAATGATTTTTTAGGCGCATTTGACGGCGTTGATGAGGTTATTGTGACTGATGTCTATGCCGCGTCGGAAGATTCAATAGAAGGAGTGTCAGGGCAAAGGTTTGCGCAAGACCTTGCTGAAAAAAACGGCATTAAATGCAAATACATTGGCGGAGATATTAAAACAGTTGCGGAAAAGCTTTTCCCGCTTCTTGAAAACGGTGATATTGTGATAGGACTCGGAGCCGGAACAATAACTTCTCTCGGGAAAGAACTTCTGGCGTTGAACGAAGGGCTTGCAAATGCTGTTAATTGAAGAAAATTATGATGTAAAACGTCTGACTTCTTTAAAATGCGGCGGCAAGATAAAGAAAGTAATTTTTCCGGCGAACCGCGCAGAGTTTGAAGAAGCTCTTGCTCTCTATCCGGACGCTAAAGTGTTTGGAAACCTTACCAACACACTTGTGTCGTCTTACGGATACGACGGAGAAATTATTCTGACAACAAAAATGACATCTTTTTCGTTTGAGGGAGAGTATGCTGAGGCAGACTGCGGGGTTAAGGGGCCAAAATTGTCGCAGGCAGCGGCAGAAGAAGGCTTAAGCGGGCTTGAATTTATGATAGCTTTTCCCGGAACCGTCGGCGGAGAAGTTTTTATGAATGCAGGTGCTCACGGGCAATCTATCAGCGATGTTTTTGTCGAAGCTCTCTGTTGGAGCAAAGACAACGGCTTTATTACTCTTAAAAAAGAAGATATGAATTTTTCTTACAGAACATCAGTTTGCCAGAACCGCGATATAGCAATAATCAGCGCGAAATTTAAACTTAAAAAAGCAGAAAAAGAAACCATAAAGGCCAAAATGCAGGAAAATTTGGATTTTAGAAAAGCAAAACAGCCGAACCTTGCAACTCCGAATTGCGGAAGCATTTTCAGAAACCCTGAAGGCGATTCTGCGGGCCGGCTTCTCGAAAGCGCAGGAGCTAAAAGTTTCAGCGTGAACAGCGCAAGAGTCTGGGAAAATCACGCCAACTTTATCACAAACACAAACGACGCCGCCTCAACAGACATTCTGGAATTGATGGCAAAAATGCAGGGGGCAGTGAAAGAAAAGTTTAATATAAAATTGAAGCCCGAAGTAAGATTTCTGGGCGGGAACGACAAAAGAGAGGTTGAATTATGCAAAATATTATACCAGAAGTAGATAAAGACGCTAAAATCGCCGTCCTTTGCGGCGGAATGTCATCGGAAGCAGAGGTTTCAAGGCGATCCGGAAACGGCTGCTATGAAGCTTTAAAAAGACTCGGCTACAAAAACGCCGAACTTGTCGAAGTAGATAAAGACATTGCAAACAAACTTAAAACCGGCAAATTTGATTATGCCTACAATGCCCTTCACGGTAAATTCGGCGAGGACGGCTGCATTCAGGGTGTTCTGGAAATTTTGAAAATTCCCTACACGGGCTGCGGCGTTATGTCTAGCGCAATCTGTATGAATAAAGAATTTACCAAAAGAATTCTCTCGACAAATCCGGATATTATCATGGCAAAATCAGCTTTTGTCCAAAAAGGAGAAGATTTATTTGAAAAAACAAAAGATTTAACCTATCCGCTTTTTGTAAAACCGGTAAGTGAAGGCTCCAGTTTCGGTATGACAAAAGTCGACAGAAAAGATGACCTTGAAATTGCATACAAAACAGCACTTGAATACAACGATGATGTCCTTATTGAAGAATTTATCGATGGATTTTTTGTAACTGTCGGGGTTCTTGAGCGCAGCGTTAAAACTTCCGAAGGAGCAGAGAAAACAGAACCTTTTGCAACGGAAATTCTTGAAATCCGCCCGAAAACCGAATGGTATGATTTTGAAGCAAAATACACAAGCGGAATGTCGGACTTTATCGTGCCTTCAACAAGTCTTGACGCAGAAGTTACTGCGAAAGTAAAAGAGGCGGCTGTCAAAGCCTTTGAAACCGCCGGCTGCAGCGGGGTTGCAAGAATTGATTTTATGATGAAAGATAACATCCCGTATCTTCTGGAAATAAACACAAGTCCGGGAATGACAGTTATAAGCGACCTTCCGGCGCAGGCTGCCGCAATGGACATAACCTATGATGAACTGGTGCTATTAATCCTCAACAGCGCAGGATTAAACAAATAATCGGAAATAAAACAACAATGGACGGAAGCAATTACACACCAAATGAAGACGATATAACTGACGGCAGACGGCTGGTAAAAAAAATGCAGCGTAGCCGTCAGATTAGAAAAGGCAGAAAAAGAAAAAATGCCTTCCGGACTTTGTTGTGCTTTATTGTGAACATCCTTCTGATAGCAGGACTTATTTACCTTGCGGATATGCCGCAGTGGTATTTGAATAAGGAGGCCTTCACAAAACCGGACGGAAAAACAGTCGAAATACTGAATAACAGTATTGTTTCGACCCACAAAATTCTGACTGCACTAAAGACGGTAGAAGTTCCGGATGTACCGGTTTATATGGCAAAGACAGACAATTTAAAGGAAAAACTTCTTGAATTTTCCCCGATAGAAGAAGTTTACATAAGACGCTACGCATTTCCTGCAAGACTGCAGATAATCATAAGAGAACGCGAGCCTTTTATCACAATTTCGCCGGACGCAAAAGTTCCGCCGGTTGCCTTCTTCACCAAAGACGGCAAACTTATCGGCAGAGAATATCTTCCGTTAAAATCAGGCTACAAAACCCTTCTTGTGCTTTCGTACGGAAACAAAGGGGATGATTATACAAAATGGGATTTGAAAAAACTCCTGCGGCTTGAAAAAATTGCCAAATACGTTTCGGTATATTCAAAAGAACCGGTCGAATATCTTGATTTGAGAAATCCCGATGACGTTTATGTGAAAATCAAATCCGTAAATATAAGGCTCGGCAGACTTGACGAAAATGTTTACGAAAGAATAAAAAGAATTCCGTCAATTCTTCCGCAGGTTCAGCTTGTGGATTCAAAAATTAAGTATCTGGATTTAAGCTGGGAAAAAGTAAATTATTTGAAACTGGATAACTAGGAGAAAATGAAATGAAAACCGCAGTTGCGCAGATAAAGTTAAAAACAGCAGACTTTGATTTTAATTATGAAAATATAACAAAAGCAATTGAAAACACCGATTGCGACCTGATAATCTTTCCCTCCGCCCTTCTTTGCGAAACAGGCGGGAAGGATCTGGATTACGACGCCGATTGCATAAATAAAGAAGAAGAAATGTATGAAAAAATAGCCGGAAAAGAATATTCCAAAGCTGTTTTAATCGGAAATATTCTGATAAAAAACGGAGATGTTGAAGAAGTTGAAGCTTTTGAACTCTGCGGAAAGAAAATTTTTGTTTCCGGAACATTTTATGATGATGTAATCTGCGATTTGTATATTTTGAGCAAAAACAAATATTTTGTAATGAAATCTTACGACGAATTTGTTGAAAATATAAGCGTAAAGACGGATTTTATCTACATAAACGCAATCGGAATGTCAGATGAAAGCATTTTTGCCGGCGGAAGTTTTGCCAAAAACAGGGAAAACAGAATAGTATTTCAGGCGCCGTTGTGCGAAGAATGCGTGCGGGATATTGATTTCGGGGCTCATGTTGAATATCAAAAAGAGATTTTTGAAGAAAGTATTTTTAAAGTTACGACGTTTGCTCTGAAAGAATACTGTGAAAATACAGGTTTTAAAAAAGTTATACTGGGACTGTCAGGCGGCATTGACAGCGCATTGACTGCGGCTCTTGCAGTTGAGGCTCTCGGAAAAGAAAATGTATCGGGAATTTTAATGCCGAGTATGTTTTCTTCAGAAGGCAGTGTCATTGATTCTATTGCATTAGCGCAAAACCTAGGAATTAAAACCGTAAAACACACAATCACTCCGCTTTTTGACAATTTTATGGAAAAAATAGCGCATGAAAGACTCCATGACCTTGCGGAAGAAAATCTGCAGGCAAGACTGAGGGGATTGATTTTAATGTTCTTTTCAAACCGTGACGGCGGGCTTCTGCTTTCGACCGGCAACAAATCGGAGGCCGCAATGGGTTACGGCACGCTCTACGGAGATCTTGCAGGCGGCTACAACCTGATTTGCGACCTTACAAAAACCAATGTCTACAAGCTTTCCAACTACATCAACAGAAACGGAGAAATTATCCCGCAGGCGATTATTGATAAAGCGCCGTCCGCCGAGCTTCGCCCGAACCAGAAGGATCAGGACTCTCTGCCGGAATATGAAGTGCTTGACGATATAATTGAAATGTACGTAGAACAGCTTATGCCGAAAGAAGAAATTTATAAAAAATACGATAAATCACTTGTTGACAGTACAATTAAAAAGATTTACCGCGCGCAATTTAAGCGCAAACAGTGCTGCCTCGGGGTAAGGCTGACCGAACGTTCCTTCACGTCAGGCGTAAACTATCCGGTTGTTCAGAGGTTTTATTAGTTAGTGAATTTGCCTAAATCCTTTAAGTGAAGGATTTAAAGCTATTTACAAATTTTTCAAAATATATTACACTAAAAAATATGGAATTAACAGTATTAGTAGACAATAATACCCAGAAAGATTATGATTTACTTGGAGAGTTCGGGCTTTCAATCCTGATTGAAGATGACTATCACAAGGTGCTTTTTGACTGCGGATACAGCGATGTTTTTATCAAAAATGCTTATCACATGGGGATTGAACTGGGTGATTTGACTGATATTGTGCTTTCCCACAGTCACAATGACCACACAGGCGGCTTTTTATGGCTTCAGAATCTCTACAAAAAACTTTTAAAAGTAGGCTTTGTGATTAATAACAAGCGGTTAATTGCGCATCCGTATGTATTTCAGCCGCATTATGACGAAAATTTTGAAAATATAGGATTTCCGGGCGATGTAAATTCTATAAGCGATTTGTTTGAAATAACTTACACCAAAGAGCCGTACAAAATTACGGAAAATCTTATATATCTCGGAGAATTTCCGGTATCGGAAAGCAGCGAAGATCCGGATGAATCTGCGCTTGTTTATACTTCGCCAAAAGGGCTTGTAATTATTTCCGGATGTTCCCACGCAGGATTGGTGAATATTGTAGAATACGCAAAACAAGTCACCAACCAGCACAAAATTTATGCAATAATCGGCGGGGTTCACCTGCTTGCAAAATCTGATACAGAAGTTAAAAAACTCGGAGTTTATCTGCAGCGTCAGGGGGTTCAGATGATTTACCCGTGCCACTGCTGCGATTTGAGAGCGAAAATTATTTTATCAAAATACGTGCCCGTCAAAGAAGCCTTCTCAGGTTTCAAAATGAGTGTATAATTTAGAGTAATAGTGCTTTTAAAGCCGGAGCCTGATAGTTGAGTTTTTGCAAGCAAATTTAATCTCCTCTGCACTAAAATTTTACCTGCCTCTTCTTCTGAAAAAAGTTTTGTCGGTAAGAGCGTTATAAGTACAGCCCGCTCCGTTAAATTCACTTGATGAAGCCGGAGAGCAATACTCATCATCCTCACTATAATATGTTGTACCTTTAGCCCCCATGGGCAAAAGGTTACCTTTTTCATCTATCTGAAACATAAAAAGGTCATGCCCGAGCATATTTGGTCTTTTTTGAAAACCGTTCAGGTCAACTGAAATATACAGGTTTGGGTCGTTTTGATATGTATAATTATTTACCAGTATCAGGCTTCCGTCATTTAATACAAACTGCCCGTCATCAAAATTAGCCATATCAATATCTGCTTTATTATTGTATGTTCTGTATTTTACAAATTTTCTATTTTCGTCTGTAAAATTAGGAGTATTTATATTAGGAATACAAGCGGAATTAGGATCCGATTCTCCATAACCGCAATCATAAACTGAATTTAAATATTTCATTAAAATTGGTTTTAACTCATGGTATCCAATTGTTTCCGGAATCAATCTTTCACCGTTTTGTGCATAATACATATCGAGTGCCTGACTGAGTATAGAATAAGATCTTTTTAATCCTTCTTCAAATTCTTTATTCTGCGCATTATTAATCAGCGACGGGAGTGTCATCGCTGCAACAACACCGATTATTCCGATGGTAATTAGAACTTCCGCCATGGTAAATGCCTGTTTCATTAATTTTCCTCGCTAAAATTTGCTACTTTTAAAATTATGAAATATTTACAGCCGAAAATATACGTATTGACTGTACGTATATTTGAAAAAAAGTTACGTATAGACTGTACGTATGAGGTCTGAATTCTATGAAAAATTAGGACGAAATATTAAACTCAGGCGTAAAGCTCTAGGGCTTACACAACAGGAATTGGCCGATAAAATGAATATTTCGCTTAATTTTATGGGAAAAATCGAGGTCGATTTCTCAAAACCTTCCCTTGACACTTTAATAGAATTCGCCGACGCTCTTGAAACAACTGTAAGCGACCTGACAAATTTTGATAACGAAAATTAACAATCGCTTGCAAATTAAAGTTGTCCGTATTACAATCATTAATGCCGAAAGTTTTATGGCTTTGGTATGCCTGAAACTTTTTAGTACTTAACCAAATAAAAAAGGAGAAGAAAATGCCAAAAATGAAAACTCACAGATCTGCTGCCAAACGCTACAAAGTTACGGCAACAGGCAAAATCACCAGAAGAAAAGCAGGTATAGGCCACTTGCTCCAACACAAATCTTCAGCCAGAAAACGCAGACTTTTCAAGGTTGAACAGATTTCAGATGCACAGGTAAAATTGGTATCTCACGAGTTACCATACAAGAAGTATTCAAGATAGGAGCAAACAATGAGAGTAAAACGTGGTAATGTAA
The DNA here is from genome assembly GCA_944322665.1 of Candidatus Gastranaerophilales bacterium. Taxonomy (GTDB): domain Bacteria; phylum Cyanobacteriota; class Vampirovibrionia; order Gastranaerophilales; family Gastranaerophilaceae; genus Scatenecus. Next base: position 82 of record CALUPM010000033.1, on the reverse strand, counting down.
GTCGCAAAAGACATAAAAAAATATTAAAACTTGCTAAAGGCTTCATCGGTGCAAGAAGCAGAATTTTTAAAGTAGCTAACAT
>CALUPM010000032.1 GCA_944322665.1 Candidatus Gastranaerophilales bacterium | reverse complement strand
ACAAACAGGAACGGCATATCAGAGGCGGCGAAGCCACCAAGCGAAAGTATGAAATGATCTCGGCAAAATAACAACTGATATTTCACAAGGAATGACCGGCGAAGTCAGAGATGATTTTATGAAATTCAAAGGCGGGGTCAGTATTATTTTCAGCACGTTAGGTTCAATTCTTTCCTGCAAGAGAATAACGCCGCTGTGACGAAATAAGTATGCAGCAAGAAAGCAAAAAGAAATTATGGCGATGAAAGATGGAAAGTCTCCAGCTTCGAAAACAGCGCTTCAGACGCCTGCGCAGATGGCAAATGAGTTTGTTTATAAACCTTTAAGCATGGCGGATTATCAAAAAGCCGTGTCTTTGAAATTTTCCGGAAACAATTTACGGATTTAGAGCATAAAATTTGCAATACCGAGAAGCGCTGCCCCGATAATTACCATAAAAAGCGTCATTATCAGATAAAACGGGTCAAGACGGTTGGTCGAGTGAAGCGAGTAGATTTTCTCTAAAATGGTGCCAGAGTAATCTTCTTTAAGTTCGTTTCTTGTTTTATCAAATGATGAGTGAAGAAGTTTTTTAAATGTGTAAAATTCTTCAAGGTCTTTTCTTGCAGCAGGATTAGTAATTGCGATTTTTTTTATCCGGATGTTTTCTTCGTCTGTTAATTCGTTATCAATGTATGCGGAAAGATTTGCGCGGAAGTCGTCATATCTTTTGACTGCGTAATCGTTGTCATCTATATCATCTTGTGTTATTTTACGTGAAAAACTGCTGAAATTACCTGCTATTTTAATTAGTTTCAGGTATTTGTCGTTGCATTTTTTGCAGACGCTTAAGTGATATTCGACACACTCTCTTAAAGCGTCATTAAGTTTGTTTTCAATGTAGTATGTAATCAGTGCACTCACCTGTGAGCAGGTTAATTCTTTCGGCATTGTTATTCTCCTTTTTGTTTAAATGTATGCACGCAGCCCTTCCTGAAGTTTGCATCTGGCGCGTGAAATTCTTGATTTTACCGTGCCGACGCTGGAACTTGTAAGTTTTGCAATTTCTTCATAACTCAGCCCCTGAAGTTCTCTTAAAACAATTACTATTCTGAATTGTTCGGGAAGTTTTTGGATTGCTTCTTTTATTATTTTTTCAAGTTCATTTGAAATACATTTTTCGTGCGGCCTGCATTTTTTATCCGGAATAAGAGAAAGTATGTTGAAATCTGAATTTTCGCACTCTGTATCTTCAATAGAAATTGTATCGGGTTTGCGTGAGGATTTTCTTAGTTCATCGTAAAAAAGGTTTGTAATAATCGTATTAAGCCAGCTTTTAAAGTTTTTGGGATTTTTGAGAGAATGAATGTTTTTTGCAACCCTCAAAAGTGCTTCCTGTGTGAGGTCGGAGATGTTTTCACGCTTGTCAGTAAGGTAAGAAAAAGCTGCAAAAACGTTTTTCTGTTCACGCTTAATCAATTCTTCAAGCGCCTTAAGGTCGTTCTGTTGCGACAGAACAACAAGTTCCTCCAGTGACATTTTTTTGTATTGCAGCTTGGGGGCAGACATAAGCTTTCTCCTTACTCTAATAGTAAGGAATATTTGTCTGAAATTGCTCGTACTAATGCTTATAGTAAGAGGAGTATATTTTAAGTTTAAAAATAATAATAAAGAGTTGCAGGTGCTGTTACTCTGCTGCTATATAGCCCCTAAGCGCCGTAAATGCCGCAACATAAGGGGATGACAGATAAATAAATCCTTTAGTGTTGCCCATTCTGCCCTGAAAATTTCTGTTCTGGGTCGCAAGGCAGACTTCTCCGTCAGCGAGGGTTCCTGCGTGAACGCCGACACACGGCCCGCAGCCGGGAGGTAGAATTGCTGCGTTTGCTTCAACAAAAATTTTGATTAACCCCTCCTCAAGCGCCTGCAAATAAACATCTTTTGAAGCGGGGCAGATGAGAAGTCTTACATCATTGTGTGTTTTTTTGCCTTTCAGAATATCAGCCGCGATCCTCAAATCTTCAATTCTTCCGTTTGTGCAGGTTCCGATAAATACCTGATTTACTTTGATTTTATCAAGTTCATCAACGGTTTTTGTGTTATCAACCGTATGCGGGCAGGAAACTGTGTGTTTGATGTCCTCCGCTTTGATTTTTATAATTCTTTCATAAATCGCATCTTCATCAGGTTTGATTGAGAGAAATTTTTCTTCTCTTCCTCTTGATTTAAGGAATGCTTTTGTTTTTTCGTCTGCAACAAAAAGTCCCGCTTTTGCACCGGCTTCGACCGCCATATTTGCAAGAGTAAACCTTTCCGACATTTCCATATTGTCAATTGTGTCCCCGCAGAACTCTAAGGCTCTGTAAGTTGCGCCGTCTGCCCCAATCATTCCTATCAAATGAAGCATCAGGTCTTTTGAACAAATTCCGGGGCGGAATTTTCCGGTGACTTCTATTTTAAATGTTGAAGGAACCTTAAGCCATGTTTTGCCGAGCGCCATCGCAACCGCAATATCTGTTGAGCCCATGCCTGTGGCAAAAGCCCCGAGTGCGCCGGATGTGCAGGTGTGAGAATCCGCACCTACAAGAATTTCTCCGGGATTTACGAACGTTTCTACAAGCCTCTGGTGGCAGACACCTGCTCCAACGTCCGATAATACAGCGCCGTATTCTTTTGAAAAATCTCTCAAAACTGTGTGTGTATTTGATAATTCTTTTCTCGGACTCGGAGAAGCATGGTCTATAAATAAAATCGTTCTTTCAGGATTGTTTAATTTCGTCTTGCCGAGTTTTTTAAACTCCTGAACAGTCAACGGCCCTGTTCCGTCCTGAACCGCGCAAACGTCAACTTTTGCTATTACAAGTTCGCCTGCTTTTACATCTTTTCCTGCATGTTGTGAAATTATTTTTTCCGCTAAAGTCTGCCCCATGATTTCTCCTTTTTTGGTTAAATTTTAGCACAAAAATAACTTTTATAAGAAAAAACATTTTGTTTAAGTTAAAACAAAATGTTTTTTGCTATTCGATATCCTGTCTATGTTTATTCTTCTTCTGAAATTGCCGTTAAAACATCCATATTTGCAAGTTTAAAATCATTGCCTTCGTTATCCGTTGCGATTATAGAAGTACCGTCGCCTGAAGGATTATATTCACAGGATTTTCTGAACGTATTTCCGTCTGTTTCGTCGAATTTCGTGACTGTATTGTTGTCAAGAGTGTATAAATAGCGTTTTTCAATATCAGAACCGTTTTTCGGGTAAACATCAACTATAAGTTTATTCCCGCCTGCCGAGGTCAGCTGAAGAGTTTTTTCAATATAAGTGTTTTCATCTGTAATTGTTGTTAAATCCATTTTTACAGGGTATGTATTGTCCTCATATCCGTTGTATTTAATCTGATTTACATAACCGCTTTTTTCATCTAGCCATGTGATTTGTGCCGGAATCATATTGTATGCAAAAGCTTTTGTTGCCGTGTATTCTTCAGTTAAGTTTTTGCTGTTTAAATCAAGTGCTTCTATAAATTTCAGCACAGTTTGCAGTTCTGCTGTCTTGTGCGCATTATCCGGCACATGAACAATGCCTTCCGAGAAAGCTACATTGCCGAGGCTTATTGTATCACCGTTTTCAATTTTGTATCTTTTCATCTTTAATGCCGGAGTTATGTAGGTTTTTCCGAGAATTATTGTATCAGGTTTAACATCAGTACTGTCGTTTTCATAGGGAGGGTCAATGTGGTTCGGATGGTCGCAGTCTTCAATTATATCTTTTTCGCATGAAGTAAGCGCAGGAGCCATAGTTATGGCTGATGCTATTGCAAGCGTTTTAACTCCGTTTTTTAAAAATGTGTCGGTTGCAGGACTGTGTTTGTCTTTACCTGTAAATACAGAAGAGTTATTATTTGATTTGTTGTTGAATTTATTTGCGTAAATATTGAACATTGAAATCGGCTGGATATTCATAAATTTCTCCTTTTAATTCTTCAATGCTGTCATAAAACGTAAAAAAATATTTTTTTGCGCGTTTATGAAGATTTGTTTACAAAAGTTATACTATTCTGTGCGGCATTGTAAGATGATGAGCATCCACTCTTTCTTTAATTGCACCTGCAGGTTCGTAATATGGTGAAACCGTCATGATTTTTGCAGCAATATCAGGATAATAATAAATAAATCTCAATTCGCTGTCAGTCAGCGGCTGCTGGGTATGAACGTTTGCGTATCTTGCAAGCTCAAGTATGTTTCTCGCCTCGTGTTCGTCTTTAAATTCAAGTTCAAGGTTTTCGTAAACGTTTCTGAAACCTTTAATTCCGCCGTATTCGCCTGTCGTAATCATACGTCCTGTTTCGATAATTTCCGGCTCGCCTCTTCCCAGTTCTTCAAAGTCATATAGTTCGTAATTTCTTCTGTCTTTTAAAGCGCCGTCAGCGTGTATGCCTGATTCATGCGCAAAAGCGTTATCTCCGACTGCCGGCTGGTTTATCGGTATAGGAACGCGGAAGGCGTAGGATGTGTATTTTGCAAGTTTCCAGATTTTGCTTAAATCTATATGTTCGTCAATTCTGTATTTGTTTTTAAATCCGGCTGATTTCATTACAGCAAGAAGGCACGAAGCAAGGTCAGCGTTTCCGGCTCTTTCTCCCATTCCGTTTATTGCAGTATTAATATAAGCGTCCATTCCGGCATCAACTGCGGCTTTTGCGCCCATAACGGAACATGCTGCGGCCATCCCGAGGTCATTATGAAAATGTAATTCCACCGGCATTTCAACAGCTTTTGCGATTGTGTAAATTCTGTCGTAAGTTGTCTGCGGATCCTCATATCCGAGGGTGTCGCAGTAGCGGAATCGGTGTGCGCCGCATTTTTTAGCTTCCGAGGCATATTTGATAAGAAAATTTATATCGCTTCTTGAAGCGTCTTCTGCGTTTACTCCGATTGTCAGAGCACCTTTATCTACCGCGCATTCAACTGCCTCGCAGGTCATCTTCAAAATATCCTCTGCCGTTTTTTTGCCGAGATATTTCCCGTGAATCATCTGCTCGGAAGTCGACTGTGAGAGGTTTAAGTGTTTGAGTTTCGGAACATTTTTAAAAGAAAGCTCAACATCCTCAGCAATTCCTCTCATCCAGCCTGAAAGTTTTGTCTTTGTAATTACATTTCTTTCCACAAGTTCAAGGTTGCCGTTAAGGTAGTTTATTTCGTGGCTTGTGGTTGGAAAACCGAATTCCGACTGGGTTATCCCCATATCATCCAGCATTAAATTGATGATTGTTTTCTGTAATTTTGCAAGCCCGAGCCTTGAAGTCTGGACTCCGTCCCTGTTTGTGACATCTACAAAATAAATTTTACCCATAACGTTTCCTTTCTTTTTCTGAATTATACACTAAATATATCTAAACAACTTGCTTTTTTATATAAACTTAATTAAAATATTTATTATAGATCAGGCTTGGTTTTTAAAATTATCATGGCAGCAGATACAAAAACATTACAGAAAAAGATTAATAAAGAATATAAAACTGGCAATGTAAAAAGTGCCATTGAGCTTTGTCAGATAGGTTTGCAGGAAGACCCGACGAATGCTGATTTACATTTAAGGCTCGGAGATTTATATTTAGCGTGGCATTTAGATATTTACAATTCCGCGCAGTATATTGATGAAGCTATTACAGAATACCAGAGAGCAATGGAAACTTACATTGATTCTGCAGATATTTATTACAAAATCGGGCGCGCACATTTTTATAAAGGCGACCTTGATAAAGCCATCAATTATCTTGATATGGCAATTTCTAAAGACAGTAAATTCGCAAAAGCTTACAATCTTCTGGCTGAAACATATACCAGAAAAGCCAGATTTCTGGAAGCAGCTCTGAACGCTCAAAAAGCCGTTAAATATATGCCGTTTAGAAATTCCTGCGCGCATTTTCTTCTGTCTAACCTTTACAGCGTATCTTCTTTCCGCTCCTTCAAAAACAGATTTAAAGCTTTTTTTGAATATGTTCTTTCTGTTTTAACGCTGCCTTTTGATGTGCAGGCGATTGAAAATGTTGCAAGAACAATTTCTTATTTTAAGTTTTTCCCGATTCTGGCTAAAGGCTTTTATATGGTTCATACCAGAAGCGTTGATGATGCAATCGGAATTTACATAAAAGCAATTGAAAAGGCTCCCGGATTTGTTCCGTTATACTGTTTGCTCGGTGATATTTACAGAAGCCTCGGGCGCTTTGACGACGCTATAACCGAATACAAAATGGCTATCTGGCTTGACAGTTTGAATATAGAAGCTTACAGGCATCTCTGTCAGGCTTACGAAGAACTCGGCGACTACGACAGTGCTGTTGAAATTTATGAAAAACTTATTCAGATTATGCCGAATATGCCGGAGGTTCATTCAAATCTTGCAAATATCCTTTATATTAAAGGAGATATTGAAGGTGCAATTTCACACTTCCAGACAGCAGTCACCCTGAACCCCAGAAAACAGTGGACAAGTATTATTAACCAGACTTTAGGGTTCGTTTATCAGGAATCCAAAAACGATTTAAATGCGGCAATTACTTCATATCAGAGCGCATATCTTCTGACACCTGAGGATATTGATATTTACGTAAATCTGGGAAGTGCTTTTTATGACAAGGAAGATTATGACAATGCGCTTACCGTCTATAGAAATGCGCTTGATTTAGATCCGAAAAATGCAAAAATTCACTGCAACCTCGGCTTCCTGTACTGGGGCAAAGGAGATCTTGATGAAGCCATAAAAGAATACGAAATGGCTATTGAGTATGACCCGAACTATGATATTGCTTACAACAACCTCGGGGTAATTTATCTTGATGATCTTGGCAGGGTTCAAAAGGCGATGGAGCTGTTCAAAAAATCAATCGAGTGTAACCCGAATTATGCGCTTGCGCATTTTAACCTTGCGCGGGCAATTACTATCACCGGCGACAAAATAGAAGCCGCTAAATTATACCAGATTGCGCAGGATATAAATAAAATTACAAACGAAATTGACCCGCAGGATATTATTGATAAAATTAACGGGTTGTTTTCTTAAGTTTTTGTAATTGTCTGCTGAACAATTATGTTTCGGGTTAAATTCTTTAAACTTTCTTTTTGCTTGCGAATTAAAAATTATCTGCTCAAGAAAATTAACAAAGTCTTAAATAGTGACTTCATTCTGCGCTGCAGGCGCCGTCACAGGCAAAACAAACCCGAAGGTTGAGCCTTTGCCGGCTTCAGATTCAACAAAAACATGCCCGCCGTGATGTTTTTCAATTGTCGTCTGTACAAGATTTAAGCCTAAACCGGTGCCTTTGATTGTGTGTGTGTTATTTTCAACCCTGTAAAATCTGTCAAAAATCTTTTTCTGATGCTCCGGCGCAATCCCGCAGCCCTGATCTGTTACGGTTACTTCAACTTCGTCAGTGTCTTTGAGGTTTAAGATTTTAACGCTTATTGTTCCGTTTTCAGGAGAATATTTAATCGCGTTTGACATAAGGTTTGTGAATGCGCGCTCTATGCTGTCGTAATTAAGTTCAACGTCAGGAATATCATCATCCTTTGAAACTTCTATTTTTAAGTGATGTTCTTCGGTCAGAACGCTCACCTGATTTATGCTTTCTTCAATAAGTTTTACAATGTTTACCGGTTCTTTTTCAAGAACAGTGTCGGCCTCAAGTTTTGAAAAATCTAAAATGTCATTTACCATACGGTTAAGGCGGATGATTTCCTGATTAATTGTTCCGATGAATTCTTTCTGTGTTTCGTAGTCAAATTCATTTCCGTAGTTGTAAAGGGTGTCAATATAGCTTCTCAAAACCGTAACCGGAGTCCTCAGTTCATGCGAAACATTTGATATAAAATGAGTTCTCATCTGCTCCATTTCGGTTTCTTTCGTGACATCAATCATAACGATAATATAACCGACATAATCGTTGCTTCTTGTGAACATAGGCGAAATTACAGACTTGATAATTCTTTTGTCAACCGTAATATTAAATTCTATAGGTTTAGACGCAATAATTTCAAGCGGGGTGTCTTTAAACTGTTCAATTTTATCTTTGAAGCAGAAATTGCCGTCTGTGTCGCAGTATTGTTGAATTTCAGTATTTAAAAGAGTATCTTCGCTTACTTCAAGAAGTTTTTGTGCGTGATTGTTGACGAGAACCACTTTATCGTTGTTGTCGCATACGACAACGCCGTTTGCGATACTCATTAGCACAGCTTCAAGTTTGTTTTTTTCAAGCGTAAGCTGCTCAATATTCTGTTCTTCATAAAGGTGAAGACGGTTAGACATGTCGTTGAATTCGTTGAAAAGTTCCTTGACTTCCGTTGAAACCTCCTGACCTTCGATTTTGTAGCCGAATTCACCTGTTGAAATCTTTTTGACACCTTCCTGCAGAAGTCTCAATTCCCTTGTGATGAGGTACGTATTAATAAGTATTACAAAAGCGAACACAACCCACGCAATTGTGAATACAAACAAAAGTGAAGCTCTTGTTGTCGAAGAAATCTGGCTTATTACATTTCCGGAAAGTGCGACCGTAACAGTTCCGACTGCGGCTTTATTTCCGTTTATTTCCGTTTCCAGAGGAGATGTCACTGTGATATTGGCTTTTTTTGTGTTTTTATGCTGTTCATTTTTGCCTGAATAAATTACGTTGCCGCTCTGGTCGTTAAATTCAATTAAGACAATATCATTATGGCTTTTTAAGATACTTTCTGCGTGAGTTTTAAGAGTTTCCTGAGTGTCAGAGTCCTTCAAACCGTTTGTAAGTTCCATGCTTTCAATTGCAAGCATTTTGGAAATTACCTGTCCGAAACTTTTATAGCCGTCGTTAAGTTTTTTCTGAATATTAACAATGGCGAAAACTGCGATAAGCACAATCAAAACCGTGCTTAAGATAAGTCCCGAAATAATCAACCTGTTTTGTGTAGTTAAACTAACCTTCTGTCCCATGCTTAAATTATATCACTTAAAAAAACTTTGGCGAATAAAGATTTGAAAAGTGAAGGGTGAAGAGTGTTGAATGGTTGAAATGTTTTAACGACAAAAAATCAAAAGATTTGACTTAAAAAAAATATATTCAATAATGTTGGTGATGTCTCTTTTACTGATTTAGTTCCCGTTCCTCACTCCTTCAAATAAAAAGAGGGGCGGGAATTCTTTATTGCTTCTGTGCGAAAATCAGGACAACTTTAAAAATTCTTTATTAAATCAGCGCTTAAAAGCCAAATAAAAAGGACCTGTATTTCAAGGTCCGGGAAAATTACACACACATATTATCTACACTATTGGGGAAATTAGGAAAAATTAAGAATTTTTTAGGAGAATAAATCTAACACTCTGCCGTAAACCCATCCTGCTGCAGCTCCTATCAGAACCAGAGGCATAAGTTTTGGCGATTTAACTTTTTTTATCATTTTCGGAACAGTCAGTCCGCCGAGTATGCTTAACCCTGCGCCGGCTGTGGCGTTTCCTGCCCATTCTTTATATTTTTCAGTTTTACCTTTTGGCTGACCAGTGATTAGAGCGATGTTATCTTCTGCGCTTCTTTTACTTGCAAGGCCAAGCGATGCTACTTTTTTTAATCCGTGCAGGTAAGAATTGCTGCCGTTTTCTCTGAGTTCTGTCTGGATATCTTTACCGAACTGCTGTTCATAGGTATCAAGCGCCGTATTTTTAAGATCATCATAGCTGCCTTTGTCGCCGTAGTATTCCTGAACACTTTCTACATACTTATTGAATGCCTGCATAACCTGATCCTGTTCGTTTGTAACTATTTTTCCTCTCAGGTTCTTGCCGTTTTGTCTGAGGCTTCTCTGTGCTGCATTTAGAGTTATATCAGCTTCTCTTGTTTTCTGCTGGTATGAAATCTGGCTGTTCATCATATTTTCATAATATTTTTCCATATTCTGATAATATGAGTCATTGCCTGGCATATAGTAAGGCATAGAATAGTTGTAATTGTAGTTAAATAAACTGTCATTCATGCTCATACCTGCGCCGATTCCCGGCATAAAGCTGTTGAACGGAGGCGTAAACAGATTAAATCCGGTCATATCATTCAGGAATACCTGATTGCTGTATGAATCTCCCCCAAACGGAAAACTCATCGGCATATATGGCATTGAATACATAGAATTCATGTACCAATCTGACATAACCTAACCTCCTATTAATTTTACCTACCTTACTTATATAAACAAATTTTTTATCCATAAATTGCTTAATCAGAATATTTTCTTTAATAAATCTTTACAAAATATGGTTGAAAAGTTTTTCCATTTATCCTTAATAAACTTGCTAAATAGTGTCGAAAGCATTATTATATAAATTACGAGAGGTATATTTTGAACAGGCGCATGTTTTCAAAAATTTTTTCAATACTGCTTTTTATTGCTGTTGTTGTGACTGTTTTTTTATTTCCAAACTGGTACATAACTCAGATAAACAAAGTGCGCGGGATGTATCTAGTGTGGAAAGGGGACAGAGCTTTAAGAAAAGTCGAAATTCAGGAAGCCATCGGGTATTACCTTAAAGGGCTTGAGCTATATCCTGGGCATTACAGCGCGTGGTTTAACCTTGGAAATATTTATGTGCTTTATGAAGATTATTATTCTGCAGCAGACGCCTACGAAAATGCAATTAAATACAATCCGAATTACGTTATTGCAAGAATGAATTACGGGATTATATCTGCTGAGCGCCTCGGTGATTTTGACGGCGCTATTGACCAGTATAACACAATACTCGGAATAAGAAGAAAACCTGTCTATATACCTTATGTTTTTAACAATCTAAAAAGTTACAAAACTAATATCGGACTTGCATATTACAACATGGGTGTTGCTTACAGGCAAAAATCCATATACGAAGAAAACGCACGCGGTTATCAGGAAGAACTAAACCTTAAAAAATCAATAAGCTATTACAAAGAAGCAATAAAAATTCTGAAAGATAATTATGATGCCTATTACAATCTCGGGCTTGCTTTTCAGCTTTACGGCGACCTGAGAAGCGCAGGGCTTGCATACTGCAAGGCAATTGAAATTGAACCCCTGAATTATGACGCACATTACAATCTGGCGCTGCTTCTCAGAGAACTAAAGTTCTATAAAGAATCAATTGTCGAAATGCAAAAAGCAACACTTTTAATTACCGAAAAAGACGGCTCTTCATACCGTCAGGAATATGTATTTCAGGTCTTAAACGATATTTCACGCCGATTTATGGAAACAAAAGGCAAGATTAATTATCTTGTTGAAAATGAAAATGAAAACGAATCTACAATGGATGCTGCGGCTAATTCCGTCAGTTTTGACACCGGCCATTTTGTAATGGACAGTGATTTTGACAAATCCATGTATGAAAACTTCAAGAAGTGCGGCTCAATGAAGCTTTTTGCGGAAGAAGGCATGGATGTTGATGAAATTCTTACCCGCCAGACATATTGATTTTTCAGCCTTTTACAGCCCCTTCGTTTTCGCCGGAAATAAAGTATCTTTGCATAAAAAGGAAAAATATTATAATCGGAATTGTCGAAAGGATGGAGCCAGCAGCAATAAATCTCCAGTTTGAGCTGAACATCCCCTGCAGATTATTTACGCCGACAGGAAGTGTGTACATCGCATCTTTTGTAAGCACAATGCTAGGCCACAGAAATTCTCCCCAGCTTCCGATAAACGTAAATATCGCAAGCACCGCAAGAGATGGCTTAACCATAGGTATCAAAACCCTTGTAAATATCTGAAAAACATTACACCCGTCAACAATTGCCGCCTCTTCCATTTCTCTTGGAATCCCGAGAAAAGCCTGACGCATCAAAAATATTCCGAAGGCACTGACCGCAAACGGCATTATAAGCCCGGCAAATCCCGCAAAATTGTTCACGCTGTCAACAAGATGAAGCTTCAGCGTTATCAAATATACAGGAAGCATTATCGCCTGAAACGGTATCATTATTGTTGCAAGTATCGCAAAAAATGTTATCTTTTTCCCCTTAAATTCCATCCTCGCAAGCGGGTACCCTGCCATTGCCGATAAAATCAGGTTTAAAAGCACTGTTCCTCCCGCAACTATCATGGAATTTATAAAATATCCGATAAAATTTACCCGCTCCCATACTCCAGTATAGTTTGCCCATGTGAAATCTGACGGTATCAGTGTCGGCGGATAGGCAAAAATGTTTTCACTGCTGCCTTTGAATGAGGTTGATATCAGCCATATAAAAGGAAATACCGATAAAAGCGATGTGAAAATTAATATTGAATGTACTGTTATTCTGCCTAAAAGTTTTTTTATCATATTTGATACCTGTTTTTCTCAAAGAATAAAACGTTCACGAGCGAAAGCGCAAGAACGATAACAAGAAGCACAACCGCCATTGCAGACGCAAATCCCAAATCTAAATTTTCAAAAGCCCTTTCGTAAATGTAATAAACAATTGTTTTACTTGAATTCAAAGGCCCCCCTTTTGTCATTACGTAAATTTCCGCAAAAACTTTCATCGCTGAAATTGCACTGATTGTTGTGACAAGTGCAATTGTCGGCATTATATGCGGAATTGTAACTGTCAGGTGTTTTGTAAAAAATCCGGCGCCGTCTATTTCGCATGCTTCATAAAGTTCTTTTGGAACACTCATCAGAGCAGCCAGATAAATCATCATGTAATATCCGATACCTTTCCAGATGGTCACGATAATAACTGAATACAGCGCCCAATTAGGGTCTGTAAGCCAGCCGATTTTTTCTAATCCCGTGTTTGTAACTATAAAATTCAAAATCCCATCATCTGCATAAAGCCACTTAAAAGCAATTGCCGCAACAACAATCGACACAATGACCGGAAGGTAAATTAGAATTTTATATAAAGTCAGCCCTCTTATCTGTCTGTTTAAAAGTACAGCCAGAAACAGCGGCACAATCGCAAGCACCGGCACCGCAACAACAAGGTATATAAAAGTGTTAAAAAGCACTTTATAAAAAATCGGGCTGTGAAAGAGTTTTACATAATTGTCCAATCCTGCAAACTGCGTATGATAAATGCTGTTTGTATAATCCATAAAACTCAGTGCAATTGTTTGAAAAAACGGTATGAAAAAGAATATGACAAGAACAATTGCCGCAGGAAGTAAAAACAGATATGGAGCGAGTTTGCCGTAGTATCTGAACATATAACGATTATCTCACTTTCTGTATGAAGGGTCAATATATGAAGATATTGAATTATATACAAGTTTGCACGGACAATATTAATTGTCACTCATTGTCTAGCTTAAGAGAGATGCTGAAACAAGTTCAGCATGGCATTTATTACACATATTTAGTGTACACTGAGAAATCCCCTTATGGAAAATTTATCTTGCGCAGATTGTTCTTGCGACGTAAACACCTGATGCCGAGGCTTGAATTAGTCCTCTAGTTACTCCGGCGCCGTCGCCGATTGTAAAGAGATTTTTAACACCTTCAGTTTCAAGTTCGTCTGTTAATTTTACTCTTGCAGAGTAGAACTTAACTTCAATACCATAAAGCAGAGTGTATCTTGAAGCAGTTCCGGGGCAGACTTTGTCGAGAGCGTAGAGCATTTCGATTATACTGGTCATCTGTCTGTACGGAATTACAAGGCTTAAATCCCCCGGTGTTGCGCAGGTAAGTGTCGGGGTTATTATACTTGATTTAATTCTTTCAGGAGTAGAACGTCTGCCGTCAAGCAGGTCGCCGAATCTCTGAACAAGAATTCCGCCGCCGAGCATATTGGCTAAACTTGCGATATGCTGACCGTATTGAATCGGTTCTTTAAAAGGCTCGGTGAATTTTTCGCTCACTAAAAGTGCAAAGTTTGTATTGTTTGTCGTTTTTTCAGCGTAACTGTGCCCGTTTACTGTTGCGATACCGTTGTAATTTTCCTGAACAACTTCGCCGTTCGGGTTCATGCAGAAAGTTCTGACTTCATCCCCGAAAGTCGGCGAATGATATATAAGTTTTGATTCGTAAAGCTTGTCTGTAAGAGGTTCAAAAACAGGCGCCGGAAGTTCTACTCTGACCCCGACATCAACCGCATTGTTGACCATACCTATTTTGTTTTTTGCAAATTCTTTTGTAAGCCAGTCTGCTCCTTCTCTTCCCGGCGCAATAATTATATATTCCGCTCTGACTGTTTCTCCGTTGTCAAGCGTCATTCCTTTAACTTCGCCGTTTTCAACAATCAGGTTTTGTGCGGAAACGTTGTTTATGATTGTAATTCTTTCATTCAGATAGTCCTGCATGTTCTTCAAAACATCAAGGCTTCTTTCTGTTCCGAGGTGTCTGACCGGAGAATGAACAAGTTTAAGTTCAGCAAGTGCAGCTTCTCTTTCCAGTTCACGGAAAATCTTCATATCTGTTCCGAAAACTTCTTCTGTTGCGCCGAATTTCAAGTAAAGTTTATCAGAGTAGTCGATAAGTTCTTCGACTTTTTCTCTCGCCATATAATCATCAAGATGTCCGCCGACATCAGGAGTAAGAGTAAGTTTACCGTCTGAAAAAGCTCCTGCTCCGCCCCATCCGCAAAGAAGTCCGCATTTTTTACAATTAGGGCATTTTTCGTAGCCTTCGCGCAGAAGGCATACTCTTTTTTCAATTCTTTCGCCTTTTTCTATTAAAACAACATTCCACTCAGGTTTAAGTTTTGTAATCTCCAGTGCGGCGAAAATTCCGGCCGGCCCTGCTCCGATAATTGCTACGTTATAGTTCATCTAAGTTCCTCTGATTTAGTTTTTCTACATTCCCGCGAAAGCACGCATACAATTCTAAGATACTCCGGACATAAGTTTTTTAAAAGGTTTTGTAAGCTTTTGTTAAGAGATTTTACTCGCTGATTTTAGTTTTAAAGGGTTTTTTCTTTGCCGCGCGGGCATGGTTTATGTTGCTTTGAAGTTCCGAGATATCGCTGCTGTCGTTTATGCGGCGGGCTAGTTCAAGGTATTTTTCAGCTTCGTCAAGATTGTTAGAATTTAAGTGCGCTGCTGCTATGTTGTAATAAATTATATACCTGTCAGAATCCGTTTGCGCACGTTCAAGAGCTTCCCTGAGCGCCTCAATCGCTTTTGAATAATTTTCCTGATCCGCGTAAGCAACGGCAAGGTCAATGTAACCGTTCGGAATATCCGGAGCCGAGTCAATATAATTCTGTGCCTCTTTTATTTTTCTGGAACTTATCTGGCGGCTGTTTCCGAGTACAATCGGCGCATAAATAAGACCTTCTTTATCAAACTTTGAGATAGGAACATTAGTTATATCCGGAATCATTTTATAGAGAAGATTGAGCGTATTAATATCGTCCTGCGACAAAAAATGAAAAGCAGTACGGTAGCGTGTGTAAGTTTTTTCAGGGCTTGTTGACATATACATCAAGTCATCCGAACTGTAGCTGTGCCCCATTATTCCGAGTGCATGCCCTATTTCATGAAGTATCGTATTATAAATTTCCTTATCCGAAAAATAATTGCCGTTTGCATCTTTATCATACATTGTGATTGTCATTGATTTAAGCTGATTGCCCGAAATTTTCGGGATAGTATATGCAACGACGTATTTGCAGACTCCGTCTTCGCAAATGTCATCGGGTAACGGATTAAATTTTACATAAATGTCAGCTTTTTTTTCATCTGTAAACGTGAATGACAGAAAATCCGCATAGTCAGCCCACTGCATAAAGGCCTTTTCAATTTCTATTTTATAATATGACGGAACATTATCCGGAACGTCAATTTTTACACTTAGCGGAAATGAATTTACATCCCACCTTAATAAGTTCCTGTCATAAGGGGTTTGTTCAATGTAGTTGCTGCCTATATTGGCCAGAAGATTATTTTTCCATGTTTCAATCTGGTATATCGCAAGTTTTGTTGCAGCATCATTCCTGTTGTCGTCGGAAAATTCGAAGATTTCTTTTTGAATTGTTTCGGTTGGTTTCAAAAGAGTCATTGATTTTACATAGTAATATCGAATCTCTTTGCTGGCAGGTTTTAAGACATAAGCTTTTTTTAAAACTTTATATGCTTTTGCGGGTTCATTGCGTTTTAAATGTCCTTTACCCGCATTGCAGAGTATTGAAGGAATTGAAAGTGTGATTGAAACTGTAATTATTAAAAATACGACTAAGATAACTTTATTAAGAATCTGTTTTTTCATCTAATTTTCCCTGCTCGAGCAGCTTTTCAAGTGCTCTGGTATCCCCTTTGAGTTTAAAATATTCTGCGAATTTCGGTGTAGTTTTAAGGTTGTAGCTTCTGCCGTTTTTGTCGCGTGTGCGGCTTATAAGGCCTTTTTCAATAAGTTCTGCTACATGTTCATAGGCCGTAGAACCTCTTAGTTCTTTTAAATCGGTCTGACGTATCGGCTCTTTTAGTGCAATGACCGCCAGCGTGCGCATCACTGCCGGTCTTAAATCAACAGGACAAAGCTTTTCCACAATATCCATGTGTTCTTCTTTTACCTGAAGAATATAACCGTTTTCATCATCAATTTCAAGTGCCCCGTCGCGTGAGGCGTAATCCATTATCAAATCCAGAATAGCTTCTTCTATCTGTTCATTTTCAACCTCAAGAATTTCCGCTATTTCGTTTGTAGTGAGCGCCTTTGCTGTTGTAAACAGTACGGCTTCAATTCTGGCTTTCAGATTTTCCATTATCTTCACCTCTTACAACATACAAATCCGAATAAAATTCGTCCTGAACAAGTTCATAATCCGTTTCTGCGGTCAAAAACAAAAGTGCAATATACGCGCTGATTTTATCCATCCCGAGAAGCGTAAGTTCGTTAAGTTCTATTTTATCTTCTTTTTCAAAAATCTGGGAAAGGTTTTCCTTCAGCCTTATAACACAGTCCTCAATGTATTCCTCGTGCGCAAGATTTATAATATCGTCAGCCGTGAATCTTGAATATGATTGTACACGGCGTTTTGCTCTTTCGTGCGCGCTCTGTAAAGACTGTTTTTTTTCTAACTTTTCGTAGAATTCCAGCTGTCTGATTAAGTCGTGCAATGTAACAACCCGGTTTCTGTTGAGTCTGACGCTTGTACGCCTTTGAAGAACATCATCAATTGATACGACGTTGTTTGTAGGAACGTACTCTTCTTCACCGTAATCAACTATAAATCCGTCGTCATCGTATTCTATATTGTCCTGCGGAGTATCTTCAAATTGAGTGATATCAATCCCTTCAAGAACATTTGATTTTAATTTTAAAAGCACGGAAGCAAACAGAAAAGTTCTGCCGGTAAGCCTCAAATCCTGAGATTTCATTTCGCACATGTGGGCGAGGTATTTGTCCGTAACATCTACGATATCAATGTTCCATGGGTCAATTTTGCCTGCTTTGGCAAGAGATACAAGTATTCCTATTCCTTCGTTATCAACGTTGGCATTTTCGGGAATTGCAGGATTGCTATAGTTTAATATTGCTGTCTCTGTACTCATAATTAATCTCTAAGTTTCACCCCTGTTACGCGGGTTATGCCCTTTTCTTTCTGTGTTACACCTATCGTCCTATTTGCTGATTCTATCATAGGTTTGCGGTGACTAACTACTATAAATTGCGTATTTTTTGACTGATTCTGCACCATCTGGGCGATACGCTCAACATTCATTGTGTCCAGACTTGCATCAACTTCGTCAAACGCGTAAAAAGGAGATGGCATGTATCTCTGAATTGCAAATACAAAGGCAAGTGCTGTCAGAGATTTTTCTCCGCCTGACATACTTTCAAGCCTCTGAAGTTTTTTATCTCTGGGCTGCGCCTCAATTGTCAGACCGCCGGAGAGAGGATCATCGGGGTTTTCAAGCTTCAATTCGCCTTCACCTTCAGATAGCTGGTGGAAAACCTGTTTAAAGTTTTCGTTTATATTTGTATAGGTTTTCATAAAAGCTTCTTTTTTGGATTGCTCGTAACCGCTCATTCTGTCTAAGATTTCCTTGCGTTCCTTTGAAAGGGTTTCAATCTGCGTTTTCAGCTCGTTCTGGCGGGCTTGAACCTCTTCATAAGCCGCGATTGCTCTCATATTGACGTCGCCTAAATCCTGCATTTTCTTTTCCAGACGCTGAATTTGCGACGTTATTTCTTCAATCGAAATTTCAACCGGCTCAAGTTTTTCAGGCTCCATTCCGGCATTTATCAAATCCGTTCTTGCTGTTTCAAGCTGCGGTTCAAGTTCTCTGCGGCGGGCTTTAAAGGATTCTATCTGCTCGGCGATTTTTTCAATCTCGTAGCCGCTTGCGTTTTTCTGCTTTTCAATTTCGTTCAAATCCGCCTGAATTGCGTCTCGTTCTTCCAGAAGCTTGCCGAGCTTTTCTTCAATTTCCTTAATCTGATCTTCAAGTGCTTCTGATTTTTTGTTTAATTCTTCAATTTCGGATTTGAAACGTTCTTTGTCGGCTTCAAGCTTTTTGTTGTTTGCTTCCGAACGCTCGATATCTTCGTTGTTTGTCAAAATCATGTTTTCCTGAAAAGCAATGTCACGGTTGAAGTCGTTTTTTTCGGCGTTTGCGTCGCGGAGTTTGTCCTGAAGTCGCTTTATTTCGGCTTCGACACCTTCTGTTTTTTCTTTCAAATCCTTCAAATCCTGTTCGTCAATCAACTTTTCAACTTCTTCGATTTCAGATTGAACGGATGCCATTTCATCGTAAACCTGAACGGTTTGTTCTTCAAGTTTGTCAAGGGTTTTGTTAAGCTCGTCTATCTTAGGCTCTGATTCTGTTACGAATTTTGTGCGTTCGGCAAGAAGATTTTCGCTGTTTTCGTAATTTTTGGTCATATTTGCAAGTTCCATTTTGGCTCTTGCTGACTCATTCATAGAGTCTGAATATTTCTGGCGGATGTCCTCGCGTTTATTTTCAAGTTCGTCGCGTTTTTTGATAAGCCCTGAGGCCTTTGTTTCAAGATCTTTAAGGTTTATTTTCAGCTTTTCAAGTTCGTCGTCGTCATTCTGGCTGAAGCTTAAGCCGGTCCTTCTTTGCGAGCCGCCCGTCATTGAACCGGATTTTTCAAAAATTTCACCCTGAAGTGTGACCATTCTGTATTTTCCGATAAGTTTTTTGGCGCATTCCATATCTTCTACAACAAGGGTTTCCCCGACTGCATAGTAGAAAGCATTTATGTATTTGTCGTCAAAATCCACAAGGTTAATCGCAAAATCAATTACCCCTTTATCTTTTGGTAAATTCAATCTGGAAGGCGCTTTTACAATCTTATTAAGCGGAATAAACGTTGCCCTGCCGGCGCCTGACGATTTTAAAAGCTCAATTGCAACAGACGCGACATGTTCATCATCAACAACAATATGCGTCATTCTGCCGCCAAAGGCAACTTCCATCGCCGTAGAATATTCTTTATCTACTGTTCCCAGTTTTACAAGCGGAGCATGAACTCCCTGCAGATGTGCGTTCATAACAGTGTCAATCGCGCTGTTAAAGCTTGACTGGACAACCTGTTTTTTAGTTTCCATAACCGAAATTTTTCTTGCCGCCATCTGGATATCGTGGTTCACATCATCAATTTCGTTTTTGGTTGTGTCTAAATCGTGAAGAATATTCTGCTGAATAATCTTGAAATCATTCATTTCTTTTTCAAGCTGTTCAACAAGCGTTTTTTTAAGGTCGTAGTCCGTTGTGAAATTTGCTTTTAATTTTTCTAATTCAGCGATTGAAGCTTTTGCTTTTTCAAGTTCTGTTTGAAGGTTTTTTAATTCATTTTCAAGCGGAAGTTTCTTCTTGATAAGGTCGTTATCCTTGTCCTGCAAATCTTCGTATTTTTTTCTTAAATTGTTGCGTTTTTCGATATGCTGATCAGCAGAGGCGTTTAAGCCCGTCATATCCTCGCGGATTTTCTTTAATTCGGCATTCTTTTCCGCTATATTGTCTTCAATAATCTTGATTTCGTCCTCTTTTAGCTTAATTTTAAGTTTGAAATCTTCTATTTTTTGTTTGTGTGATTCAATTCCGTTTCTGGCGTTTTCAATCCTTCTTAAACCGTCCATAATCTGCTTGTCTGCATAAATTGAGGCATTGTTTTTGCGGTCGGTTTCACCTTTAAGTTCTTCCAGTTGTTTTTTCAGTTCAATCTGATGTGCTTCCCCTTTTTCTTTGATGACTTCCGAAACTTCACGGAATTTTTCTTTGATAAGGTTAAGCCGCTCATCCAGATCCTTGCTTTTAACTTCTTCTTCCTTTTTCTTTTTTGTGAATTCGAGGATGTTTAAATGAGCCTGTTCAAGGTTGCGTTTAAGGTCGAAAAATCTCACCTTATTTATCTGTCCCTCAAGTCTGGATTTTTCTTCTCTTAATTTCTGATATTTCAGCGCAACTTCGCGTTCTTCTTTCAACTGTTCAAGTCGTATGTCAACTTCGTTCAGGATAACCTGCGACCTTTCTACCCGCTGTTCGACCGTCGTAAGTTCGTTTGTTGCCTGTTCTATTCTTCTGTCAAAGTCTGCAACACCTGCGATTTCGTCAATAATTTTACGTCTGTTTTTGGGCGAACAATTCGTAATCCCCATTACATCGCCCTGCATCATTACGTTGTAGCTGTTCGGGGTAACATTGTATTTTTCAAGTTCTGCGTGGACGTTTGTCAAAGTAGTTACAGCATCATTTATGTAATACGTGCTTGCATACCCTTGAGAAGACTTCCTGATTTTTCTTGCTATACTTAAATCCCTGCCGTCCTGCATGCCGCCGAAAGTTACCTTTACAAGCGCTTCATTCCTTTTTGTGTAAGTAGAAATAAAATGTGAAAGGTTTTCTGCCCTTAGTTCACTTGCGTTTGCAAGCCCCAGAGCAAATAAAATACTGTCGATTATATTGCTTTTCCCTGATCCGTTCGGCCCTGAAATTGTTGTAAAGCCTTCCAGAAGCGGTATTTCCGATTTGTTGGCAAATGATTTAAAGTTGTCTATTTCAAGCTGTTTTATGTACATAATCCTACCCGCATAAAGTCTTAATTCTATTAGACAATAAGATTTGCGGCATGTCAAAGCTATGACAAAATGTTAATAAATTTTTTTTGTTATTAATGTAAAATTTTCCCTTCGCAAGCAAAAAAAAAACGACTAAAAGCCGTTTAAATTAAGGGAAAAAAGGAAATGAAATTGAAATAAAGATATAAAAAAAATCGCAAAAATAAGGTGTTTATAGAATTTTTGCGATTATATATTTTTTAAAGTTTAGTTCTCCTGTAAATGTGTATGACGTTTTAGTTTTGTTTGGCTTATTTTAGATCCTTAGAGCCGCTTGCGCTAAGCTCCGTAGCGGGTCTTTACCGGCGCCCTGTTTGGATTTTTGCGATTGTCCGAATACCCTGTAAAAAGCACCGCTGCAGGCACCGTTCGAGAGTATAAGTTATTTGATTGTCTTCGGATTATTGCTTTATCCTTCGCAGCCGCTTGCTGTGTTCTGCCGGTGCCTTTTGGTTGTCTTTTGCATTGACCGTTCCAAGCGGAACCGGAATGGATTTTTGCGATTGTCCGAATACTCTGTAAAAGCGCCATTGCAGGCACCGTTCCAGAGTGTAAGAGTGGACTTCG
>CALUPM010000031.1 GCA_944322665.1 Candidatus Gastranaerophilales bacterium | reverse complement strand
TGTCATCCTGAGCCACTCTGCCGAACAAAACGATTAAGTATCGTTTTGTGAGAGGGCGAAGGATCTCCTGAAAACGCCATCAGATTCTTCGGTCGCAAGGCTCCCTCAGAATGACATGACGGACAAAATGGGGCGAAAGTAAAGCGTGAAGAGGGTTGAAGGGTTGAAAAGTTGAACGGGTGAAAGGTTTGTTTCTGGAAAAGATACTAGGGCGCTAAGGCACTAAGGTGCTAAGAGGTTTCCGGATAAAATACGTAAAGACGTTAAGTTCGTTAAGTTTAAAAAGGCAATAGAATAACAAGGCAATAAGTTGTTACGTTCCGTTATTAATTTATTCATTTCCCGTCTATACAAATGATTGATTTTAATCTGAAAAACATTAAAATATTTCTATGAAAAAATTAATTATTTCTTTTCTGATAATTTTTACAGGACTTGCCGCAGGAGCCAAAGATATTGACTACGAAGAAATTTACCGTACACTGGAGGTTCCGACGCACAGGTATATCCATGACGTTGACCCCGGTGAATATTACGATACCCACACTTCCACATGGTCGCCGTACCCGCTTTTCAGACTTTCAAGCCCGATTTACTTCAAAACTATTGCAATCGAGCCGGGATATTACGTGCTCACACCGAGAGAACACGAAGGTAAATGGTATATTCTTTTTAAAGACAGCGGAAAAGTAAGATATATTGTTCCTGTTTACGAACGGGATATTGTTCCGGTAACTTTTTACGAGGACAATATTCCGCAGAAAAAATTGACCATAACTCAAAATCTTCATATTAAAGCTCTTGATACTATCGGCAGAATTTTCCCGAGCGCAAAAAGAAAACCGACTCCACAGACTTTTCTTGAAGCCACTGATCTTGATCATAATTATCTGTCCCTTGTTATTTACTGGGGCAACTACAGGTATTACACAATTTTCAGAACAATTCAACTGTAACACTACGGCAAAACCGGCATAATTTTGTAACTTTTATACAAAAAAGGCGAACATTAAATAATGTCCGCCTTTAATATTTGTTAAAATTTGATTACTTAAAAAGTTCTTTGAATTTTTTACCTGCAGTGAATGCCGGAACTGTTTTCGCAGCAATTTTCAAAGTAGCTCCTGTCTGCGGGTTTCTGCCTGTTCTTGCAGCTCTTTTTCTGGGTTCAAAAGTTCCAAAGCCGACTAAAGTAACTTTTTTGCCTTTAGAAACTGTTTTCTGAATTGTTTCTAATGTTGCTGCAATTACGTCGCCTGTTGCTTTTTGAGAAACTTTTGCTTTTTTAGATACTTCTTTTACCAATTCTTCTTTGTTCATTATGAACCTCCTTCTTACCTTTTTAGCCTACGGTTTAACAGAAACCATTATTCTCTCTTCCGCATGCATTTTGTATTCGACATATTTATTATATCACTTTATTTGTTTTTGACAAGGGGTTCGGCGGATTTTTTTAGTTTATTTATAAATATATAGCGGATTCTGGCAAGTTATGGGTGCCAAAAAGGCTGTTATATCACGGGTAAAGCTAATTTATGGAGCTTTCGCTGACTCTGGCAAATTTGATATTCTGGAAGAAGTAACTTAAGATTTGATAGGCATTGTAGCCTTCTTTTGCAAGGTTGTTTGCGCCGTGCTGGGACATGCCGACCCCGTGCCCTTTCTTTTTAACGTTGTCATCAAAAGACGGAACAGAGCGGATAAACGGCAGGTCATTCCCCCATGCGGCGGAAGCATTAATTGTCTGACCGCCGGCGGAAGCCGAATAGTATGCAGGAACAACCTTCATGTTGTATGTAAGAACAAGTCCGGAGGTGCTTTCGACTGCCTCGTTTGTTTTTGCAGTTTCGGCAGATGCTCCGCCGTATGCCTGATCTTCAGGGGTGTCCTTAAGGTCAAATCCTGAAGAAGCACGTTTGCCGAGATTTGCTAGAGCATAACTTCTTGCGGCAATTGCCTGTGCTTTTAGAGCCTCAAGTTCCCATCCTGACGGCATTTCTGACGGAACCACACCTTTTAAATAATCTTCTATGTCTAAATCGTTTATGACAGTAAGCTTTTTATTCTTGTTTTGAACAATCAAAATCCCGCGGTACCATTTGTTTTTCACGCTGACAAAGCCGCCCTTAGGTGCTTTCAGAACAACATAATCCGAATATATCTGATAGAATTTCCCGTTCAGGGCAATTGCCATTGTGTTTTTGTAAGGGATAATTTCATATCCTTTCATTGCCTCAAAGGTAAGGACTGTTTTGTTCGTGTTGGCGTCAATGAGTGCAGTTTCTGCAGAAGCCCCTATGCCGATACTGTCAACATCTGTCTGCAATCCGATTTTGATTGCATAACAGGGGGTTGCGCAGATTGACAGCATAAAAACTATTGCCGATAAAAATATTGCCCTCTTCATATTTTATATTATACCATATCTCAGGCTTTTTGGTCTAAATCTTTTGATTGATTTTCCTCAATTCCTTCTTTCCGTGCTGATTTGGCAGTGTCGTTTTCAGTTTTTTCTTCTTCCGGCTTAACTTTCCGCTCAATCCCGAGTTTTTTCATAATATCGTCGGCATAGAACTTTCCGACTTCCTGAGCGGCTGCGTAAGAACCCATTGAACCGCAAACAAATAATATCCCTTTTAAAATAGAAGCAGCTTTGCCTGTATGTTTTGAATTAAGAACTGTTTCTGCAATCCATTTCAGTGCGGATTTTTTCTGAACCTTTTGTGCTGCATTTTTGAAAGCTGATTCCGAGAACACATCGTTAAAGTGCATTTTCATCAAAGCTTCGCCCAGAAACATTCCTGAAAGTGCTGCAGTTTCCGTGATGCCGGCATGAACTTTATCATCTGACATTGCGACTTTTAATGCGCCTGATGCGCAGATAAGAGGATTTACGTTGTCAGCAGTAAATTTCAATGCTTTTCCGGCGTATCCTGCAAGTTTGTTTTCCGACGCGAAACTTTCTAATGCCTTCAGAGCGCTTCTTGCTGATGCCGAAAAAATATTGTCATACTTTGAAATTTCCTGAATAACGCCGGTGCATTGACCGACAGTAACGACGCTTCTTCCGACGTCGCCGTTCTTGGTCTTTTCGGCGTTTCTATATGCAAATATTGTTGATGCTACCGGACTGAACACGATATTTAACCTTTTAACACACTACTTTACATATATATAAAGTTTTTTATGTTATAAAAATTGCCAGAATTTAATTTTTTTTTACAAATGTTACAAAAGTGAGGCGTGAAGGGTGAGGAGTGAAGGGGGTTGAATGGGTGAATGGTTGAACGGGTGAAGGGTTTGTTTCGGAAAAAGATACTAAGGCGCTAGGGCACTAAGGCACTAAGAGGTTTCTGGATAAAGGCGATAAGACTGCAAGGCGATAAGGCGATAAGTTCTTATCAGAGTGAGGTGTGAAGCGTGAAGGGTGAAGAGAGTTGAAAGGTTGAAAAGTTGAACGGGTGAATGGTTTGTTTTGGAAAAAGATACTAAGGCGCTAGGGCACTAAGGCACTAGGAGGTTTCTGGATAAAGGCGATAAGACTGCAAGGCGATAAGGCGATAAGTTCTTATCAGAGTGAGGTGTGAGGCGTGAAGAGTGAAGGGTGAAGGGTGAAGGGTGAAGAGTGAAGGGTGAAGAGTGAAGAGTGAAGAGGGTTGAAAAGTTGAATGTATGAAAAGTTCGTTACGTAAAATAATCCCCTCGCCCCTTGCGGGAGAGGGAAGAATTTGTTAGTGAGCAAATGCGAACTTACAAATTCGGGTGAGGGGTAAAAAGTGAAGAGTGAAGGGGGTTGAATGGGTGAAGGGTTGAAAGGTTGAAAAGTTTGTTTCGGGAAAGATACTAAGGTGCTAAGGCAAACGATAAAGTGAGGCGTGAAGAGTGAAAAGTGAAGGGTGATGAGGGTTGAAAGGGTAAATGGATTTGGTGTCATCCTGAGCCACTCTGCCGAACAAAACGATTAAGTATCGTTTTGTGAGAGGGCGAAGGATCTCCTGAAAACGCAAGCAGATTCTTCGGTCCGGCGTCCTCAGAATAACATGAATAATAAAAAATAAAATGTAGCGATAGCGGAGTGAATAATAATTACAGACAGAGCAATAATGCGCTGGAATACAGATAACGAAATTTATGTTTGTAGTAAAATAAAAAAGAACACAGGAGAAAAAATATGTTGAGTGGACCTTTTTTAGACAGAAACTGGATGGGACAGAACCCTGATTACGAAAAATCAGACATAATTATGCTGGGGCTTCCTTTTGACGGAACCGTTTCTTACAGACCGGGGTCACGGTTTGCGCCTGAGCAGATAAGGCTTGCAAGCTGGGGGCTGGAAGAATATTCGCCGTATTTTGACAAAACCCTTGAAGATGTAAACTTTCACGATGCCGGGGATTTAGAGCTGCCTCTGGGCAATACTTACAAATCCCTTGATATTATAGAAAAAAATATTACGGAGATTTACCGTGACGGCAAAAAGGTTTTCGGAATCGGCGGGGAGCATCTGGTGACTCTGCCGGAAATTAAGGCGGCTGCTAAATTTCATAAAAATCTTGCAATAGTGCATTTTGATGCGCACACTGATTTGAGGGAAGAATATCTGGGTGAAGAAATGTCGCATTCTGCCGTAATCCGCCACTGCTCAAAAATCGTCGGGCCGCAAAATCTCCGCCAGATTGGAATAAGGTCAGGCATGAAAGAAGAATTTGATTTTATGAAAACCCACAACACCCTTGCGCACAAATTTGTTGACCTTGATGCGCTGAAGGACAAAAAGATTTTCGTAACGGTTGACCTTGATGTTCTTGATCCTTCCGTAATGTCAGGAACAGGAACGCCGGAGTCGGGCGGTCTGGAATTTAATCAGCTGCTTGATTGGTTTAAGTATCTTCAAAACTTTGACATAATAGGTGCGGATGTTGTTGAACTTGCGCCGGATTACGACGCGTCAGGGGTTTCTACTGCCGTTGCAACAAAGGTTATCCGCGAATTGCTGATGATTTTTTAATAAAATTTTGGTTCACATAACGGGGGCAAATACTATGATAGACAGGATTAATTTTTTAAAAGACGAAATTAACAAGCACAATTACAAATATTATGTAGAGGACAACCCGTCTATCAGCGACTACGAGTACGACCAAATGTTTGCGGAATTGAAAAAACTCGAGGAAGAACACCCCGAACTCCGCACCCCTGACAGTCCGACGCAAAGGGTTGGTTCAATCAGCGAGAAGTTTTTGCCGTACAAACATAAATACCGTCTTTACAGTCTTGATAACACTTACAATTACGAAGATTTGACAGCATGGTACGAAAAAATCTGCCAGAATTTTAACGAAAAAGTTGAGCTTGTCTGTGAATTAAAAATTGACGGGCTTGCAATCGCGCTCACTTATGAAAACGGGATTTTCACAACCGGAGTCACACGCGGCGACGGAGTTACGGGGGAAAACATAACCACCAATCTTAAGACCGTAAAAGCTATTCCGCTGAAACTTTTTGAAGATGTAAACGTCGAAGTCAGAGGTGAAATTTATATGCCGAAAACTTCATTTGAAAAACTTAACGAAGAAAATATTTCAAAAGGCGAAAAACCTTTTGCAAACCCCAGAAATGCCGCCTCTGGTTCTATCAGGCAGCTTGACAGCACAATTACCGCAAAAAGAGATCTGTCAATTTTTGTCTACAATTCAAGTTTTGAAAACCTTAAAAACCCGCCCGAAACGCATTATGACAGCATGATGCGGCTTAAAGAACTCGGGTTCAAAATCAATCCGAACATAAGGTTGTGCCGTGACATATCAGAGGCTGTTGAATACTGCAAAGAATGGGAAAATAAAAGGTCTGACCTGAATTATGCAACCGACGGTGTTGTAATAAAAGTGAACAAGCTTTCTTATCAGGAAGAGCTGGGCTTTACGGCACGTGCGCCAAAATGGGCAACGGCGTTCAAGTTTCCGCCGGAAGAGGCGACTACAGATCTTCTTGATATAGAACTTAACATCGGGAAAACAGGCGCCGTCACGCCTGTGGCGATTTTGACACCCGTAAACCTTGCAGGAAGCACCGTTGCAAGAGCAAGTCTGCATAATTTTGACGAAATTAAACGGCTTGATGCAAGGATAGGCGACAGGGTTGTGATTAAAAAAGCCGCAGAGATTATTCCGAAAGTTATAAGGGTAGAGGAAAGCGAAAAACATTTTGAACTTCCGCCCTACGATGCACCTCAAACCTGCCCCGTATGCGGGTCAGAACTTGTGACACGCCCTGAAGAAGTGAATTTATACTGTTCAAATCCGAATTGCCCCGCGCTTTTGAAAGCCAAACTTGAATTCTGGGTTTCAGGCGATGCTATGGATATAGACAACATCGGCCCCGGAATTATCGAGCAGCTTTACAACAAAAAACTCGTCAGAAATCCGATAGATTTATATAAACTTACAAAAGAAGATTTCTTTAAACTCGACAACGTAAAAGAAAAATCCGCAAGCAACATGTACGGGTCTATTCAAGAGAGCAAAAACCGTCCGTTGAGCAGATTTTTGACTGCTCTCAATATAAAGCATGTCGGAAAAGAAACCGCTGAAATTATTGCAAATGAATTTAAAACACTTGATAGGCTTTATCACGTGAATTCTGTTGATTTGACAGCCATACCGAATGTCGGCTCAAAAATTGCAATAGAAATAAGAGAATATTTTAACAATGAAAGAAATCTTAAATGTCTGGATGAATTTAAAGCCTTAGGTATAAATCCGGTTCAGGAAGTCGAGCAGGTGAGTGATATTTTGAAAGGTAAAACAGTGGTGCTTACCGGAACTCTTCAGAATATGACACGCGATGAGGCGCAGGCTGTGATAAAATCTCTGGGCGGCAAACCTTCTTCATCTGTTTCAAAAAACACCTCTTTTGTAATTGCAGGCGAAAATCCGGGGTCAAAATTCGACAAGGCTAAAAATTTAGGTGTTATAATATTGACAGAGGAAGAATTTCTTGAAATGATAAAAACTAATTCCGTACCTTTTGAAAAGGAGGGATAATAAATGCGGAGAAATGCAAAAATAATACAAATTTCAGGGTTAAGAGGATTGTTATTCATAGCTTTTGCGGCAGTATGCCTGACAGCAGGATTTGTTGTATTTCCTGGATTTGTCGGGATGTGCGCATGGAATCATTTTCTCTCTGCTAATTTTGGATTACCTGAAATAAATATCTATCAGGGAATTCTGTTGTGGGGAATTATTGCTTTTGCAATCTATCTTTCCGGCGGCGGAATATCTTTTGTGCAGCTTAAACGTCCTGCCCAGCTGAACGAAGAAGAACTTCAGGATTTGATGATGAAAATAAAAACACGTTCGCAGGCATCGCGTATAAATTCAATAATTTTAAATTCGGAAAAATTTCAAAATAAAGAAAAGTCTGAAGCCTCTGCAGGCTCACAGGCTTTATCGGACGAGAATAAAAAGGAGAACTTATGAAAAGATTTTTAGTAGCAGCAGCAATGGCTGCGCTTGCGGCAGGAATTGCCGTAAACTCTTCAAATGCGGCAGTGACAGTGACAGAAACACAGGAACGCGGTTATGTTTCAATCAACGCTTCCGCTAACAAAGAACTCACTCCGGATCTTGCGGAAATCTCAATTTCCGTCGTAACTTCCGACAAAAAATCAATGCAGGATGCAACCGTCGAAAACAAAGATATTTCAGGCAAAGTTTACACAGCCTTGAAAGAGATGATTAATCCTGAAAACGGCGACTACGTAAAAACGTCAAACTTTAGCGCAAATCCGGTTTATACGTATTCATCAAACGGGAAGAAAAACCTTGATAGATACGAAGTTTCAAATACTGTAATCGTTCACACAAAATCAATCGACAAAGCCGGCGATATGATTGACAAAGCTATTTCACTCGGTGCAACAGACGTAAGCAACCTGAGTTTTACTCTTTCAAATTACGAAAAAGAATGCGATTCAATCCTTGCAACCGCAACACAAAGAGCACGTTCTCAGGCTGATGCTATTGTAAAAGCCGCAGGCTCTTCGATTACCGGAGTTAAAAACATCAGCGGAAGCTGCAGCCCGAACGCATCTTCAAGAGTAACTTACAGAAATATGATGCTTAGTGCAAAAGCTGCCGACTCTGCTGAAGCAGGAACATCTTACGGAGAATCAGTTCCGGTTCAGGCAGGTGCTATAAAAATATACGCTAACGTCAGCGCAAGCTTTTTTGTTAAATAATTAAGCCGGATAGTTGTCTTTAAATTCTTAAATAAGAGATTCTCCGGTTTTTGTCGGAGAATCTCTTAAATTAAAAAAGTTGTAAACTTTTGCAAACTTTTTAGCAAAAAAAATTTTTTAGGGATTTTATAATAACGGCTAAAAAGGGAACCATGGACGTATCAAAAATAAATACTTTTAATGTAACAAGACCGGGAGTAACGCCGTTTGGCGAAAACAATTTTGATGCAAATAAAAAACTTCTGGAAGAGAGAAAACGTTCCGAAAAACAGGCCACGGAATTTTTGAAAGGGGCGGCGGCAGTTTCTGCAGTAATCCTTGCGGCTGCTTACGCGGCGAAACACGGCGTATTTAGAAGGAAACCAAAAGAGCAGAAAACTTCAGTTACAAAACCGGTCGAAAACGAAATTAAAGAAACCTTTGAGGAGCTCTGGGCAAAAAGAAATCCGGTCAAACAAATTCCGGCAAAATTTACTAAACAGGAAGTGCCCGTTGAAGGTGAACGTTCCGAAAGACTGAAACGCAACTCTATAGATCATTTAATTCCGGCGCCATTAATTGACTATTCCAAATATAACAAATGCAAAACGCCAACAGAGAAAGAGTCTTTCTGGCTGAGTGTGAAAGACAGAATAGGAAATATGTCTTATTACCGTCAATATCAAGCCTTGCCGGAATTTTTAAACTTTATTAAAACTCTCGACCCTAATGAAGTAAAAACAACGCCTATCTCAGAAAAACTGAAACTTGATAATTTAGATCGTTTCATGCTGCGGATAATAGATTTTACTGAAGAAAACCCGCAGTTTAAACCATTGTTCAAAGAAGATAAAATAAAATATGCCGACAATTATTTTAACTACATTAAAGGCGGGCAGAAACTTGATGCTGAATTGAGAGATATAATATTTCCGCTTCCGGATTCAGATTATGCACTGCTCAATTTAAAAACTAATTTCTTTAACAATACTGAAAATCAGCTTTTATTTTTGCCGCTGGAAAAGCAGGTTGAATCATTTAAGAATTATCTTGATTTTATAAAATCTCTCGGTGCAGAGCGGATACAAAATTCAAGCATATTCAGCTTAAACAAATTTTCTCGTGAAATTGTTCCGCAAATAAAGGATTTGTCTTTCGGTATTGTAAAAGAAAGTCCTGAATTTAAGCCGGTGATTTTTAACGGAATCAAGGACGATTACCTTGATTATACAAAAGATTGCGGGGAATATACAAAAGAAATTCGGGAGGCAATTTTCCCGCTGCCGGCTCAAAGAATAGATTTTAACCGTAACAGCGGTCAGGAATTCTGTCAGAACAGTTTAAATAAAATTCTGGAAACCCCGTATGATAAACAGCTTGACGAATTCAAAAATTACCTTGGAGTTTTGAAGGAAATAGGCGCGGACAGGGTAAATGGCGTGAAAATTTTTGAGTTAAATAAATTCTCCGGCGAAAATATGATAAAAATAAAAGATGAGGCTTTCAAATTTCTGAAAGAAAATCCGGAATTCAGACCGTCGATTATTGACAGCATTAAAGATGATTATCTTGATTATACAAAAGATTGCGGGGCATATACCAGAGAACTGCGGGAGGCGATTTTCCCGCTGCCGGATAAAGACAGCGCTTCTGTCAGCGGATACGGAAGTGCGTTCTGCCGCAACAGCCTGAATACGATTCTAAGTATGCCTGTAGAACGCCAGATTGAAGAGTTTAAAAACTATTTGAATGTTATAAAATCAGTAGGAGCTGATAGAGTAAAAGATATTAAAATCGTTTCGGTGAATGGTTTTAAACCGGAGATTGCAGCGGGAATTAAAGAAGAAACCGTGCGTTTTGGAAATGAAAATCCTGAGTTTAAACAAATTCTGGTCAGAAATCTGGCCGAGGAATATACAGATTATACAAAAGACGCCGGAGTCTGGTCAAAAGAGATTAAAGAAGTCGTTTTCCCGCCGGCAGATTCCGCGGAAGCTGCAGATACAAGATTACGTAATGATTTCTTCAAGAGCAGCATGAGGCGTATTGCAGACCAGCCGGATGATAAACAGGTTGAAGCTTTCAAAAATTATCTCGGATTTGTAAAAGAACTTGATGCTGACAGGGTGCAGGGTGCAAAATTATTTGATTTGAAATACTTCTCGCAAAATAATCTTGAAAAAATCAGAAAGGAAGCCGCAGATTTTGCAAATGCCAATCCGGCGTTTAAACCATCAGTTGTGGATGCTCTTTCCGGTGAATTTATTGATTATACGCGTAAATGTCAGGAATTTCCGGAAGAAATTAAATCATATATTTTCTCGCCGCTTAAAGAGGGTAAATCTATAAATTCAGGACAACGAGCCGCCTTCTTTACAAACAGTGCAGCGCATATTGCGAATCTGCCGGCAGAAAAACAACTTGAGGCCTTCAGAGAGTATCTTGATTTTATTAAAAGTATAGGTGCGGAACAGGTTAAAAATTCAATACTGTTTATTCCGGGCAAATTTGCCGGAGAAAATAACCTGAAAATCGCGGAAGAATCAATTAATTTTGCTAAAAACAATCCGCAGTTTAAAGATACAATATTAAGCAATCTTGTTGCTTATGAGCCGGACAGAGAATTCGGAACAAGACTTGCTTATTCGAAATTTAAACTTGATCAAAACGATTCTGAATACAATCAGCATGCCGATAATATAATAAATATCCGCAAAATGCTTACAAAATCAGGACTTAAATGTGATGAAAATACAAGAGTTAAAAATCGTCAGGATTGGCTTGATACAGGCTCGCCTTCGCCAAACAGATACATTCTTGGTTTTCAGTACAGTCCGAAAATTACCGATATCAGATATGCGGCATTTGAATATGATATGGCTCACGGGATTACGCGGGAAGAAGCAGATTCAATGATTAAATATCTTAAAGCAATTGACGAAACCGGCGGCGATTTCAGTGTTGTCAAACTTCTGGGTGCAACGCTGGATGAACTTACCGCTGAAATAAACAAAGCCGTTATCAAATAATAATAGCAAAACTATTTGTAAATCTGCATAAAGGATTTAATGCTTCTGCCGGTTGAATTTTCTTCGGTTGAAATAACTTCAATTTTATCTTTGTAATTAAATGACGTTGAACTTCCTCCGTCGAAAGCCATAGCGCGTGTAAGCCCTAAATCTTTACAGTATTTCTGAACTTCATACAAATCCATCGGGTGCTTGTCAGTAATAATAAGAATGTGAAGTTCATCATCTTTAAGTCCGATTATTGTGCGGGCAGTTTTGTGCAAAACTGAAGCGGATTCTCTTATAACTTCGCCGTCTTTTTTTACAACGAAAAACTCTTCTTCAAGTCTTAGCTCCGGCAGTATAAGAGGGCCGCCCTGTGCGGAAGTTTTTATAAAACAATCAAAGTCTGCTGAACTATTGTGCGGAACAATTGCATATTTTAAATCTTTTTCTGATGTGCATTCTAAAATTCTGAATTCTGTACGGTTAAGAATTTTGCTTAAGTTTTGTCTGAGAGTCGGATTATTGAGTAAATTTTCGTTAAAATGCGGATCTTCCGAGGTTATGCCATCTGTTACAATATATGACGTAGACTTGCCGTTGTCAGGATCAAAAAATCCGGCATTTATAGTAAGTATTGCATCAGGGTTAGCTTTGTGGGCTTCACTGTTTGTGATAAGGCTTTCGCTTGAGAGAAATTTTATCTTTTTTTTGACTTCATTGCCCTTAACCGTAATGTGGTAAATCCCGTCATTAAAATCAACTTTCACAGGCTGTGCCGCAAAACAGAAATTTCCGGTTATTAATAACAAAAATACAAGTAAAAATTTTTTCATAAATTATAAGTCCTTTGATTTATAAAATCCTACAATGCCGCCAAAGAAAGCGAGTGGCGGGAAAAGTGCCGTAATAAGCGGATGTAAAACTCCTTTTTCTGCCAGAAGATCAAAAAACGGCAGGGTTATATAGTATAAAAATATACATCCGATTGCAATAGTGAAGCCGACTAATCTTTGTTCTCTCGGTTTGCTGAACCCTAGCAATGTCCCCATAATTGCAAGCAGCACACACACAAACGGGTGGAAAAATCTTTGAAGATATTTGTTCAGCATAAATCTGTATTCTTCAGTCAAACCTTCTTTTTTAAGAAGGGAAATGTAATTTTTTAAATCGTGATTTGTAATATCTCTGTCGCGTTTTGTACTGTATGTCATAAGTGTGTGGGCATTTTGGGCGGATTCACCTTTTAGAATATCCATTTTATTTATTTTTTTTATACTCTGGAAAATGCCGTCTGAATTAACCTTATATTCCGTTATGTTTCTTAAATCCCACCTGTCATCAAGACATTTTCCAGTTTTGGCAACGTAAATTTCCGAAAGCTGGTGCACATCATCATATTGTTTTTTTGAAAAATCAAGCACAATTATATTGGACATATTGCCCATTGAAAATCGTGACACTACAACAGCCATTGACGGATGCCCGCCTTCGTCTTTCTGTGTATAAATGTACTGCGTAACCGGTTTAATGCCTTTAATATCCATCAGTTTCTGGCATGAAAGCGGTATAAGTTTGTCGTATGTGACAAAACAAATTGCCGTAACCATAAAACTCAAAACCAGAACAGGTGCAAGAATTCTGAAAAATGACATTCCGACTGCTCTGAATATGGTAAGTTCGCTGTCTTTGCTGAGTTTGTCAAACGTGAAAAGGGTTCCGAGAAGCAGACCTACCGGAAAAGCTTTTCCTAAAATTTTCGGAAGTTCGTAAAAAAGAACAAGCACTGCGGTTTTTGCCGTATAAACGCCTGTTAGAGTTTTCTTGATTGTACTCAAAAGCATTTCAGGCGCTATCCAGACAACCGTAAACAGTAAAATCGCCGCAAACGTTGCCCAGAATACCTGCGAAAATATGTATTTGTCATAAATTGTAATTCTGAAAGGTTTCATTAAAGCGCAAAATCCTTTCCTAAGTAGAATTCTTTTGCAACAGGGTCAACCGCAACGTCGGTGCTTTTACCCTGTATTTTAATTTTTCCGTCGAAAATAACATAAGCGCGGTCGGTAATGGAAAGGGTTGCCTTCGGGTTGTGGTCGGTAATCAGAACGCCAAGCCCTTTGTCCTGCGAGATTTTTCGGATATTATCTTTAATTTCGCCGATTGCAATAGGGTCAATGCCGGCAAAAGGTTCGTCAAGCAGCATGAAATCAGGACTTGCGGCAAGTGCTCTTGCAATTTCAACCCTTCTTCTTTCTCCTCCTGACAGTGAAACAGCTGAATAGTTTCTGAGTCTTAAAATCCCGAACTCTGTCAGAAGTTCTTCCAGTTTTCTTTTCTTTTCGTCCTCGGTCAGTTTCTCGTTCATCTGGAGAACAAGCTTGATATTATCTTCGACCGAAAGTTTTCTGAAAATTGAAGCTTCCTGCGGAAGATATCCGATACCTGCTTTTGCGCGGACATTCATTGGCCATGTTGAAATATCCTGATTATCAAGCATAATGTGCCCGCTGTTCGGTTTTACAAGCCCGACAACCATATAAAAAGTTGTAGTTTTGCCCGCCCCGTTCGGCCCTAAAAGACAGACAACTTCGCCCTTGTTTATGTTAAAAGAAATATCATTTACAACGCTTCTGTCGCCGTATATTTTTATCAGGTTTTTAGCTCTAATCTCCATTTTCATTCCCCGTTATATGTAATAACAATATTTTACTTAAAATATTTTTCCTTTGCAATTCAATATTACGGATTGAAACGAAAGAAAATAAGAGATATCGTTAAGATATGTTAAATATATATAAAATATATGTTATATACCTGATACATGAGGGCATACCATGATTATAAAACCATTTTCTTTTTCTTTATTTTCTCCTACACACTAACCTTTTACAATGAGATAAAGCCGCGAAAGCGGCTATTATTTTTTTTTACGGGGAAATTTGCGGATTTCAGATTTTGACAATGAGAGTGTTTTCGTAACAAAATTATATAAAAATAAAAAATCAGGCAATTATTTTCGCATTTGTGTTTTTATATTAGTAAGTGTGTATAAAATTTTTGCAAGGTTATGACGTCAGTAAACAATCAGCAAATATCGACTAAAGATAATTTGATTATATCATCGGCTACCGGAATTCTTGGCGGCTCAAGCCTTGCTCTGTGCGGGTATTATTCAAAACCTTACCTCAAAGACGGGGAGCTTTCCGATGAATTTGTGAAAAATGTCGAGAAAAACCTTGCGGCAAGACTTCCCGGAGGCAAAGAAAACCAAAAATTAATAGAACATTTTAACAATTTTATTGAAGAAATGGGCAAAGCAAAAACGTATCGACAAATGGCTGATTTGAATTATAATTATTTCCGGAAGATTTCGCCTGACAAGTCTTTTGAAGGTATTAAAAACTTAATGATTGAGGATCAAAAAGCTTCAATGGCTAAGTTATCAGAGTTACCCGATTTTCAGATGGATTATTTTAGCAGCATGCTTAAAGCAAAGAATGCAACAGATCTTAAAAGGGCAACCCTGCAATATTTTATAGATAAGGCCTATGATAAGAGGAGTAGCGCGGGTATGCTTGCCGATTTAAAAGAAGAATATGAATCTAAACTCGGCTTAGACCCTGAACTTTCCTTAAAAGAAACAGCTGAAGAACTTTTTGACTGGAAAACAGGAAAATTCGTGCCGGATAAAGAGGGCTATATTCCGAAGAATATTTATATGGCAGTTAAAGAAACCGCGAAGAATATGCAGTGGAAAACAGCCGGACTCTGGGGCGGGATTGCAGCGGCGGTATTTGGAGGCACAATGTTCCTGATACAGAAATTTTCACGCCCTAAAACAAAACAGGTTCTGCCGCAGGCGCAAACTGTCCCGCAGTCGCAAAACCTGCCGCAAACACAAAATTTGCCGCAGATACAAACCGCTCAGCCGGCACAAAACACTCAAAAACAATAAAAGACGGCTTATGATGCCATCTTTTATTGTTATCCGGTTTTATCCTACTATTACATCTGTGAAACCGAAATGCTTGTTATTCCGGAGTTTCTTGCACTGTCCATAAGCTTTACGACAGCCCCGTGGGTTGCCTCGCCGTCTGTCTGTATCATCATACCGTCAGGAAAATTTGCCGCCATCTGTTTGATAACACTTTCAAGCGTGCTGACAGGAACTTCTTCTCCGTCAATATAATACCTGTCGTCGGAAGTCACGTTCACCGTCAGAATTTTTGTATCCTGCTTAACCTGTTCTTCCGCTACATTCTCGGGCACTGTCAGATTTAAGCCCTGCTGGTCTAACAAAGGTGCTATTACCATCATGATAATCAACAGCACAAGAAATATATCTGTCAGAGGTGTTATGTTTATTTCGTTGAATTCTCCGCGGTTACGGCTCATTTTTAGACTCCTTGTTCACTATCTTCTTTAAGTTCTTTTTGTTCTTTCTTGCTCAAAGGTTCGCCCGCTACGATAAGTTTTTTGTATTCCGCATCCTGTGCGGCATTCATTACTTTCATAATCTCGGCACTCTTTACCTTTTCGTCGGCTTTCACAACGACCTCGGGCTTTTCGATTGAACCTTTTAATGCAACAAGTTCATCGGTCAGCTGATCTTCCGTTATCGGCTTGCCGTTCAAAAACATCTGTCCGTCGCGGGTTATTGCGATGGTTGCGTTCTTCTGTTCTATCGCGACCCCGCTGTTAATCTCCGGTACGGTTATCGCATTATCCATCGACTGAAAAGTTGGGGCTACAACCATCATTATTATCAACAGAACCAGAAATATATCCGTTAGCGGCGTTATGTTTATTTCCGTGAAAAGTTTTTCTTTCTTATTTGTACTGAATGCCATTTGAAATTTTCCTCTGGTTTACAACGAAACATTTGATGCTGTTTTGTTTGACTCGTCCTCTGAATCTACAAAACTTAAGAACAACAGCTTAATCAGCTGAAAATCGTCTTCGTATCTTTTAACGATTGACTGGAAAGAGTTGTAAAATACAACCGCAACAATCGCAACACCAAGACCGAATGCCGTTGCAATCAGGGCTGACCCGATACCCATTGCAACTGCGGCTGACTGATTGCCCTGAGTTGCCAGATCCTGAAAGGTGTAAAGAATTCTCACAACCGTTCCGAACAAACCTAAGAACGGCGCTACACCGCCGATTGTACCGAGAATTGTTAAGTGGCTTTCAAGTTTTCTTGTTGCTAAAGCCGCCGCGATATCAAACGATCTTGAAAATCCGCTTTTTTGTTCAGAAAAAATTCTGACAGCCTCTTCCGTAACCTCGCCGATTACGCCGCCGCAGTTTTCTGCAATGCTCTGAGCACCCTGAAGATTGTTCTTTGCAAGTTCTCTCTGCAATTTCGGAATGAAAAGCACAACGTCGCGTTTGTTTGCTTTGTAAAATTGAAATCTGTTAAACACTACCGCTACTACCAGTATTGAGCAAACCAATATCGGCAAAAGTACCGGCCAGTCCAGTTGAATTGAGTGTAATAGTAGTTCCATAAACCTTATCCTCTCCTTTTTTTATTATAGCTTACGATTTTAGTTAAGTTGCCTTTTTGTGAATTTCGTGTTACTTGTAGAATTTGAGTGCCTGCCGGCTTAGTCCGGCTCCCGCACCCGGGTATAGTATTCTGTTTTTGAAGATTATTTTTCTCCTTATCCCTCGCACCTGTTTGGCTTGAAGATTTTTGTTTTATTTTACTTACGGTTTTGGTTGAGTCGCTTTTTTGATGATTTGCGCCTGCCTGACTTATGTCATTCTGAGGGCGCAAGCCCGAAGAATCCTCTCAAATTTATTGATATCCAGCCGCCCCGAAAACGTTGTAGTCGAAGGTGAACTGAATATCTATGCTTTGCCCTTTGTATTCCGCAGGAAGCGGTCTGAAAGGCGCCGTGAGTTTTACTGCGTTTAAAGCCGCATCGTCTGCGCTTTTTAGCCCTGATGATTTGTAGACACTGCAGGAAAGAAGCCGTCCGTCTTTTGCAATTTTGAAAAGAAGTACAACACGCTTGCTTTCGTTGCCTTTCGGAGGATCCCAGTTCATTTTAATTCTGCGCTGGAGTTCTCTCATATAAGGTCCGAAATCGGGTTCTCTTATTGTGTCAATACCGGGAGCGCCGTTCGGATTGCCCGGGCCGGGGTTGCCGACGCCGCCCGTTCCGCCTCCGCCGCCTCTGGCTAGCTTCTGACCTGAAGAGCTTCCGCCTCCTGTGGGTGCTAAAGAAGGTGCCGGAGTGTATTTCCCTGCTCCGCTGCCGCTTATCGGGCCGCCTGAGCCTCCGCCTTTATTTGCTGTTCCGGAACCGCTTATCGGCCCTGTTGCATAAGTTCCGGTTTTTGTTCCGCCGGATGGTACAGGAACCTGAAATGCACTGCTTGGTTTTGCAACCGGTTTCGGTGTTGAAGGCGGTTTGATTGAAGGTCTTGCCGTCGGCGGAGCCGGTTTTGCCGCCTGCGGAGCTTTAGGGGCAGGTGGTGTCGGCTCAACTTTTTGCGGGACAGGTTTTGGCTGAACTGCCTGCTGAATTTGTTCGGCTATGGTCGGCTTTTTAACAGGCTGCGGCTTAGGTTTAGGCGTTGGTTGTGCCTTTTGCGGTGCCGGTTGTTTTGTTTTTGCCGGCTGCTGCGGTGCCGGTGAAGGTTTCGGAGAATCCGCAGGCGCAGGTGAAGGCATTGAAACCGGTCTTGTCGGATCATGATGCCCGCCCGCTCTTGAATTTCTGTCTGAACGATACGGTGTATTCTTATTTATCGGCGTGCCTTCGTTTTCAACAAGCACAAATTCTATATCTTTCATCTTCGGTTTCGGACGTTCAAAAATACTCAGTGATATTCCGAAAAACAAAAGTATCAGCGATATAAGATAAATCGCCCCGAGAACCGCAGGGTGAAGGATTGTTGAAACGGCGATATCACGTTTCAGGTTGTCCTCTTTTTGTTTTTTGATGACTGCCGGAAGCGTAAACCCTTGATTTTCCTGATTGTCGTCTTCTTCTGATGTATTAACGGTATATTTACCTATAATTGACATATCCCTGAACATACCTTTCGTTTTCTGTGTTTTTAATCTTCTGATGCACGGTTTTTCGTCCCTGCGGTGTAATTTTATTTTATTTTAAGAACAAAATTATCACCCGTTTTACTAATAATTAGTATTATAAATTGCGGGATTTACCGTAATCGCCTGGGTAAGTGTAAGCTGAATTCCGGCATTGGCAGGAATTTCTACGTTGTCGCCTTTGTCCCAGATAGATTTGACAAGTCCTCCGCCTGCGCCGACAGCTGTCCCCAGAGCCGTTCCTCTGCCTAAATCACCGCCGGAGAGCGCGCTCATTACAAGCCCCGCTGTTGCACCTGCGGCAGACCCGACAGCAAGATCTTTACCGTAATCTTTTGCAACATCCAGTTTCGTTCCGCCGACCAGAACTCCTGTTCCGTCATCAGTTTTGATTACGGCTGAAATCGGTATCTGCATTCCGTAAGGTGTCGTTATCTGTGTAAACCTTACCATAAGTTTGCCGTTCATGCTCCCGCGTTTTGCCTTTGAAACTTCAAGAACCTGTCCGGTGATAGAGCTTCCCGCAGGTGCTATCAGGCTTCCGTTATAATAAAAATCCGAACCGAGTGCAACGGTTACATTCTGACCGAGAGTCAGATTTTCTGAACTTAAAGCCATTGTTGTTACGACAGGAATGTTCTGGCCTGCCGGAACCGTTACAATATGACCTTTTAGAGTCGGGTTTGTATTTACTTTGTTATTATTTGTATAATTCTGCCTCTGAAAGTTATTTGTCTGTGTGCCAAATTGTGGTGCCGGATTGGTTTGCGGCTGATAGTTCTGCTGTGTGTAGCTGAAATTTCCGGCTGCAAATGATATATTTGCCCCGAACAATACCGCTGCAAGTAAAAAACTTATTTTAGCTTTCATTTTTTATCCCTTCCCTTCTGAATTTTAAACTAATCTTTTATAATATTTTATTTTAATTTAGCTTTATTGTCAATTTGTTAAAACGTGGTTGATTTCAAGGGGTTGTGTGAGAATAATCAGTAAATCAAGGCCTGAAGGAAGTGTTGTATGCTCGCCCATTTTCCTTTTTTCTCCGGGTTTAAGCTGGAGTGTTGCTGTGCCCCGTAGTTTGTGCTGGTAATGCGGCATTCTTATCCAGTTTTCAGGCTCCGAAATCCCGCCGCCTATAAGATTGTTATTTGAAGTATAGATATATCCCTTCATCGGAAGTTCATATCCGTCGGGTAATATCATTTTAGCTATCCTGATAATCATTGAAGCGTTTGTGCCGATTACAGGTTCGTTCATTTTTTCAATGTAGCCTTCAAAAAGCGTGTTTTCAGGCACAATTTTTGTATCGTACATAAATAAATCCGTCGTTGCGATAAACCTGACTTTGTAACCTTCTGAATTGTACTGTGTTGAGATTTCCTGCGCGCTGATTACCGGAATAAAAGTTCCGGCGCTCAATTCTACCGGATCCTGCTCTCTTATGTCAAGCTGTATATTTTCAAGCGGTGGTGCGGAATAAGCTTTTATCCCGCAAAAACAACCTAAAATTAACATACATAACAAAGCTCTTTTCATAAGTTTAATTATAACAGTTTTTAATCGAAAATCAAGCGATTGCCTCTGTCCGGTGCATTGCGGCATTTGTTTACATATTTATTTAGTTTCTGATATAATAAAATTTGTAGAAAGGACGTGTAAGTATGAACAAAAGAATTGTATCGGGCATGAGGCCTACCGGAAAACTTCATCTGGGACATTATCTCGGGGTTATCCGGAACTGGGTTAAACTTCAGAAAGAATATGAAAGTTTTTTCTTTGTAGCAGACTGGCACGCTCTTACTACGAAATATGACAAAACCGAAACTTTGAAAGACGATGTGTTTGATGTTGTGGCAGACTGGTTAAGCTGCGGGATTGATCCTGAAGTTTCGACAATTTATGTACAGTCGCTTGTGCCTGAAGTTGCCGAACTTAACATATATTTAAGCATGGTTACCCCGCAAAACTGGGTTGAAAGAGATCCGTGCCTTAAAGATATGGCAAAGATTCTGCGCACAAAAGAGGGCGCAAATTCCCAGATAAGCTATGGATTGCTCGGGTATCCGGTCTTGATGAGCGCAGATATTATGATGCTTAATTCAACGTACATTCCTGTCGGAGTGGATCAGGTGGCGCATATTGAAATTACCCGTGATATTGCAAGAAGATTTAACAATATTTATAAATGCAATTTCTTTAACGAGCCGGAACCGCTTTTGAATGAATGTTCCCTGATATGCGGACTTGACGGAAACAAAATGGGCAAATCTTTCCAGAATGATATAAAAATTTCAGATACGGCAGAAGTTACAGCCAAAAAAGTTATGACTGCAATTACAGACCGCAGCCGGATAAGAAAAGATGATCCCGGACACCCTGATGAGTGCGAAGTTGCATTCAAATACTGGAAGATTTTCGGTGATGATGATGAGGTTCAGACTGTAAGATGCGAGTGCGAAAAAGGTTTAAGAGGTTGTGCAGATTGCAAACGCCGCCTTGCGGAAGTCATAAACGCAAAACTTGCGCCGATTAGAGAAAAAAGAGCCTATTATGAAGCTAATCCCGAAGTAGTTCACCACATTATAAAAGACGGTTCCGAAAAAGCACGTATTGAAGCCCAAAAAGTATTAAAAGAAGTCAGAAAACTTGTCAGGATGTATTGATAAAGGCGATAGGACTGCAAGGCGATAAAGCGATAAGTTCTTATCAAAGTGAAGAGTGAAGTGTGAAGAGTGAGGGGAGTTGAAAGGATGAACAGTTGAACGGGTGAAAGGTTTGTTTCTGGAAAAGATACTAGGGCGCTAAGGCACTAGGGCGCTAGGAGGGTTCGGGATAAAGGCGATAAGACTGCAAGGCAATAAGTCGATAAGTTCTTATCAAAGTGAAGAGTGAAGGGTGAAGCGTGAAGAGTGAGGAGGGTTGAAAGGTTTGTTTCTGGAAAAGATACTAAGGCGCTAAGGCACTAGGGCGCTAGGAGGGTTCAAAGACGATAGGACGATAGGACGTTAAGTTCTTTACGTAAAATAATTCCCTCTCCCCTTGTGGGAGAGGGTGACACGAAGTGTCGGGTGAGGGGTCTGAAAAGTGAAAAGTGAAAAGTGAAGGGTGAGGAAAGTTGAATGGTTGAAAAGTTGAAAGGGCTTCATGTCATCCTGAGCCACTCTGCCGAACAAAACGATTAAGTATCGTTTTGTGAGAGGGCGAAGGATCCCCATAAAATTCCGGAAGATTCTTCGGGCTACGCCCTCAGAATGACAAGGAAGAAGGAGGAGATTCTTCGGGCTTGTGTCATCGGAAACAATTTGCAATTTTTAACGCAGAGTATTCCTGATAAATAATGTTACCTTTTAAATTTTTTGTGTTATAATGCTTTTACGCTTATTCCTCAGGGGAGAGAAGT
>CALUPM010000030.1 GCA_944322665.1 Candidatus Gastranaerophilales bacterium | reverse complement strand
AACAGGAAGGCATTGACCTTAAAGGCGACAAACAGGCTATGCAGCGTGTTAAAGAAGCCGCAGAAAAAGCTAAATGCGAATTGTCTTCCGTTATGGAAACAAATATCAACCTTCCGTTTATTACAGCAGACGCAAACGGCCCGAAACACTTAGATTTGAATTTGACAAGAGCAAAATTTGAAGATTTGTGCCGTGACTTGCTGAACAGATGTAAAACTCCGGTTGAAAATGCCCTGAAAGATGCCGGAATTACTAAAAATGATATTAATGAAGTAGTATTGGTCGGCGGTTCAACCCGTATCCCTGCCGTTCAGCAGTTGGTAAAAGAATACACAGGCAAAGATCCTAACCAGTCAGTCAACCCTGATGAAGTTGTAGCGGTTGGTGCTGCTGTTCAGGCAGGTGTTCTGGCAGGTGAAGTTAAAGATATCGTATTGTTGGATGTAACTCCGCTTACACTTGGTATCGAAACTTTAGGCGGCGTTATGACACCTCTTGTTCCGAGAAACACAACAATACCGGTTTCTAAATCACAGGTATTCTCAACAGCCGAAAACAACCAGACAGCCGTTGATATTCACGTTCTTCAGGGTGAAAGACCGATGGCTAAAGATAACAAATCTTTAGGTATGTTCAGACTTGACGGTATCCCGCCGGCAATGAGAGGTCTGCCGCAAATAGAAGTAACATTCGATATCGACGCAAACGGTATTGTGAACGTTTCTGCTAAAGACAAAGCCACAAACAAAGAAC
Organism: Candidatus Gastranaerophilales bacterium; assembly: GCA_944322665.1. Lineage (GTDB taxonomy): Bacteria > Cyanobacteriota > Vampirovibrionia > Gastranaerophilales > Gastranaerophilaceae > Scatenecus. The sequence goes on along the minus strand of CALUPM010000030.1, from coordinate 21,876 downwards.
AGAAAATTACCATCACAAACTCTTCTAACCTCTCTGAAGCTGATATCGACAAGATGGTTAAAGAAGCAGAAGCAAACGCTGCTGAAGATAAGAAGAAAAAAGAAGAAGCTGAAGTTAAGAACAATGCTAAAAGCTTTATTGATTCAGCTGATAAAATCGTTAAAGATTTTGAAGGCAAAATTGATTCTGCCGACAGATCAAAACTCGATGAACAAAAAGCTGCACTTCAAAAGGCTCTTGATGAAAACAAACCTGTTGATGAAATCAAGAAACTTTCAGAAGAACTTCAGCAGACAATGTTCTCAATTTCACAGAAGGCTTACGAAGCTGTTCAGAAAGAAGAACAGTCAACAGCCTCAAGTGACAGCGCATCTTCTTCATCATCTTCAAATGATAACAAAGACGATGACGTTATTGACGCAGAATACACTAAGGAGTAAAATTAATTTAATTTCATACTTATTTGCTCTAAATAAGGCGAAGCCATCAGGCTTCGCCTTTTATTAATTTAAATTGTTTTGATTACTTCCAGATATCCTGCAGCATTTGTTTGCTTGTTTTTCCTCCCTTTTCGGCATAAGAGCAAACCCCGTCAGCATCCAGCCAGACTCTTGTTTCATCACCCCGCCATATCATAGGAAACAAGTCATATCCCCATCTGTTCGGTTGTTTCTTTCCGTTAATGTCTAAAAATAGTAAAGGCCCGTAACTGGTATTATATTTATACCAGCTTATTATAGTTCCATCCTGCAGAACCCAGGTCAGGTTTTTATTAAGAATGCTGTCCTGGGTAAACCCCGGGCAATTGCGATTAATACCTTCCAGGTCAATATCCGGATTGTTTTCCAGCGCAACGTTGTCAACCCCTTTATATTTAGGAATACAGCCTTTATTGTAGGCATCACCGTCACAGATAATAACAGGATTCAATATTTTTTTTAAATGCTCTCCCATTGTCTTGCATTCAAACTGTTTTGTTTGTGTGGTATTAATCGTATTGGTTATATAGTAACAGTTATAATAACTTTCTATGTCTGCATATATGCGAACCTGTGCATTCTGCATAATATTATAAGCTCTTTTAAATTCTTGTTTAAGTATGTATTCGTTGACTTTGTTAATTATAGAAGGCATTGTCATCGCTGCTACAACCCCGACTATTCCGATAGTGATTAATACTTCCGCAAGTGTAAAAGCAGATTTCTTCATAAAAGCTCCTTAACCTATAATATATTATTATTTATATCAATATATTGATAGTTATTAATATAATATTCACTTATGTTGAACTTGTCAAGAATATATAATTTTTCTAATGAACGATAATATTAAACATAAATTGGGACGTAATATAAAAGTTGAAAGAATCCGAAAATATCTTTCACAGGAACAGTTTGCAGAAATGCTGGATATGAGTGTAAGCTATGTCAGCAAGCTTGAGCAGGGACTGACATCTCCAACTGCGATTGTGTTGTTTAAAATGTCAAAAATATTGGACATTCCTATGGAAGAATTTTTTAAAAATATTGATGTAAATATGAATTCAATAAGTTAATTCTTTTAATTGTTACAATATGTAAAAAAAAGCGGGCATGCCGAAATTCCGCCTCTCAGAAATTTTTATATTAAATATAAGTAAAATGGTTGCACAAAAAGGTTCAAAGAGAGGAGTCGGACATGTCATCAAATATCAGCGCATTAAGAGCACTTGCGGAGCTTAATAAGGTGGAAGCAGCCCGTAATCAATCTACAGACAATGCGCAACAGGAAAATAAACCAAAATTTTCATTGTTCGGTTTTGGATTCAAAGCCCCGTCAGCAGAGGATATTCCACCCGAAGAAAAAGGTCTTAATTTAAAAACATAAAAATTGCATGTTATATTTTATCCGGACTGTGGCATATTATAAATTAATTTGACCCCAAATAGTTAAGGAGTATGATATGGCAGATTTAAAGAAAGATGACAGCAGGGTAATTTTGTCGGAAAAGTATGAAGCTTACGAGCCTAAAAGCGGCGAATACTGGTACAGTATAGTTTCTGCAAAATACGGCGCAGACAGCGAAGAAGCAAAAGCAATTGTAAAAGACCTGAAAGAGTTTAACGGAATAAATGCATTTTCACTTATTATTCAGCCGGATATTATGAAACTTCCGCATACAATAAAGCTCGGAAATAAAGAATTTAATCTGGATTGTGAAAAACAGGTTGATATTAGAAATTTCAGATTGAACGCGGTTTAGACACGACTTCTTTTGTCAATCTCTCAAGCCTTTGGTGTATTTTTACCGGAGGCTTGTTGACTTTTCGGGTGTAAACCTTTATCCTTATAAATATGGCGCGTCATGTATTTTATACGCAGATTAAATCTTCTCTTTTGTATAATGAGAGATTAATGGACTGGATAATTTTTGCATCCTTTGTATGGGCTGCAACAGCTCTGTTTGTCTATCATACAAGTACGTATGTATTTATACCGTTTTTTGCATTTGTATTATATAATATCTTTTTGTATAAACCCACACTAAGAGAGTGGGATGTTGGCGGTTTTCAGAAAATAGTTATTGATACTAACGCAGGGCTTGTAATATTTGATGACAGGGTAAAACTGAGAATAGACAGCATTGAACGGGTGAGAATTGATGTTGACGAAAGACCTCGCTTATTCTGGCTTCTGGGGTTAGGCGCGCAATATACAAGTATAGTCAACTGTGAAATTATGTTTAAACTTGATACAAAAAATAATATGGTTGCGCCAATGCAGTTCAGAAAGGATATTTTCAGGTTTGTTGATATAATGAGGAGTATTGGCAAGCCTTGCAGGATACAGAATGAGGCTCTTTTGAACGAAGGTGTGCCTGATTACATCTGGTATCTGTTGATTCTAGTATTTATTGTCGGGTTTATTGTAACAGGGATTATGAATTTTTTCAGAAATCTAATGTCGATTTAGAATTAAAGCAACACAAAAATGGCGCGCCTTGAAGGCGCGCCATTTTTGCATTTTACATTTTTATATTTTTGCAAGCTGCAAATAATAATCGTTTGCACGCTCAAACCTGTGTGCGGCATTAAAGAGTTTCTTTTCCTGTAATTGAGGAGCAAGAATTTGAAGTCCTACCGGCATGCCGTCTTTGTCAAATCCGGCAGGAATACTCATCCCGGGGATTCCTGCAAGGTTTGCGGAGATTGTTGCAATATCTGTCAGGTACATTGCAAGCGGGTCGCTTGATTTTGCGCCGAGTTCAAACGCTGTATTCGGGCAGGTTGGAGAGATGAGAATGTCGGCTTTTTTGAATGCTTCAATAAAGTCCTGAGTTACTAATGCTCTCATCTGCTGTGCTTTTTTATAATAAGCGTCATAATATCCTGATGAAAGTGCGTAAGTTCCAAGCATTATGCGGCGTTTAACCTCCGGCCCGAAACCTTCTGCTCTTGTTTTGGTGTACATTTCCAGAAGGTTTTTGGCATCAGGTGTTCTGTAGCCGTATTTTACACCGTCAAATCTTGCAAGGTTTGATGAGCATTCTGCTGTTGCTAAAATATAATAAATACCGATTGAATATTTAAGTCGCGGGAGAGAAATTTCAACGATTTCTGCGCCGAGTTTTTTGTAATCTTCAATCGCTTTCTGCATAGCTTTTTGAACATCATCTGAAAGTCCTTCTGACATAAGTTCTTTTATAACGCCGACTTTCATGCCTGTGATATCTTTATTCAGGTCTTCTGCGTAGTGTTCAACGGGAAGATTAAGCGAAGTGCTGTCTTTCGGATCATGACCGGAGATCACTTCAAGAAGATTTGCAGCATCTTCAACCGTTCTTGCAAACGGGCCTATCTGGTCGAGAGATGATGCAAAAGCGATTAGTCCGTATCTTGAAACTCTGCCGTAAGTGGGCTTCATCCCGACAATTCCGCAGAAAGATGCCGGAAGTCTGATTGAACCGCCTGTGTCAGAACCGAGTGCAAGAGTCGCTTCGCAAGCAGAAACACTTGCGGCTGATCCGCCTGACGATCCGCCCGGAACTTTGTTTAAATTCCAAGGGTTGTGAACTTTTTTGAATGCCGAGTTTTCGTTTGAAGAACCCATCGCAAATTCATCCAGATTAGCTTTTCCGACAATCGGAACAAGGTTGTTTAAAAGTTTTTCGCTTACTGTTGCATTGAAAGGCGACACAAAATTTTCAAGGATTTTGCTGGATGCTGTTGTTTTTGAACCCTTCAAATTCATATTGTCTTTCAGTGCAAGAGGAATACCTGCAAGAAGCGGAAGGTCTTCACCTTTTGCTATTTTTTCGTCAACTTTTTTTGCAGTTTCAAGCGCTCTTTCTTTTGTCAAAGAATTAAATGCGCCGAGTTTTCCGTCAACTTCTTCTATTCTTTCAAACGCCGCATTAGTTAGTTCTACTGCGGAAATTTCTTTATTTTTTAAAGCTTTACTCTGTTCGGCTGCTGATTTTCTTAAAACCTCGTTCATATCTTCTCCTTAAAGCTGTTTTAAATATCGGATTTTGTAATTTCGTCGGTAAAAAGGATTTCTTGAACCCTATAAAAAATACTAGGACAAAAACAATGCTTAATCAAGTAAATTTGAATAAAATTATACGAAAGGCAACAAGCAAGCAGGCAGGATTGTTTTACACAACTTTTTACAGCCCTGCCGTCTGCAGCCTTATCGCCTTCCTCACCTCTCCTCACTCTTCACTTTCGCCCCGTTTTTCCGTCATGTCATTCTGAGGGAGTGTAACGACCGAAGAATCTTATTGCGGTTTTAAGAGGATCCTTCGCCCTCTCACAAAACGATACTTAATCGTTTTGTTCGGCAGAGTGGCTCAGGATGACATGTAGACCTTTCAACCCTCCTCACTCTTCACCCTTCACTCTTCACCCTTCACTCTTCACCCTTCACTCTTCACTCCTCACTCTGATAAGAACTTATCGCCTTATCGCCTTGCGGTCTTATCGCCTTCCTCAACCCTCCTCACCCTTCACTTTTAACCACTTGACTTTTAGCCCTATAAATTATATTCTGAAATAAAGGTTTATACTTGATAATAAGGGGTTAAGAACAATGGGATTAAAAAGAAAAAACGTCCTTTCCTTGCTGGATGAGAGAACAAAAAAATACGGCGAAAGAATTGCACTCGGCACAAAAACTCCGCTCGGCTGGAAAGAATTTACTTATAAAGGTATCGGACTTTTATCGAGAAAGCTTGCATGTTATCTTATTGACAATCTTGGCGTTCAAAAAGGTAACAGAGTTGCAATATTGTCCGAATCAAAACCCGAATACGGTGCATGTGTTTTCGGCTCAATTATGTCAGGTATGACAATTGTTCCTCTGGATATAAAACTTACCAAATATGAACTTAACAGCATTCTCTCAGACTGCGAACCTTCAGTTATGCTTGTATCAAGAGCTTATCTCAATAAAGCCGTCGAACTTCAAAAAGAACTTCCGTTCCTTAAAAATATTATTATTATGGATGAGCCGGCTTTCGGAGATGACTTTATAAGCCTGCATAATCTTCCGGAAAACTACGAAGCAAAATGGAAACCGCGTTCCGCGAAGTCTACTGTTTTTATAATTTACACTTCAGGCACAACAGGTTCGCCTAAAGGCGTAGAAATCTCATTCCAGAATATGATGACCCAGCTTGATGATCTGGAGGATGTTCTGCATAAAATACTGCCGGATAAAGAATCAGGCACTGTCCTTTCAATCCTTCCAATGAACCACCTTTTTGAAATGTCAGTCGGCTTCAGCACATTTTTGAACTTCGGATTCAGCGTATATTACACCCCGAGCCTCAAGCCTAAAGATATCTTAGGAATTATGAGAGCCAAAAAAGTTGATTTTATGATTGTCGTACCGGCATTTTTAAAGCTTCTTAAAACAAGCATTGAATCGGAAATTAATTCCGGTTCCAAAAGAATGAAAGCGTTTTTCAAAACGATGTATGCACTTGCAAAATATATTCCGTCTTACAGGGTTAAAAAATTCCTGTTCAAAAAAATTCATGCCAAATTCGGCGGACACTTTATGGGATGTATTTCAGGGGGTGCACCTCTGGATGTTTCGGTCGGCGAGTTTTTTGAAAGAATAGGAATAAAAGTTTATCAGGGTTACGGTCTGACTGAAACCAGCCCTGTAGCGTCAGTCAATACCGACAGGCACCGCGATCTGGCGTCAGTCGGACGTCCGCTGAAAAGTTTTGCGGCAAGAATTGACCCTGAAACAGGCGAACTCCAGCTTAAAGGCCCTTGTGTTATGAAAGGCTACCACAATCAGCCGGAACTCACCGCACAAACGGTTGACCCTGACGGATGGCTTCACACAGGAGATATTGCGGAGATTAACAAAAACGGACATATCTATATTACAGGCCGGATCAAAAATATGATTGTTCTCTCAGGCGGCAAAAAAGTTTTTCCGGAAGAAGTTGAATCTGTGCTTGAAAAAAGCCCTTACTTTGCGGAAGTCTGCGTAATCGGAGTTTCGCATTCCTTCGGCGCAAAAGACGGCACGGAAGACATTGCGGCAGTAGTTGTTCCGTCAGAAGAACTTAGTTCAAAATATGACGAAAATACAATCGAAAAATTGTGCAGGGATGAGGTTAAGCGTCTTTCCCAGCGCCTGACCCCGTACAAACGTCCGATTAACATAGTCATCAGCCGCTCTCCGCTTCCGAGAACAGCCACAAGAAAGGTTAAAAGAAAAGAAGTTAAAGAACTCGTAAAGGCATAATATGACAAAGAACTTTTTGACAGCGATTTTCATCCTTGCATTTCTGGGATTTTTAACTCCGGCAAACGCCGAAAGAACAGTCGGCAAACCGGGGAAAATTTCCGGATTATCAGTCGGGGCAGCGGCATTATCCCTTATTGTCTGGCCCGGAATCGGGCAGGTTGTGCTGGACAATCCTTATGAAAAGAACTGTACTCATGCACTTCTGGGATTGACAGTAGTATTCAGATTGTGGTCTGCGTATGATGCCTTTGTTGACAGGCGCGGAGGGGTCTGGCATAATAGAATTTAACAGGAGAGTTTATGATTAAAAAAAGATTTATACTACTGATTTTAATGAGTATGCTGCTGCTTCCGGCTTTTGCTGAGGAAACTTCTGACACGGGCGAAGTAGTTCTTGACGAGCTTGATACTCTTGAATTTCAGTCAGAAACAGAAGAACCCAAAATAAGACCTGCTGCAAGAATGAATTTCCAAAATGTTGAAGAACCTAAATGGGAAGAATTCTGCGAGTCAGGTTATGAGACAGCAAGACTCCGCGAAAAGAAAAATATTTTTAATATCATAAACTTTGTTGACGCGGAACAGGAAAAAAGCAATTACTGGGCACAAAGACGCGACAATTTTGAAAAAGCAATTGAGCATTGCAAAACTCTGACTGATGACGAAAAGGGGTACTGTTTTGAAGGCGTTAGAAACGCAGAACTTGAGCGTAACGAGATGTACGAACAGCAGCGCAGACAAATCAACTACAAAAACCGCGGCATTGTAATTGACAAACCAAACTACTGACCGGGGCACAATTTTTATATCTCAAAACAACACCGGTATTAAAAAGAAGGCGCCGGAGGCATAAGCCTCCGGCGCCTTCATATCTTCAATTTTCAAAAACTATGAAAAATATCTTTTCAGCAAACCGTCAAAACCTTTTCCGTGGCGGGCTTCATCTTTAGCCATTTCATGAACCGTATCGTGGATTGCGTCATAGCCGAGTTCTTTAGCGCGTTTTGCAATTGCAAGTTTGCCTTCACATGCGCCGTGTTCAGCTTCTGCGCGCAGTTCAAGGTTTTTCTTTGTTGAATTTGTAACAACTTCACCGAGAAGTTCCGCGAATTTTGCTGCGTGTTCTGCTTCTTCATAAGCATATCGTTTATAAGCTTCAGCAACTTCCGGATAGCCTTCTCTTTCTGCAACTCTTGCCATTGCAAGATACATACCGACTTCTGTGCATTCTCCGTTGAAGTGTGCTCTTAAGCCTTCCATAACTTCTTTATCTTCAACAACACCATCGCCTACATTGTGTTCGCAGGCGTAAACTTTAGTGCCGTTTCCTATTTCTTTAAAAGTTGTTGCTCCGCAAAGAGGGCATCTTTCGGGCGCTTTATCAGCTTCTGTTGACCAGCCGCATACTGTACATACAAATTTTGCCATTTTTACCACCTTTCTTAATTTCTCATGAAATTATCTATCTCTTTTACAAGATTTACTATACTACACAAAATCATTTTTGTAAAGTAGGAACTATTCCTATTTTTTGTAAAATATTGTTAAGTTGTTTAATTTTATTGAAATATTAGCTGTTTAAATTTTTTTATATAGAAGAGAGAGTTTCTATGTCTGTAAACAATGTAAATTCAATAAGCACCGAAAATCTAAACACGATTAAATCAAAAGCTTCAGAAATAACGTCATCGTCAGAGGCCAGCATCTGGAATGAATATAAACAGTATGACGTGAACGGCAACGGAAGTATTGCGGATGATATTGACGCAATGTCGGAGTCTGATTTGCACAGCCTTGGCAAAAAAATGGGAATCGTAAGTGACGGCGTTGTAGGAGATACAAAACAGAGCGAAACAACCGGCGACTGTTATTTATTAAGCGGAATAAATGCACTTAGCGAAACTTCCTGGGGCAAAGAGGCAATTGATGAAGCAATAGAGCCTGACGGGTCCGGCGGATACAATGTAAAATTTTACAACGCAGACGGCGAACAGGAAACCATTAACATAACAGCAGATGAACTTTCAGCAAACCCGGAAAAATATTCAAGCGGGGATGTTGATATGAAAATTATAGAAGTTGCGGCAGAAAAATTTTATGCGGCTCATGCAGATGAAGAAGCTTACAGCTACAAAGACAAAAACGATCCTCTGACACAGGGTCTTATGGAGGGCAAAACTTCTATTATTTATATGCTGACCGGCAGCGAAGGGCATGTTTTGCAATCCTCCAAACTTGATGAGAATATTCCGCCCGAAGCACTTTCTTCGGACAGAGCAAAGCTGACTGAAGCTTCTTTAACCGAACAGCTTTTAAATATAGCAGCAAACCCTGACGGGTATGCCTCAATGTGCTCTTTCAAAAAACCCGGATTTTTCAAAAGATTATTCGGCGGCTCAAAAGTAATCCCTGACCACGGATATTCAATATCGTCAGTTGTACAGAACAACAACGGAGGAATTGAAGCTGTTGTGTTAAAAAATCCGTGGGACAGTTCACAAGAAATAATTATGCCGTTTGACGAATTTCAATCTCAGGTTACATATTTTGTTTCGCACAATCAGAACGATATTTTTTAAAACGGAAGCCTGTGATTTTTCTTTCGTGTTTTTTCAAGGACTTCTGAAAACGGTATAATCGGCTCCATTTTGTAGCCGCAATCATCAGACAGTGCGCCGCCCATTGAAAAAAGTTCTTCCTGAGGATAACGTCTGCAAATTCCGGGACGTGTTTTGTGAATTTTACATTTATGAGTTACAGGGTCAAGATTAGTGCACTCAAAAATCAGTCCGATATCATCTTTGCCAATTACTTTGAGGTATGTATAAAATCTGTGGAAAAGCTGGAGTTTTTCAAATTCTTTTTCATCTTGAATTACGTGTTTAAAATGTTTGACATAAATTTGCGTGCAGCATTTGCCGCAGGCTTTGCATTTGCCTGTACGGTAATATTTGCGGCGGAGTATTGTCGACAAAAACCATTTTTTTAACTTCAAATACATAATTACATAATAGCAGAATAAGAAATTTTTTAAATTGTAAACTTTTGTAAACCTTTTGACTTAAAGATGGCAAATTATTTTTTTCAGGAGAATTAATAAAACGTACCCCTGAATAAATAAACATACTATAACATAACCAAAATAACCAACCTTGACCTCTGATAACCAAAATAAGAGGTCTTTTTTTTGCATATTTTTACGGAAAATTCCGCTTTCGGGTAATGAAAGATTATAAGTAAACGTTTAAGATATAGATGGTTGGATATTTGAAAGGTTGAAAGATATGAAAAAGTTACTTTTAATTTCCGCTGTAGTGACGCTGGCGCTTCCGGCGTTTGCCGCGTGCGCGATTAGCGGAAACTCCTGTGCCTATTCAATTATGAAACCTCCGCTTCAGGAAAGGTATCTGCCTGACAACGTTCAGGAAATGCAAAAGCCCGATGCCTTCCGTCCGCATTATATAAAGCCATATTATGATGAATTAATAAATACGGAAACCGGAGCCGCTGCTGGTTCTGCGGCAGGCGGGAACAACTACAATTCAAACTGTCAGTTCGGGGTGTGTCTGCCAGAGGTAAATTCTGGCGGGTTAGTAAGTGAATAGTCATTAAGGAGGAGGCGCCGGCGGTATTTCTACCGTCGGCGCCTTTTTAATTAAAATTTACAGCAAAAAAACTCCTGCATATTTTTGCAGGCAAAATTTTATACCGGCAAAACGGCTTATTTTTCGCCTTTGTATTTGCGGATTTTAAGTTCATCGTTCTCGACGGTCAGTTCAACTTCATCAAGTACGGGATTAATATTCAATAATTCAAGAATAGCTTTCGGGATAATTATTCCCCAGCTTGTGCCTTGCTGTCTTAATTTTTTATGCATAAATTCCTCAATGCATATATTTTATCCCATAACCTTGACATATTATGCTTATTATGCTTATAATTAATAAGCATTAAATAAGCAATTATAAATTTTTATGAATACATTAAATAATAACTTTTCATCACATCAATCAGAAAACATTCTGCGGCTTGCATTGGATATCCGCATCTGCGCCTATATTCTGCACAAATTAAGTGATAACAGGCCTGTGGCAATGCTTGATGCTGAAGGAATTGATCTTATGTCAAATTATATTCTAAATCTTTCTGATAAACTCTGCAAAGAACTTGATACTTGCGATTAAGCAAGTTCGCCCTGAAGATACCAGGTTTTTGCGCCGGTTATTTTTGCATTCAAAAATTCGCCGGTGCGGTCGGTGTCGCCGGGAATGTGAACGATTTTATTATTTCTGGTGCGGCCTGTTATTACGTTTTTGCCTTTGTGGTTTTCAAAATTTTCTATTAAAACTTCCACTGTTCGCCCGATATATTTTTGATTTGATTTAAGGCAGTTTTCCCTGACTTTGTCGTTCAGGCGCGCAAGCCGTTCTGTCTTTGTATCTTCATCTATAAATTTGTCCGTCCATTTTGCGGCAACTGTTTTTTCTCTCGGAGAATATGCGGCTGTATTTGAGTAATCAAGTTCAAACTCATCAATAGCAGAGAGTGTTTCTTCAAACTGCTCTTCCGTTTCTCCCGGAAAGCCCGCGATAAAGTCGCTTGTAATCGTAACATCCGGAACTTTGGTTCTAACTTTTTCTACTATTTTTTTGTAAGTTTCACGGTCATAGCGCCTGTTCATTTTTTTCAGAACCTCGCTTGAGCCTGACTGCATCGGGATGTGGAAATATTCGCAGACTTTGTCAAGTTCCACAACAGTGTCAATAAGTTCGTCCGTAATATCAGTCGGGTATGATGTTACAAAACGTATTCTGAAGCTGCCTTCCAGCTTGTTCAATTCCCGTAATAAATCTGCCAGACGGTAGTTTCGATCTTTGAAATCCTTGCCGTAGCTGTCCACGTTCTGCCCGAGAAGCGTAATTTCTTTAAACCCGTCTTTAAGCGCATCCTGCGCCTCTTTTATAATAATTTCCGGTGTTCTGGAACGCTCGCGGCCTCTTGTATATGGGACAATACAGTATGTACAGAAGTTGTTGCAGCCTTCCGTTATCGGAATCCAGGCGTTTACACTTTTTACGCGTTTAATTTCATATTTTGCGGCCTTATCGTCCTCTGTAGCGTTGGTTTCTTCGCACACCAGAACCCTTTCGCCGTTTTCAACCTGCTTTATAATCCCGGGAAGTGAATATATCTTATGCGTTCCGAGAACAAAATCAACATAAGGCGCGCGGCGGAAAACTTCCTTCATCTTCTGCTGTGCAACGCACCCGCAGAACCCTATTTTCAAATCCGGTTTTAAAGTCTTTTTCCACTGCCCCCACACACCTATCTGGCTGAAAGCCTTATCCTCGCTTAACTGCCTGATAGAACAGGTATTAACCATAACAAGATCCGCGTCTTTCGGGTTTTCTGTCTGCTCGTAACCGGACTGTATAAGCATTCCGAACATTCTTTCACTGTCGGATTTGTTCATCTGGCAGCCCATTGTTTCTATATAAACTTTTTTCATTATTTACAAGTCCTTAAATATTATAATCCGTAAGAAAATTATAATATAAACAAGGCTACACGGCATGAACAGTTTTGAAAGCGTCAGCAATAGATTTTTTATAGTCGGGGCGGAGAATTCCTGCTTCCGTAATAATTCCCGTTATCAATTCGTTCGGAGTAACGTCAAAGCCGGGGTTAATTACATTAACCTCTGGCGCACAGATAATTTTACCGTTGATATGCGTGACTTCCTCTCTTGAACGTTCCTCAATCGGAATTTCGTCGCCTGTTTTGATTGAAGTATCAATCGTTGAAAGAGGTGCTGCAACATAAAACGGGATATTATGATATTTTGCGGCAATTGCAAGGGTGTAAGTTCCGATTTTATTTGCGGCATCTCCGTTTGCGGCAATTCTGTCCGCGCCAACGCAAACCATATCAATCATGCCTTTTTTCATAAAATACGAACACATCCCGTCGGTTATTAATGTTGTCGGGATTCCGTCTGTTGTAAGTTCAAATGTTGTAATCCTTGCCCCCTGCTGGCGCGGGCGTGTTTCGTCCGCAAAAACCCGAATGGTGTTATCTTTTGCAAATGCGCTTCTGACAACCCCGAGCGCTGTCCCGTATCCGACTGTCGCAAGTCCGCCGGCGTTGCAGTGAGTGAGAATTGAGGCACCTTTTGGTACAACTTCCGCTCCATTGTCGCCGATTTTTTTGTTTATTGCAATGTCTTCATCCTCTAATCGTTTTCCGTTCAGGATAAGCTCCTGCACTATACCTTCGATATCGGATTTTGAAGTTCTGATGATATTTTTTTGTTTTTCTACCGCCCACATCAAATTTACTGCCGTCGGTCTGGATGACGCCATATAATCCGCTTTTGCTAGCAGTTCATCAATAAATTCCGCACGCGAAAGATATTTTTTGGCAAGTTCCTGCCCGTACAGCGCAACCCCGTGCGCTCCCGCGACTCCTATAGCCGGTGCCCCGCGGACTACCATTGTCTTAATTGCATCATACATCTTATCCCCGTCAGTAATTTTTACATACTTAAATTCGTACGGCAAAAGCGTTTGATCTACCATTTTCGAATAATTATCCACCCACTCGATTGTTTTTATTTTTGAATGAAATTCTGCCATTTTATCTGTAATTCCTCATATCAAACTGTTCAAAATTGTCTTTTTGCGCCGGCTTAAGAGATTTTGCAAATTCAATCAAATAAAAAGTAACAAACCCGCTGAAAGCATTCATCGTCGCCGACAAAATTCCCATGAACACAGAAATCAAAACCATTAGCCCGAAGGTTGCGTTTGACAAAAACATTGAAACTCCGATATTTGCCGAATAATTAAAAATTTTGGAAAGTGCAATAACTGCCGGAATGTACACCGCACAAAATGCCAAAAACGAAACAAACCCGATTAATCCTCCAATCACTGCACTCTGTCTGACTGTCGAAATTTCCAGAACTCCGGACTTTGTTAAAAATAAAATTACCACAGGCGCCGCAAGCAAAAGAAGAATCCAGAAAATTATTTCGCCTATATACGGGACAATAGTCAGCAGACCGCTGACTATTCCCGTAAATATGCTTAGTAACATTATTATCTTTAATATTGACTTATCCATAAAGCTCTCCGGTCAAAAATTACTCCTCCTGAGGCGCTTCCTGATAGTAAACAGGTGTGCGATCTCCGAATTGCTCTTTTGCTAATTGTATAAGCGAATCAAGTTTTTCCGTATCATTTTTTATACTGTAAATTTGCGCCATAATGGAATATGCAGCTCTGAGTTTCGGATAGTCTTTAATCAATTCTTCCAATCTCATTAAAGCAGTATCATTATTTCCGCTTTCAAAATTTATATAAGCTACAATATACTGGTTATAAGGAATATTTGAAACATCCATCAGCGAGTTTGCATATCTTATTGCGTCCTGAGACCTGTTCATTTTTAAATACAAAATCGCTACCGCTCTCAAGGCAAACGATTTTTCTATAGAATTTGAAGCCTGGCTTGAAGCGTCAAGATATTTTGAAATTGCTGAATCATAATCTTTATCTTCATAAAATTTATAAGCTTCATCAACTGAAATTTCATAAGGCGTTGCGACATGCTTGCTGTTTATTTTCTCAAGCAGAGCTTCTTCTATTTCAGAAAAGGCTTTGCCTTTCAAAGATGTCAGCTTTATCAAATCAGCAGCTTCTTTCTTTGTATATGGTTTATTTGTAATATCCGGAACAAAGTAATATAAAAGTTTAAGAGTCTCAATATCAATAGATGAAATATTTATATTTTCGTATGAAGGGGTCTGGTACATAACATCGCCGGCTCTGCTGCTATGCGTGTTTATACCGAGGATATGCCCTATCGGATGCTGAATCTGTGCATATAAATTGGCGGTGTCAAAATTTTCTCCGTTGCAATCTTTCTGAGGAACAATTAATTCAGCTCTGTTAATTGTTTTGCCATTTAGATCAAATTTATATTCAATACCGTTTACTCCGGGACAACCCTCCGCAGGAGATTCTGGAACACTTACAACAATATTTGCAGCTGCTTCTTCCAAGGTGTAATCAAACGTTATAAAACTGCTCAAGCTTTGCTCCCAGGTTCTGAAAGCAGTCTTTACAGCTCCGACAAAACCTTCTGGCAGATTTTTTTCATCTTTTATATAAATTTTTAACGGGAACGTTGTAGTATTCCATAAAATCAAATTTTCAGAAAAATCTATTTTATCAAGATAATTTGCACTCAGATTTCTTAAAACAGTTTCACGCGGTGTAATTTCAGGCAGCAGCCCCTGAGTGTCAATTACAAGCTTTTTCCCGCTCTCACCTTCCACAAGTTGTTCTCCGGCTCCGGAATCGCCGGCACCGGCTTCTTCTTCAGGCTCTTCAGTTATAAAATCTTTTATCTGTTCTTCCGGAATTTCAACACCTATAACCGTTCCCTGCTGCGCGTTTTCCTGCTGCTTCTTTTTCATAGCTTCGTGGTCGGCAACGACGTTGGAACTCCATATTATTACTCCGAGAAGTATGCATATCATCACTGTGAAAATAACCAAAATTTTGTTTCTGTACATAATCTATCCTCATATTCCAAAGTACTATTACAAAATTATACCATTGCGGCCTGCTTTACGCAAGAACGCGTATGGCAGATTGCAATTGCGATACTGTCAACGGTATCATCAAGTTTCGGCAGGTCAATCCCCCCGAGAGAAATCTTTACCATCTGTTCGACCTCTTTTTTATCTGCCCTGCCGTATCCTGTCAGAACCTGTTTAACCTCAATCGGAGTATATTCTGCAACGGGGATGTCAAATTTTTCAAGAACCGTCAAAATAACTCCTCTTGCATGCGCAACCGGCATAACAGTTGTTCTGTTTCTAAAGAAAAACAATTTTTCTATTGCGCAGACATCAGGTTTGTAAGTTTCGATAACCGTCGACATATCATTATATATTTCAAGAAGTCTTGCGGATTCTCTTACCCCTTTTGAAGTCTGAATTGAACCTGAAGCCTCCAGTATCAAATTATCGTTTTCATAATTAATTAAACTATAACCGACAATTGCCATGCCGGGGTCTATCCCTAGAATTTTCATATTATTAATTATAACCTATTGCGCCTGCCAGCGCAACATTTTGTCAAAAATATGAACAAACTTAACATTTAACTTGATTAATAATATTGCTCATGCTAACATACCGGTAAGAACAATTTATTAGGGTTGTGAGGTAAATATGAAAAGTTCAACTATCAGAAGATCAAACTTATCTAAGGAGAAAATGGCTGTACTGGAAGCTCTTTCAAAATACAGACAGGACAGTTACGACAATACTCCAAACGTTTACGTAAGACCTAACAAAGAAAAAGAACTTGACGTTTTGTGGCAGAATTTCAAGATTAACCAGAAGGCAGAAAAATCGCCTGGGGTATATCTTGCGACAGGATTTATAGCAGGTGCGGCTGCAATGCTTATTCTTGTAGGACTTGTAAACCTGTCGACAGGTCATGTTGCCGCTAACGACGAAAACCAGATATTCAATCCGGCACGCGTTAAAGCACAGAATGAAAAACTTAATCTTATTCCTGCAACGACAGAAACCGCTGCCTCTGAAGCTGCCGCAGGCACAACGGAAGTTTATACAGTTCAGAACGGAGATACTCTGGAAAGTATTTTAATCAGATTTTACGGCGGTTACAGCCCTGCAAAAGCAACTGCTGTTATGCAGGCAAATAATATGTCTAATCCGAACAAACTTTCTATCGGCCAGAAACTGACTATTCCGATGGAATAATAAATTTTTATAAAGTTAAACAAGTAAAAAGTCCGGAATTTTTAAGTTCCGGATTTTTTTACTAAAATTTTGCCTCATAAAAATATTGTTTCGCAGACACGCTCTATAAATCTACAAATATTTTCTGTCCTTCAATTCATCCGGAAGAAACTGCTGGTAAACCTCCGGTGCATCATGGGTGTAAACATAACCTATCCCAAATCCGTATTTTTTAGCGTCTTTGTAATGTGCATCTCTCAGATGCATCGGGGGCGGAAAATCTTTGCCGCCGTCAATATCCGATAAAGCCGCATCTATTGCGCAGATTGCTTTATTGTTCTTAGGAGCTTTCGCGACGTAAATAACCGCAAGCGCAAGAGGGATGCGCCCCTCCGGAAGCCCTAAAAGTTCAACGGCTTTGTAAGCATTAACTGCAACATTCAGCGCATTTGTATCCGCAAGCCCGACATCTTCCGCAGCACAAACAATCAGCCTGCGCGCAATAAACCTCGGATCTTCTCCAGCCGCAATCATTTTCGCAAGATAATAAACCGCCGCATCAGGGTCGCTCCCGCGCAAACTCTTCTGAAAAGCGGACGCGCAGTCGTAATGCTCCTGCTGTGAATATCTTGTATTCCGCTTCTGGCAGATTTCTTCTATAATCGAAACCGTCAAATTCCGCCTGTTGTCTTTCAAATCACTTGCAAAATACGCATTTTCAACAACATTAAGCGCATACCTTGCATCCCCCCGCGCAAGATTCACGATAAAATCAAGCACCCCGCTCTCGCAGTCCATTGCGGTATAATGCTTTGCAAGATACGCAAAACCTTTTTTAATAATGGTTTTCATGCTCTCATCATCAATAGAATTCAGCCGGATTACCTGCAGTCTTGACAGAAGCGCCGGAACAACCTGAAAGGAAGGATTTTCGGTCGTGGAACCTATCAGAAATAATGTTCCGTTTTCAAGATGCGGAAGAAGCGCATCCTGCTGGGTCTTTGAGTAGCGGTGAATTTCATCAATAAATAAAATCGTCTTAACCCCGCTTCTCAGGGCATTTTTAGCACTTTCAACCGCGTCTTTTATATCTTTAACACCTGAAGTTACGGCGGAAATCTCAATAAAATTCGCACTGGTCTTAGCTGCAATCAGCCTTGCTAAAGTCGTTTTGCCGCATCCCGGAGTTCCCCACAGGATTATTGAAAAAAGCCTGTTTGTCTTTAGCAAATTCAAAATCGGACTGTTCGGCGACACAACGTTGCTCTGGCCTAAAAATTCCTCAATGGTTTTCGGCCTCAAAATTTCCGCTAAAGGTATCTGCTTATTCTGATTTTCCAGTTCCGTAAAGAGATTATTCATAGTATAATTGTAACATCAAAATGAAAGGGCGGTTAATGAAAAAATTTTTACTTATTCTGACGATTGTAATTTTATCAATACTTACGGCACCCTTGAGCAGCTTACGTCACGAAAACGCCGAAAACGAAGTCATTGTATGGACTCTTCAGATGGGCGACTTTTCTGATTATATGAACGGAGTTATAAAAGAATTTGAAGCGCAAAACCCCGAGATCAAAATCAAATGGATAGACGTTCCGTTTTCTGAAGGCGAAAAACGTACTCTTGCCTCAGTCCTGAGTGACAACCCGCCTGACTTAATCAACCTTAATCCGGATTTTTCGGCGACTCTAGCCCAGAAAGGCACGCTTTACGAAATTCCTGCGCAGAATTTGAGCCGGTTCAACAGCGGCATCATAAATTCGCTCAAATACAAAGGAAAACTCTATTCCGTTCCGTGGTATGCAACTTCCGCTGTCACAATTTACAACAAAGATTTAATACAAAAATCCGGAATTAAAGTTCCCCGCACATACGAAGAACTTAAAGCTTCAGCACAGGTTGTGAGAGAAAAAACAAACGCATACATCTTCCTTCCGAACATCACGGAAAACGATACCATGCTCAGAATTCTCAACAAATACGGAATAAATTCTTACACAAACATAAATTCCGCAAAATCAGCGGAAGTGTTTGATATGTTTAAAGAGCTTTATCAGAAAAACCTCATCCCGAAAGAAAGTATAACCCAGACCCACCGTGAGGCGCTTGAAAAATACATGTCCGGCAATATTGTCCTGTTTCAGGCAGGCGCAAACTTTTTGAACATGATAAAAGAAAACGCGCCTTCAACCTATGCCGTGACTGATGTTGCGCCGCAACTGACAGGTTCTTTAGGTCAGAACGACTTTTCCTTGATGAACTTTGTAATTCCCCTCCGCGCAAAACATAAACCCGAAGCCCTCAAATTTGCTCTCTTTATCACAAATAAAGAAAACCAGCTTGAACTTGCAAAACTTACAAACATAATCGCAGTCAACAAAGAAGCCCTTCAGGACGAATTTTATACAAAATATGATGAAACTGACTTGATGTCAAAAGCCCGCGCCATAAGTGCAAAACAGCTCGACAAAGTCGAGCCTGTAATGCTGGTTGAACGAAATCAAAAAGATATTAATAACCTTATAAATGCCTCCGTTCAGGAAATTCTTCTGAATAAATCAGACACCAGCAGCATTCTGCGGGAAGTTTCAGAAGAATGGCAAATACTTATTAACTAGCAGACAAAATGCCTGTGGGTATGAAAACTAAAACTATGCGCCATAGGTAGCGGCGGAGGCCCGAAAGAAAAACAGCCGAATGTAGGCATAGGCATTGTAAAACATCCGCCGAACATGGAAGGCCCGAAAACTCCGCCGCCATACCACCCGCCGGCATAAGGTCCCATCATAGAACTTAATACGGATGCATTCATCAAGCCGACAGTCCCTGCATTATTTGCGGCTTCGCTTCCGTAACCGGTAAGGTTATTAACCATAAAGCCTAAATTGCTTCCGGTAACTCTGCGCATGTCATAAGCTACAGAATTTCTGAATATCCCGTTCATCAAATTAGTAGAATAATTCATGGCGGCAGTTGCAGGATCAACACCGTTTTTTCTATCGCGAATTGCCCCTGCGGCACTTCCGATTATTGCATTGATGTTACTCAAAATGTAATTTGTTTCTGGATAGCCCATATTTTATCTCTCTATTATATACCTCGTATATATATTAAAAATATTATTCCCGAAAAATTGTCATGATTTTATATTTTTGTAACGGAATGTTAAGATATTTATTTAAAAATTAAAGTTTATAGCGCGGAAAGCCGATAAAGAAAATAAGGAAATGTTTAAAAGGGAAACGAAACAATGGCTCTGAATGTTTACAATCAAAACTACAAACTCGGCATTGACACTTCCGTTCTTAAACAGGTTTCACAGGAAATCTTAAAGAGGGCGGAAGCGAAGAACAGCCAGTATCAGGTAAACAATTCATTCGGTACGGTATTAAAAGCTACCGAAATGGGCGTAGATTTGTACAAAGGCAACATTGACACACAGGTTGCAAAACAAATCGCACTGAACAACAGCGGATTGCAGATTCAGTTGAGCGAAACAGCGCAAAAAGCGATTCAGTTTTTGAATTCGCAGGCAGCGCAGAACGTTGCAAAGAATGTCGAAGGCAAAATGACAATTGCGGTAAATGAAACTCCTTCGCAGCCGCAAACCAGAACGGCTCATTCATTTAACAGCATTATCAGCAACAGTACAAGCAAAGACAAAAGCGGCTCAAACCCTTTCTATCACGGAGAATTGCTGATGCAAAACTCTAAAAAGGGTGAAAAAACAGAAGAAATCAAAAGTGTATTTGATTAACCGCCCCTGAACCTTAAAACAGATTTCAACAAAAACGCGCGGACGGAACTATTACAAATCGGGACTATCCGGCTCCTGCGCAGAATTCAATTTCTCAATATCGTCCCCGTGTTCATCTTTTTTTTGTTTATTCTGCTGATTATTTTTATTTTTCTCGTCTAGAACAAGCTGTTTTTTCTTGGCATTTATGACATTAGCGACATTCATCATAGCAAGAGAATTAAGAGTAGCTCTTAAAACCGCGCTTCTGTCCATATATTTTTCGGATTCGCTTTGTTCTTCTTCTTCCTCGCGTTTTTGCTGGGCAAAATATTCGCCGCCCTGTCCCATTTTATCATCCTGAGTTCTGGCAGCGGTGCCCGAAATATCGCCGCTCTTGAAATTAAAAGAGCCGCCAATCCCGAAAAATCCTGCTGACCTGTTATCGACCATATTTTCTACCCTCGCACACTTTTATTCATGTGACACTTATTTTCTGCGTGTTTACCAGAGTATAGCTTATTCAATGGTATATTAACTCATCTAAATAAATTATTTTGCTACAATATTAATAAAAATTTACAAAAATTTTCATTGTCCGAACGACTAATCCGAAAAATCTGCTTGAAAAAGATTTGCGAACACTTTATAATCCAGATAAATAAAGCAGCCGGATAATCGCGCATTGCGCCGGCAGTGCCCTGTGAAAGCAAGGTACAGGAGGCTGTATGGATTATGCAGCCGGCCGACAATGTGAGGAAAGTCCGTGCATCCAAGGACAGATCGCCGGAGAAACTCCGGACGGCGCGAGCCGGTGGATAGGACCACAGAAAACATACTGCTAACGGCTTAATTTTAAGTACGAGCGATGGTGCAACGGTGAGGTAAGAGCTTACCGGCGGTGTCGGGAGGCACCGGCCAGGCAACCCCCGATAGGATGCAAGATTAACTCGAAGGCTACAAAGGCTGTCCGCCCACTTCGGAAATATCGCTAGAGATTACGGGTAACCGTAATACCAGACAGATGATTATCTATAAACAGAACACGGCTTACGGGCTGCTTTATTTTTTTAAGATACTAGGGTACTAAGGCACTAAGAGGTTTCGGGATAAAGGCGATAAGGCGAAAAGTTCTTATCAAAGTGAAGAGTGAAGTGTGAAGGGTGAGGAGAGTTGAATAGTTGAAAAGTTGAAGGGGTGAATAGTTTGTTTTGGAAAAAGATACTAAGGCGCTAGGGCGATACGTTTCCGCCCTATTTTGTCCATCATGTCATTCTGAGGGAGTGAAACGACCGAAGAATCCCTGTGCGTTTTCAGGAGATCCTTCGGCTAAAGCCTCAGGATGACGTTGAGCTCCTGCGGAAAACCGGACATTTTGCACGAAATCAAAGATTTCGGCAAAAGTAGTCAAATAAACTCAGCAGACAAAATGGGGCGATTTCTTATCGTCCTATCGCCTTATCGCCTTGCGGTCTTATCGCCTTTATCAACTCTCCTCACTCTTCACTCTTCACTTTTTAACGTCTTTTTACGAGAATATCTTGAAGCTTCTTTCAACGTTCTTTTCGATTACGCTCTTAATGCTGTCGTATTCTGTCTGCAAGGC
>CALUPM010000029.1 GCA_944322665.1 Candidatus Gastranaerophilales bacterium | reverse complement strand
TTTATTACGCGCTCCACTACGAACGTCGCTTTCTTATGCAATGCCTCGTTCTCATCCGGCTTCGCACTCTGGATCGCCGGGATTAATATTAACAGCATCGCGCCTATTATCCCCAGGCTGATTAATATTTCCATCATTGTGAAGCCCGTGTACAGGTGTGTCTTTTTAACCAAATTCACTAAATAATCACAGATTTTTTTCATACTTTTTGCTCCTAATTATAAAATGTACTTTATTTCGTGTTTTTACAGCAAAAGCGCGGACAGAAACAAATTTCAGTCCGTCAAAATTGCATTCCAAAACCGGACACCCGATATACAAGATGTCCGCCCTTTCCAAAAATTGCCTGTTTGGATAGGGTTTTCATAAGATTATTGTCCTTTTGCTCAATATATAGTAATTACATTTTCATTATAACACCTGCTTATTTTTTTTTCAAGTCCGGATTTGTATTTTGTGTTTATTTTTGATAATATATATTTATAAATTAATATCAGATTTGGAGGAAAATAATGTCAGGACACTCAAAGTGGTCAACAATTAAACACAAAAAAGCCAAAGTCGACAGCCAGAGAGCTGTTGTTTTTCAAAAATATTCAAGAGAATTAATCGTATCGGCACGCCTCGGCGGGCCGGATCCGGCCGGAAACTTCCGCCTCAGAACCGCTATTGAAAAAGCTAAAGCCGCAGGATTGCCCAATGATAATATTAAAAGAGCCATCGAAAAAGGCGCAGGCGCCGGTTCTGCGGACAACTATGAAGAACTTATTTATGAAGGCTATGCCCCCGGCGGCGTTGCGGTTGTAATTGAGGCCATGACTGACAACAGAAACCGTACGGCAGGCGATATCAGAAGTTTCTTTACAAAATTCGGGGGCAGCCTCGGCGCAACAGGCTGTGTCAGCTGGATGTTCGATCAAAGAGGCGTTATAACCTTTGATGACTCTGCTGATTTTGAAAAGCTCTTTGAATCCGCAATAAATCTTAATGCGCTTGATATCACTGAAGATGACGGAGAATACAAAGTTTACACAACCGTTGAAGATTTTCAAAATATTGTTGAAGGGCTTGAAAAAGAAGGGTTCAAAAGCGTGACCGCCGAACTTACCAGAATTCCGCAAAACACTATCGAAATAACCGACGAAAATACTGCCGGTCAAATTCTTAAACTTCTCGAAAGACTGGAAGAACATGACGACGTTCAAAATGTCTACGCTAATTTTGATATTCCCGATGAAATTCTTCAAAAACTTGAGGACTGATGATTGATTTAATAGAAAAATTATCTAAAAATATTGACGGCGCTGACAATTCAAAAAATCTTACCGGCGCTTTAAGGGATTTTTTTATTAAAAATTTTAAAGTTTCACGTTTTGATATTTATATTATTGATAGCAAAAACAATACAATAAAAGAGCTTTCCAAAGACTGGGAAAACCCGATTGAAAGCAAGGAATTATCCCTCGTTCTGGCTCAATATGCAAAACAGCTCAGCAGGACTAAATACCGGATTGATTCCGGTAATTTGTTATACTATGCGCTGTATAAAGACCGGAACTTAATCGGGTTTATCAAGATTGACGGCGGTAATTCAGACAAACTTGTTGAATTTTTACATACGGCATCTTTCTTTATTTCTCTGAAAATTCAAAATATTCTGCTTGCGGAATCCATGCAGAAAAATATTGACTTTTATGAACTTATGCGAAATATCGCAAAAATTATTGAAACCCAGTATGAATTAAATTATGTAATTCCGCTTATCGGTGAAATGATTGACAAATTTATGCCGGATTACCTTATATATATATTTATAAAAAACAATTCAAAAATGGAACTTTTGTGGCCGGCAAACTGCAAAGACAAAACAATTCTTTCCGAAGTAAAAAAACTTCCTGAAAAATACGATTACAGTATTATACAGGATAAGAAAACAGGGATTTTTCCGCTTGTAAATGAAAACAGACTGCTTGGATGTATTGCTGCAAAAAGTATGGGAAAAGAGCTTGACGATACCGACGTCAATTATCTGGAACAGCTTGCAAAACAATCTTCCTCTACTATAAACCGTGCGATTGTTTATGCTGAAATACTAAAACATGCAACACTTGATGCACTGACCGGCTTTTATAACAGACACCAGCTTGACGAAAGAATTAAGCAGGAAACATCAAAAGCCAAAAGACAAAAAACTCCGCTCTGCGTCATTATGACGGATATTGACTTCTTTAAACGGGTAAACGATACTTACGGTCATGCGGCAGGCGATCTTGTCTTAAAAATAGTTTCAAAAACAATCCGCGCCCAGCTTAGAGAATATGATATAGCCGGACGCTACGGAGGGGAAGAATTTGCGCTTCTTCTTCCTAACACCAGAACAGAAGAAGCTGTTATGGTTGCGGAAAGACTCAGAAAAGCTATTGAAAATAAAAAAATTGATTTCTCAAAACTCAATATTGAAAAATCAGACAAATCAATTAATGTTACAATAAGTTCAGGAATTTATGAGTTTAAGAATGCAGATTCACCTGATGATTTGCTTAAAAAAGCAGACAAAGCGCTTTATCAGGCAAAAGAATCCGGAAGAAACAAAATAGTGGTGAATAAAGATGAATAATAACAAATATGAAAAAATCTGCCGCAATTTAGATGAAACAAAAGAACTGGCCGAACGTTTTGCACGGCTTGCTGAAAACGGGTGCTTCGTAAGTCTTTACGGGGAAATCGGCGCAGGCAAAACAGCTTTCGTAAAACTTGCGGCTGAAGCTCTCGGCGTCAAAGAAAAAGTTACAAGCCCGAGTTTTGTTATACTCAACGAATACCACACTGCAAAAATTCCAATCTATCATTTTGACCTCTACAGGCTCGAAAATGAAGGAGTGAAAACAATTCTGGATGAACTCAGGGAATACTCGGAAGGCAAACAGCTTACTTTTGTTGAGTGGGCGGAGTTTTCTCAGGACGAAATTCCTTTTAATCATATTAAGATTAACGTCACCTACGAAGACGATGAAGCCCGGAAATATAGCTTTGAAGCCTCCGGTGATGAAAACATAAAAATTACGGAAGGACTCAACAATGACAGATAAAACTTTCACACTCTGCTTTGACACCTGTCTTGATAAAATGTACATAACACTTGCAAATGATGACACTATACTGGACTCAAGAATAGTTGAAAACCATGACCTTAAATATCACAGCGCATTTTTAATCTCGACAATTGAGCAAATCCTGAATCAGAATAAAATCAAACCGGAAAACCTTTCTCTAATCGGTATAAACGACGGCCCCGGAAGCTTTACCGGAATAAGAGCCTGCACGACGACAGCTAGAGTTATGGCACAGCAGCTTGATATTAAGGCAAAAGGGGTTTCAAGCCTTGAGATTATAACAAAAGCATTTGAAGATACCTTCAAACCTTCCAAACCGGTTTTGACAGCACTTGATGCACGCAAAAATATGGCTTATCTCTTTAAAGATCACGAAATTAAAGGCGCCGTCAGGCTTGAAGAGGTTAAAGAGATGATAACGGATGGAAATTACGAAGTTTTGACTGATGACAGGCTGGAAGGGATTCTCGGCGGAAAATCCTATCAGAAACTAAATCTTCCTCTGGGTGAAACCTTAACAAAACTTGTAATTCAAAAATCAAAAACCGGGGATTG
The DNA here is from genome assembly GCA_944322665.1 of Candidatus Gastranaerophilales bacterium. GTDB lineage: Bacteria > Cyanobacteriota > Vampirovibrionia > Gastranaerophilales > Gastranaerophilaceae > Scatenecus. The sequence goes on along the minus strand of CALUPM010000029.1, from coordinate 20,020 downwards.
CGACTGGAGAAAGCTTAAACCGCTTTATATACAGCCGCCCCCGATGGGATAATAATTTATGCCGGTTACGTTTCTTAACGAACCGGCAAATTTTTTATTCAGGAGTTTTAAAATAATATGAAAATCGCAGAAATAAGGAATTACACATACAATGCACAAAAAAAGGTTTCTTTGAATAATCATAATGATTATTCCCGGAATAAATTATTTATTCCGCAAAACGACAGTTTTCAAAAATCGAAGCCTATAATAAATTTCACGGCAAATCCGGCAAGTCTGCTTGAAAAAAGACTCCACACAATCACCTCGAGTTCAAAAATCAAATCAAAAAAAGAATTCCGCGAACTAGCACGCAACCGTGTTATACACTGCTTCTACTGTCAGAAACCGGTATTCAGTCAGGATTTTGTAGATGAATTAAATATCAGAGGGGTATTTGACGGAAGTATTGAAAATTTTGTCAAAGAACTCGCGCCTTACAAATCTTATCTTAAACCGACATCCTATGACATATTCAAATACATAGAAGAAACAGCAAAACTCGCACCGCAAACCCACCTTTCCCGAGCATTGCAAATTTTGAATGAAGACGCAATTCAGGATTTGAGGCAAAAACAGCTTCCGATATTCAAGCAGATAGAAAATGAATTTCAGCAGCTGCCCGCAGGTATCCCCGAAAAAGTTTTACAGGTTCTTAAAACACATAAAAACAGACTTAAAGGGATTCCCCAGATTGAAGAATTCAGCCCGAAAGACTTTAGCTACAAAATAAAAAAAGCATCGGAAACTGTTGTAAAAAATATTCACAGAACCCCACTTTCAAATTATGCCGACACAATGCTTGCAACAACACAGACTAAATATAAAAATATTTACGACAACAATATAATCAGCAAAACTTTTCAGAACAACAACACTCTGGACTACCGCATGCCCGTCAACATTCAGGGCATGCAGCTATATATTGTGGAACAGATAAAAAAAATCGGGATTAAAACCGGAAGAAACGACATTTTGACGACCTGCAAAACCGCGGAAGATATGCTTCTGGGCAAGCCCGTCAAAATAAAATTCAGCAACAAAGCCTTCTGCCACGATCTTGAAAAAGTTCTGACCGATTACTCCAACAACAGTATCAAAAAACGAATATTCAAAACAGTGGAAAAGCTTCCGACTTCAACAAACAACATGAACTCTTTTATAGCAAAACACGAATTTTCAAGCTCGGCCACAATAGGCTATGAACTATTGAAACCTTCAATTACAACATTAGAGCACATGCAGCCTGAATCGACAAAAGGGCCTTATGTAAATCATCTCGGAAATTTTGCGCATGCCTGCGGTCCCTGCAACCACAAACGCTCTTCAGGCGATATGGCTGTATATCTTGAAAAATTTCCTAAAACCAGTCCGCAAGTGTACTTTAACGACATGATTGGCGTTGTAAACGACGGCTTTATATCACTTGAAGATATTTTGCGTATGAAAGAAACCATATACCGGCAAAGCGGACGGAAAATGAATATTTCGACACTCTCAACAAACATTCTGCAAGAAAACTTTCCGCCTGACAAAGCTCAGGAAAAATTTGACTTTTTTATAGAGCTTGCAAATAATTATTTAATATCCGGACGCGATGTTCTCTGGCTCCAGCAGGAATTGCGCAAAAGATGCGGTCTTGCCGTAAAATTACATGATTTAAAATTCATTTTTTATTAACAAAAGTAAACATTTCTCTAAAAATATTAAATTTTGCAAAACAAAATGCCGATACATTGTATGGTAATAAACAATTTAACAGGGTAATCAAAAATGGCTGACACACAATTTACGTTCAACAGGCCTTACAAACCCTTCGGCATGAATGTCAAAGTGCCCGAAATCGGTGAAAAGACCTTACAACAGGCAGGCAAGACTTTAAGCAACATAGCAAAAAGTCCGGTAGATCCGCTTTTTAAATTTCTGGAAGAAAACGAGGAAGTATTTAACGGCGATATCACGTTCCAGATAAACAAACTTTTTGCGGAAGGATTCACAATAGGTTCTGCAATGAGGATGGAGGACGAAAAAATCAACGGAATGCCTCCGAGCTTTGACATGCATTTTTAGTGTAATATAGAGGATAACAGCGAGGTTACAGCGCGCGTTTTTGCGTGCGGAAATAAAAAGAGGTTGGTAGTGTGCAAATTAAGCAAATACATTAAAAATACAATAATAGTATTTTTTACTATATTTACATTTACGGGAATATGTCATGCGCAGAACTTAAAATGGCAGAAAATGCCGCTTCTGGTATGCCTTCCGCCAAATGCAAACACCCCTATAATGAAAGAGGCTTTTACAAACTGGCAAAAGGCGACTAAAGACAAAGTTTCCTTTGTGTTTTTAACGGCGAATTCATGCCCTGATGCACAAATAACCGTGAGTTATACCGCAAACAAGACAAAATCAAAAACCACATTTATTTACAGCCGCGGTTACTTTCAAAAATCTCATATTGAAATCGGATTATTAACAAAAGACGGCAAACAGGCTGAAAAGTCCGTTCTTTTACCGTTGATGATGCACGAAGCAGGTCATGCAATCGGTATTATCGGGCACACGAACACGCCATCAAGCGTAATGCAGGCAACAGTCAAAAGCGGTTATTACATAACGGAAGACTCAATAAGGCAGATAAATAATTTGTACAGATAAGCACAAACTTATGAAAAACTTGCTGAATACTTAAGTTTTGCCAGCCCGAAGCATTTCGGATAAGAATATAGATAATAGAACTTTACTAAACACGGAGAACAAAAGATGAAAAAACTTGTAATGATTTTACTGATGATGATTTTAACAACAGGAGCTGCGCAGGCGGTAGAAAAAATAGGCGTCTGGAAAGAAATGCCGATAACTGTATATATAGAAGAAAGCCGGCGGGATTATCTTATGAAAAAAGCCTTCGGTGACTGGGAATCAGCAAGCAATAAAGTTGTGGAATTTGAATATGTCGACAGTCCTGAAGATGCGCAGATAGTCGTAACATTTACCGACAAAGTTTCGGACGTTTCTGAAAACGCCGTTGGATTAACCTATCCTTATGTTGATAAGAACGGATATTTTACTGGCGCAAAAATAGTAATTGCAAAATATTCAGACAGCCAGACCATTAAAATGACAAACCACCAGTTAATGAAGATTATGCGCCACGAAATAGGACACGCAATAGGTCTGGATCATACAAATTCACCTAATTCAATTATGAATACGACGACCAATAAATGTCTGGACATATCAAAAGATGATATCAAACTTCTAAAAACAATTTACGGAGCAAACTAAAAGATTAATAATGTTCATACACCATGTCATTCTGAGGGAGTGCTGCGACAGAAGAATCCAATCGCACAATTTATTTCCCCTCTCCCTCCGGGAGAGGGTTGAAATTGTTAGTGAGCATTTGCGAACTTACAATTTCGGGTGAGGGTTTATTTCTGGAGATCCTTCGGCTGAAGCCTCAGGATGACATGGCTTTTACGTCATTCTGAGGGAGCCTTGCGACCGAAGAATCCCATCGGATTTTGAGAGGATCCTTCGCTATGCTCAGGATGACGTGTTTTTTCATGTCATTCTGAGGGAGTGAAACGACCGAAGAATCTCATCGGATTTTGAGAGGATCCTTCGCTATGCTCTGGATGACGTGTTTTTTCATGTCATTCTGAGGGAGTGCAACGACCGAAGAATCCCGTCTAATTTTAGAAGGTTCCCTCGCCGAGTGACATGCTGCTTATTGTCGGATTATTAGAAAAATCAATAATGATCATCTTCAAAAATTTTAAAATTTCTTGGAATTCTTTTTTCTATTTCAGAAAAGAATTCTGCCAGTGACCAGCCGAACCCTTCGGCTATTTTTTTGAGCGTCACAAGCTGAGCCTCATTGGTACCCATTTCAATGCGGGAAAGAGTAGAGCGCGGAACGTCGTTTTCGTAAGCAAACATACACAAACTTTTCTTTGTATATTCAAGCCGCAGGCTTCTGAGAGCTTTACCGAACATTTTACAATACTCTTTTCCTTTTGCGTCCATTGTAAAGATTTAACCTTTGCACTTAACATTTTGTTCCATATTTGGGATTATAGCTTTATACTTAGTCTGGTTTCATCCCATATATGAGAGAAGAGCATAATGAAAATTAAAGCTTTTACTATGGCGGAGGTATTAATAACTCTTGGCAAATGCACTTTTAAAGAAGATGCAGATGCTGCCAGTTATCTTGGATTTGGCTGCACGGCTTACGCAATTATGGACATTAACCCTGACACTAAAAAAAGTGGTTACTGGAACGGATTTTTAAAATAAATGTATAAATATTTTCATGTTTACGATATAATCATAATGAACAAACAGAAGTGTATAACTAAACAGGCGGGTAATGTTTCTAAGTCCCGCCAAAAGCCGGTAAAAAGCGGAAGTAAAACGATTTAAGCCGGCAGGAAAGGAAAATTATGACAATACCGGAAACGAAAAAATTTGAACTCGAAATCGGCGGAAAAACAGTTACCGTCGAAACCGGGAAGTATGCAAAATCCACAAACGGTTCTGTTACTGTAAGATGCGGAGATACAATGCTTTTTGTTCACTGTGTTGTATCAAAAGAACCAAGAGTCGGAATTGATTTCTTCCCTCTGTTAATTGATTATGAAGAAAGAATGTCCTCAATCGGGCGTATTCCGGGCGGTTACAACCGTTCAGAAGGCAAGGCAAGCGATAAAGCAATCCTTGTTTCGCGTTTGATTGACAGACCGATAAGACCTCTGTTCCCGAAAGGATACAGAAATGATATTCAAATCGTAGCGCAGTTGTTCAGCTACGACCAGCAAAACCAGCCTGATACTCTTGCAATGCTCGGCGCTTCATGCGCTTTAATGCTTTCAGGTGCACCGTTTGAAGGGCCGATTGGGGCAGTCAGAGTTTCACGTGACGAAAACGGCAATATGATTGCAAATCCGACACACCAGCAGGCTGACAAGTCTGATTTGGACATTGTTGTTGCAGGAACCCATGACAGTGTAATTATGGTTGAAGCCGGCTGCAAATTCGTAACAGAAGACGATATTATGAATGCCGTTGAATTTGCTCAGGCCGAAATCAGAAAACAGTGTGACGCTCAGGTTGAATTTGCTAAAGAATGCGGAGTTGTAAAAGAAGAATTCGTAAATCCTTACGATACTTCAGAAATCAAGAAAATCATTGATGAGACAGCACACGATATGATTTTTGATGCATACCACAACTTCGACAGAGAATACAGACAGAACAAACTTGAAGAAGCAAAAGCTCTTGTAAAAGAAAAAATTGACGCGCTGCCTGAAGACGATTACATCAAGAAAATCATTGAAGAAACCGGCATTGACTTTGTAGCGGAAGAATTCAAAAACGCAGAAAAGAAAATTATGCGTACAATGATTTTGGATGAAGGTGTCCGCGCAGACGGAAGAAAACCGCACGATGTCCGTCCTATCTGGTGCGAAGTCGGCGTTATCCCGAGAGCCCACGGTTCTGCGGTATTTACAAGAGGTCAAACTCAGGTGCTTTCAGTTGCAACCCTTGCAGGCCCAGGAATGAAACAGGAACTTGACGGGGTTGATCCGGAAACTGAAAAAACTTATATGCACAAATACATCTTCCCGGGATTTTCAGTAGGCGAAGTTAAACCCTTAAGAGGCCCCGGAAGACGTGAAGTCGGGCACGGAAACCTTGCAGAACGCGCAAACGTTCCGGCACTGCCTTCTCAGGAGGAATTCGGCTATACGATCCGCGTAACATCTGACGTACTTGAATCCAACGGTTCAACCTCAATGGCTTCAACCTGCGGCTCTTCAATGGCTCTGATGAACGCCGGTGTTCCTGTTAAATGTATGATAGGCGGTGTTGCAATGGGTATGATTACCGAAGAAGGCAGAGAACCTGTTGTTTTGACAGACATTCAGGGCATTGAAGACTTCCTCGGCGATATGGACTTCAAAGTAACAGGAAATGATGACGGAATTACTGCTCTTCAAATGGATATGAAGGCAAAAGGAATTGCAAATGATACATTGCGCCGCGCGCTTGCACAGGCAAAAGAAGGCAGACTGCATATCCTCGGCGAAATGAGAAAGGTAATTACAAAACCGGCAGACCACCTGTCACCGTTTGCACCGAGCATTACAACAATGACAATTCCGGTTGATGACATCGGAACAGTCATCGGACCCGGCGGAAAACAAATCCGTGCGATTATTGACGCATCAGGTGCTGAAATCGACATTCAGGACTCTGGTGTTGTAACGATTACATCAAACGATCAGGAAGGCGCTGAAATCGCAAAACGCATGATTAGAGATCTTACATTCAAACCCGAAGTCGGCATGATTATCAAAGGCAAAGTCGTAAGAATTATCCCGATTGGCGCGTTTGTAGAACTCGGCGGCGGCAAAGACGGTATGGTTCACATCTCGCAAATCTGCCACGAAAGAATTGACTCAATCGAACCGCACGTTAAAATCGGCGACGAAGTAATCGTAAAAGTTATCAAAATTGACGAAAAAGGCCGTGTAAACCTTACAATCAAAGGGGTTACGGAAGAAGAAAAGGCACAGCTTTTAAATCAATAATTCAAGGATAAATTATTACAAAACGGCGCCGGCGGTAAAACCGCCGGCGCCGTTTTATAAACCCGAACACCTGTGCAATAAAAAATATCTTTCTTTGAGTTCACAATAATTTACATTTTTATGCTAATATATACTTAACTGGAGGATATTAAAAATGTGTGACGTGATAACTATTGGAAGTGCCACAATGGACGTTTTCGTTGAAAGTGATGATGCGAATATTGTGTCTGTTTATACTAAAAACAAGAAATCGGAATTTATGAGCTATCCTTACGGTGCAAAAGTTGAGATTGAAGATTTCACATCACAGGTAGGCGGGGGAGGAGTAAACACGGCGGTAAACTTCGCAAACCTCGGCTACAAAACAAGCGCTATTTTCAAAATCGGCGACGACATTTATTCTGAAGGAGTTCTTGAATCTTTTAAAGACAAAAATATCGATCTTTCAAATATTGTTCAAGACCCTAAAATAACCACCGGATTTTCTATAATTCTCGTAAGCTTTCAAGGGGACAGAACAGTCCTTGCCCACAGAGGCGCAAATGCTATGATAAAAAAATCCGATATCAATTTTGACGCGATCAAGAATGCAAAACTTTTATACATTGCCCCTATGAACGGCGACAGTACTAAAGTTCTCGATGATATTGCAACTTTTGCAAGCGAAAATAAGGTCTTTGTCTGCTTCAACGCCGGCTCTACAAGTATTAAAAAAGGGTTTAACTACCTCAAAAAAATTCTCGACAATGCCAATATCGTTGTTATGAATAAAGAAGAAGCATCTCTTGCAACTAAAATTCAGGTAAGACCCGACACCAGAGAAGTTAAATATTCTGAAGAACCTCTTCATCCGGATATTAAGGAAATGTTTAAAAAATTAAAAGTCAGAGATTACCAGATTGTAGTTATAACAGACGGCAAAAACGGAGCTTATGCCTATGACGGCAAAAAATTCTATGTCTGTCCGGTGTTCGAAGGGCCTGTTGTGTCAACCCTCGGTGCCGGAGATGCCTTTGCCTCAACGTTCTGCGCTGCATTAGAAAGAAACAGGCTGGATATAGGAAAATCTTTGATGTATGCTTCAGTAAATTCAGCAGGTGCTGTTTCTGAATTCGGTGCAACCCAGGGGCTACTGACTTTTGAGCAAATAGAAGAAAAACTTAAAAATGCCCCAGATTATACATACAAAACAGTCGAATAATTATTAAAAATAATGAACTTCTGTACCCGGACGTTTTTTGATGTATAATATAAGAAAAAAGGAGAAAAAAATAAAATGGGATATAAAATTCTTGCTAAAAAAGAAATCTGTCCGAACCAGTATGAAATTACGGTAGAGGCACCATACGTTGTGAGAAACGCAAAAGCCGGACAGTTTATAATTTTCAGAGCAGATGAAAACAGTGAAAGAGTTCCGCTCACGATAGCCGATGTTGATAAAGAAAAAGGTGAATTAACTTTAGTCTTTATGGCTGTAGGTTATTCAACTAAAAAGCTTGCAGCATTAAATGAAGGCGATGAAATTCACGACATAGTAGGTCCGCTCGGCCAGCCGACGCATATCAAAAAATACGGAACTGTTGTTTGTCTTGCAGGAGGCTACGGCGCTGCACCATGCTATTTAATCGCTAAAGCATTCAAAGAAGCCGGCAACAAAGTTTACATGATTATGGGCGCAAGAAATAAAGACCTTATATTCTGGGCGGACAAAATGAAAAATGCCTGCACGGAATTGTTTATAACAACTGATGACGGTACACTGGGCGAAAAAGGATTCGTCACACAGGTACTGGAAAAAATCATGAACCGTGAAAAAGTAGATTATGCTATTGCTGTAGGCCCGATGCCTATGATGAGAGCGGTTGCGGAAATGACAAGAGGCAAAGGTATCTACACCGAAGCCAGCATGAATCCTATTATGGTTGACGGCACGGGGATGTGCGGAGCATGCCGGGTGACCGTCGGCGGGGAAGTTAAGTTTGCATGTGTTGACGGCCCTGACTTTGACGCTCACAAAATTGATTTTGATGAAGTTATAAACAGAACTAAAATCTACAAAGATCAGGAAAGAAAACGTGATGAAAATTGTAATCTTCTAAAACAAGCTTCATTACAGAAATAAAAGGGAGAGAATGATGGCAATAAAAAAAGATATCCCGTTTTGTCCGGTATTAAGCATAGGAACAGGCATAGACATGGTATGCACTCAGGATCGCTGCAGCTGGTACATTCCGAGTGTTAAAAAATGTTCTATGTACATAATGGCATACAACGCTTTGCTTGCTGCAAATTCAAGGCAGGCTGCTCAAAGACACAAAAAAAACAATAACAACAATAACTAATTTATGAAAATAGCACTCTGCATTAAACAGGTTCCGGACACAACAGATATAAAGTGGACGGAACATAATACTATAAATCGCGAAGGGGTTGAAAGCATTATTAACCCTTATGATGTTTATGCGATAGAAGCAGCTTTATGTATAAAGAAAACAATACCTGATACTTCAATTACTGCCTTCACTATGGGGCCGAAGCAGGCAGAGAGCATGCTGAGAAAAACTATAGCACTCGGAGTAGATGAAGGGATTTTAATTTCAGACAAAAAATTTGCAGGCGCGGACACCTATGCGACAGGCAAAACAATATCAAAAGCAATCAAAACAGCCCTGCCGGATTTTTCGGTTGTAATCTGCGGACAGTTTGCAATCGACGGCGACACAGCCCAGACCGGCCCGAGCATCGCAAATCATCTCAACATTCCGCAAATAACCTTTGTACAGGAAATTGTCGAATGTACCACAGATTATATAATCGTAAAACGTCAGGCAGACGACGGGATTGAAACGATTAGAGCGGAACTTCCTGTTATGCTTTGCATGCAGCTTGGAGAGTTTGAACCTGCTAGAGCTTTGATTGAAGGTTACAAAAAAGCGCAGACAACTGAAATAAAAACTCTCACAATGGAAAATCTTTCGCTTCAGCCGGAAGAAACGGGGATTAAAGGCTCTCCGACTTACGTCAGCAAAGCATTCAGGCCAATCATAACCCGCACAAACGAAAAGATTTTCTATTCAGAAAATTTCGCCGCCGCTCTTAAAGATAAAATAACGGAATTTATGGCAGGTGCAAATGAGTGAAACAAAAGAAATCCTCTTATACGCAGAAATAACCCGCAGCAAATACATCCACACTGTATTTTTTGAACTTGCCCAAAAAGCGGTAGAATTAGCGGGAAAGCTTGGAGATTGCAAAATTTCGGCGCTGCTGTTCACAGAACCAAACCATCTTGAAAACTATAAAGACGGCTTTTTGAAAAGCGGGATTGATAAAGTTTACGTGTTTGAGAGCGAAAAATTCAACACTTACAACACTGAACTTTATTCAAAACTTGCGATTGAATTAATAGAAGAAATTAAGCCTGAAATAATGCTGATAGGCGCGACAAATGAGGGTCGGGATCTTGCGCCGAGGATATCATCAGCACTTCACACGGGTCTGACGGCTGACTGTACCGGACTTGATATAAACGAGAAAGGCCAGCTTGCGGCAACCCGCCCGACATTCGGCGGCAAATTAATGGCGACGATATTGTGTAAGACATTGCCGCAGATGGCAACAGTCCGGCCGAAAGTTTTTAAACCGCTTAAAAATGACATTTTGCGCGAGACGGAATTTGATATAAGAAAGCCGGATTTATCAGAATTCAGGGCAAAAACAGAAATTCTTGATTTTGTAAAAACGCTGGAGAACGAAATCAATGAACTTGACAGTGCGGAAGTCATTGTTGCCGGCGGCAGAGGTGTCGGCAGTCCTGAAGGGTTTGAACTATTGATAGAGCTGGCAAAAGCATTAAACGGCACGATTGGCGCCACACGCGGGGCAGTAGACATGGGTCTTGCGCCGAAAACCATCCAGATAGGTCAGACAGGCAAAACGGTAAGACCTAAACTTTATATAGCCTGCGGGATTTCGGGAGCAATCCAGCATCTTGTCGGGATGCAGGACAGCGGGAAGATAATCGCAATAAACACAGACGAAAACGCGCCGATATTTGAAACTGCGGATTTCGGGATAGTCGGTGACATATTCAAAGTAGTGCCGGAATTGATAAAACAAATTGAGAAGTGAATTTCAATGTCGGATTGGTAAATCCGACATACCTGATCTGTAACAATTGTCCTCCCCTTGAGGGAGGACCGAAATCTTTGATTTCGAGGAGGGGTCAAATACCCGCAAATAGCAGCGGACATCTTCATTTTGTCCTCCGGACGGTGAAACTTTTTACATTTTTTTTATCATGTTCATTCTTTTCTTTTGTTGTTATATGGTACTTTCTTGTACCGACAAGAAAGTACCGCAAAGAAGCTCCCGACCGGCGCTTCACTCACTAATCAATTGTAACCGTTTCAATTAAGCAAGTGAACTCGTGCTTCGCACTCAAACAACACTTGCTTTGAAGTTCTGAAACGGAACATTGATTGTTCGCTTCGCAATGGTCGGAGAAGTGCTTTTAGAGCAATAGCGGAGCGGTAAATTCCGCCACACGTTGTAGGAATGACAAAATATTGTAGTTGAATAAAATATCATAATTATGGTATAAATCCTAACTTTTAGCATCTCTTAGTGAAACAGCAACAAGGCGAGCATTGTCTGAGCGAAGCGAGTCTGCGAGCCTCGAGTTGAGCCTTAGAGATGCTTTTTGGTCGCATGTTTTCTTTTCTTGGTTCGTTCTTTTCTTTTGCATTGCAACAAAAGAAAAGAATGAACATGATAAAAAAATGTAAAAAGTTTCACAGTCCGGAGGACAAAACGAAAAATTATGAGGATTCTTCGGGCAAAGCCCTCAGAATGACATGAAAAAAACAACACGTCATCCTGAGACGCACGAGCAGAGGGTGAAAGGCGTAAGCCGTACCCGTTTATCGCGAGTGCGAGAAGCTGAAGAATCTCCTAAAAAAACGCATAAAAAAAGATTATTCACATAACCTTAAGCATCTGGAACAAATAGAAAGCGGTTTTGTCGTCAGTAATGGCGCTGACAATACGGGAGCGCATTTCGTCCGGCGAAAGCTCCTGTTTAAAAACAAAAAGCTCATAGATGTCAACTTCAAGAGCTTTAGCGATGGAAGTAAGAGTTTCGGGGGAAGGGTAATTAGCACCGATTTCTATTTTGCTGACATTTTTTGGGTCAATGCCAATCATTTCAGCGAACTTTTCCTGCGTAAGCCTTTTCTTTTTGCGCAGCATTTGAATTTTTTGACCTAGTTGAGATTTTAAACACATAATTCCATCGCTCCCTATTTATATATAATTACAATTCCAAAGGGGTAAAATAACTATTTAAAAGACAGAAAAATATTTATTTTCTATCCTCCATATTGACAAAAATCTATTCATGGGATATAATTATAAATAAATTCCCATATGTCGAGTGGAATTAGATGTAACAAACGGAGGTATTTACATGAAGAAAACTATTGGTATGAGAGGGTTTACTCTCGCAGAAGTGTTGATTACTTTGGGTATTATTGGTGTTGTAGCCGCAATGACAATGCCTACATTGATTAACTCAACACAAGGCGCACAGTACAAAACAGCATTTAAAAAATCTTTAACAGTGCTTTCACAGGCTGTTGTAATGAACATAGCACTTAACGACTATGATCTATCTCAAGTTGTAGGTGATGCTGCGACAAACGCAACTGGTGGTTCAGATGGTCAGGCTGCAACTGGTGCTCAATCACTTTGGGATGTATTCCACAATCGTTTAAATATCGTTAGAGAAGCAGGTGTTGACTTATTTACAGCTGATGCTGGCGATGCTAACCAATGGATCGTTGTAAGTAACACAGATAAAGATGAATATGAAGCATATTTTGCAAACCACGATGCTGATACATCAAACGCATTTCTAGATTTAGGCGTTGGTGATGCAATTGGTGCTAATGGTGAGTCTACAGTCTTATTTATGAACGACGGTATCGCATTTATCTTTGATAACACTCAAGCAAACTGTATTCAAGCTGATGCTAGAATTGGTGTAGCTGATGATAACTACTGCTATGGCTTTATTGATGTAAACGGACAAAAAGCTCCAAACCGTGTTGTACAGTGTGATGGCGGATTTGATGGTGGTACATCTTCTGTAGGTACAGCTGGTGATGATGATGCAACTTGTACAGTATCAAGCCCGACAGATATTTATCCGATCGCTATGTACAACCAATCAGTTGTTCCGGCTTCAGCTGCAGCAAGAGCTGTACTTTATAACAAGTAATCAGCAAAGACGTTAAGACGATAGGACGTTAAGACGTTAAGTTGAAAAAAAAACACGTCATTCTGAGCCGAAGGCGAAGAATCCCATAAAAAAGAGGTGTCATCCTGAGCGTCAGCGAAGGATCCCATGAAAATCCAACAGGATTCTTCGGACATACGTCCTCAGAATGACAGAACCCAAAAACTTTAACATTTGCATAATATAAGTTACAAAAAAAATGCAAATTACCGGAAGCCTTACTTGAATAAAGCAAGGCTTTCGGGTTACCTTAACAATTCCGAACATTGAAAACAAATACAATACAGCTAACTTTGTTGTTATATGGTACTTTCTTGTACCGACAAGAAAGTACCGCAAAGAAACTCCCGACCGGTGCTTCACTCACTAATCAATTGTAACCGTTTCAATTGAAGCAAGTGAACTCGCTTTCGCTCAAACAACACTTGCTTTGAAGTTCTGAAACGGAACATTGATTGTTCGCTCCGCAATGGTCGGATTAAAAGACAACAAACTCTAATTAGCATCTCTTAGCGAAACAACAACAAGGCGAGCATTGTCCGAGCGAAGCGAGTCTGCGAGCCTCGAGTTGAGCTTTAGAGATGCTTTTTGGTCGCATGTTTTCTTTTCTTGGTTCGTTCTTTTCTTTTGCACTGCAACAAAAGAAAAGAACGAACATTATAAAAAGATGGAATTTTTGTAGGGCTTTACCCTCACCCAAAGATAGAGAGGGAAAAAGAAAAAAGATTTTTTAATAAACTATTTGTTATAATTCTCGCCTGTGCTCACCACGGGCGATTTTCTTTTTTATAAGTGAAGTGTGAAGAGTGAAGGGTGAGGAGAGTTGAATGGGTTTGTTTCGGAAAAAAGCGATAAGACGTTAGGACGTTAAGACAGCGCCCCATTTTGTCATGCTGAGTTTATCTCAGTATCTCAAAGGGATTCTGAAACAAGTTCAGGATGACAGTGTAAGACAAAATGGGGCGGAAGTTAGCCCACACCCGAATTTCTAAATTCGCTGTGCTCATTAAGAAATTCTTCCCTCTCCCACAAGGGGCGAGGGAAAATATTTAACGTAACGAACTTATCGTCTTATCGCCTTATCGCCTTGCAGTCCTATCGCCTTCCAAAACGAAACCTCCTAGTGCCCTAGTAACTTAGCGCCTTAGTATCTTTTCCCGAAACAAACCTTTCACCCGTTCAACCTTTCAACTCTCTTCACTCCTCACACTTCACGCCTCACTTTTTAGTCTGCCCCCTCACCCTAACCCTCTCCCGCAAGGGGCGAGGGGATTGTTTTGCCGCAAACCTTTCACCCTTCACCCTTCACCCTTCACTCTTCACGCTTCACTCCTCACGCTTCACGCCTCACTCCTCACGCCTCACTCTTCACTCTTCACCCTTCACTTTGCCATCGCCTTATCGTCTTAAAGTCCACAAAAAAATGCTTGATTTATATTTCCTTTGTGTTACAATGTTAGTAATTAGTTGGTATAATTATTTATTCTATTAGCAAAGTGAGGAAAATATGGCTTGCGGCAAACTGGAAATCGATATTTTGAATACTATTTGGAATCTCACCGCTGAATGCGAAGAACGAGATATCTCTATTCAGGATGTTGTGGATGAACTTTCTAATAACGGAATTGAAAGAGCTTACACTACCATCAAAACCGTTATGGACAGGCTTACATTAAAAAGCATTCTTGTAAGATACAAGGTTGGTAAAAAATTCTTCTACCGCGCGGCTCTTAACAAACGTGAAATGGCGCTTGATGCCCTTAATACAGTCGCAGAACAGTTCTTTGATAAAGATTACTCCAAAATGATTAGGTTTATCGAAAACGAACACAGCGGAATTCTCGTGTAATGGAACGGAATCTGGAAGAACGCCTTCTTGTTTCAGAGCTTGTTAAAAAAGCGCTGCTCGGTTTTATTCCGGTGCGTGAAGCGCTCTTGAAATTTCCGCCCGATACAACAGACAAAAGTATTCACGCGGCATTTCACGCTCTGGTTCACCTTGAGGCTGACGAGGACTTGAGAAAACGCGACTTCGACTACAGAGAAGAACAGGATGAGTATCTGGAACTTATTTCTGAAATACTTGCCTCGGGAGAAGATTTGCCCGATAATATTATAAGAAACTACGAAAAATACTACAAAGAAGCCGATATTCCGCATGCAAAAAATGCCGCAGGGAATATTAAAAGTTTCTTGAGGTATTTGAATCTGGATTAACAGTGTGTATCAGTTAATATAAGGAGAAAATATGAAAAAGTTACTCGTGATTTTTGCGCTCATCGCAATCTGCTCCGGCGCTGTTTTTGCCTTCGGTAAAGACAAAACTAATACTGATTTTGTGCTTCTGCCGACTATGCAGTCTAAAACTGACCAGCAAAACAGAGCATGGGTCGGAACTTTCCAGCTCGTCTGGAACGATTTTCAAAATAATATCGTCAAAGGTTCCGTAAAATTTGAGGGCGATGAGAAAAACCAGACCGCTAAAGAATTAAATAAACAAAAATTTAAAGCCGACCAGATTAGCGCAAACTCATACTACAAAACTTTCGGGCTGATTTCACCTGACCTGAAAACGCAAATCGAAACCGCTTTGATGAAAAAATTCAACGAAACAAGCGATATTACAGGAATGATTGACTGGACGCCTTCTCCGGACAAATATCTTTTCTATGCCATGCTTAAAAAAGATTTCAAATTCTTCACGCCCTTCGACAAGCTTACTCCCGCAAGATTTTCAAAATTCCCCGGCAAAGTCGAATACTTCGGCATAAGCCCGAAATCCGACAGCAAGCTTGATGATATGGTCAGAATTCTGTTTTATAACTCAAGAGATGATTTTGCCGTTTCTATCAAAACAGAAGGCAAGGATGTTGTTTACCTTTACAGAACAGACGATAACAAAACTTTCGACAAATTATACAAAGATATGATGTACAAAGAACGCGGATACATGGGCTGGCATGACTTTTTGCCGAAAGACGAATTAAGGGTACCGAATTTGAATTTATATAAAATGCAGAAGTATCCGGAATTGACAAAGAAGCAGATAAAAGGCACAGATATGATGATTGATGAGGCTATTCAAACCTTACAATTTACAATGAATAACGAAGGTGTCAAATTAAAAAGTGAAGCAGCAATGATTGCAAAAAATTGTGCATTGGTTCCTGATGATAAAAAACAGGCTCCGAGAAAATGTTATTTTGATGATACTTTTGTTGTATTTTTGCAGGAATACGATAGAAAAGCTCCGTATTTTGCGCTCAGAGTTTATGATTTAAATTTAATTAACTCAACAGGCAAACCGACAGTGGAAGAAACAGAGGATGCTGAGTCAACTGATTCCGGCTCACAGGCTGACAATTCTCAACCCGTGCAGAAAACGCCCGCAGAAGGAGATTCAGCAGCTGTTCCTGCCGGTGAATAAACCGGATTAAATCTCTAAACTAAGCCATTTTGTCTTTTTTCTGTTGTTTTGACTTGTTTCAGAATTAAGCAGAAATACTGAGATAAACTCAGCATGACAAAATGGCTTAGTTATTATAATTACGTATAATTAAAATCTTCACTGATTGACTAACAATAACAAGAATAATATAATCATCATATGGCAAAATTAAAGTCAAAATGGATTTGTACGGAATGCGGGTATGAAACTGCCGGATACCTCGGAAAGTGCCCCGAGTGCGGAAGCTGGGGAACTTTGACCGAAGAAGTTCAGTTTACCGGCAAAACTCCGAATGCAGCTGCAAATGAATTTATAAATACCGAAAAACCAAAGCTTCTAAAAGATATAGAGGTTGATGAAAGCGTCAGATTACGGACTAATATTTCTGAATTTGACAGGATTTTAGGAGGCGGTTTTGTTGAAGGTTCTCTTGTGCTTCTTGCAGGCGACCCCGGAATCGGAAAATCTACAATAACACTTCAAACCTGCGGCGAAATCTGCAAAAACGGCAAAAAAGTTCTTTATGTTTCGGCGGAAGAAAGCGCAAACCAGCTTAAACTTAGAGCCGACAGGCTCGGAATAACTTCCGACAACCTTTTTATTTATCCGCAGACAAATATGGAAAACATCAAAATCCAGATTGAAGAATTGATGCCTGATTTTGTTGTGATAGACAGTATTCAGGCGATTTACTCAAACAATGTTGCAAGCACCGCCGGAAGCGTTTCCCAGATTAGAGAATGCTGCAACGTTTTGATGCACATTGCAAAAAGTAAAAACATTACAACAGTTGTAATCGGTCATGTTACAAAAGAAGGAAGCATTGCAGGGCCGAAAGTTTTAGAACACATGGTTGACACAGTGATTTATTTTGAAGGGGACAAGTACAAATCCTACCGCATGCTCCGCTCCATGAAAAACCGTTTCGGAAACACCTCGGAAGTCGGGATTTTTGAGATGAAAGAAAACGGCTTAAGCTGTGTGACAAATCCGAATGAACTTTTCCTGAATGAGCGCTCGCAGGTAGCAGCACCCGGAAGCGCGATTATCGTCACAAACGAAGGCACCCGCCCGCTTCTGGTGGAAATTCAGGCGCTTGTCGGAACAACTCCTTATGCTGCCCCCAGACGCGTCACAAACGGGGTTGATCTCAGCCGCCTTCATCAAATTCTTGCTGTTCTTGAGAAAAGAGTCGGGCTTAACCTTTCAAAGCAGGATGTTTATGTGAATGTAACCGGCGGGATTGAAGTTGACGAGCCGAGCGCGGATTTAGGGATTGCAATTGCCGTTGCGACCTGCGCAAGGGATGTTGTTGTTGACCCGCAAACCGTGATTATCGGCGAAATCGGACTGTCAGGCGAGGTTCATCCGGTAAACAACATTGATAAACGTCTCAACGAAGCTATCGCAACAGGATTTAAAAAAGCCATAATCCCTTATGCAAACGATGTTCCGGAAAATATAAAGAAAATTCAAATCGTAAAAGTTAAGCGCCTTATGGATGCAATCGCCGCCTGCGTTTCTCCGCAGTAATTATTTAGTTAAATTTTTTCATACAAAGTTGCATCAATATCACGCTTAACCTCATTAACTTGTTGCGGCTGTTGATTTGATACTTTTTCAAAAAATCTTAAACCTGCCTGTTGCCTTATTTCTAAAGGTACAATATCCCAAGCATTGCTGCTAAACAAATCTCTTATTTTAAATTGTGTCCCTGGTGCAAGGTTTTTCATTTCAAGAACCGCTACTTCTGCTAAGTATTCATCAAGTCTCATTTTGTTCTCCTTAATTTTTAATCTTTTCTACACCTTTTGCGTCTTTTATGGTAAACGGTCTTACAAAAGCCCAGGTGCCGTAAAGTGATGTCAAAAGCCCCGCTGCCATTGTACTTTTAAAAATTTTCGGATGCTTTTGTCTGTTCACAAGCCCGCCGAGCGTCACAAGCGTTGTTCCCGTCATAATGCCTAAGTATCCTTTGAAAATGGTTCTCGGCACAACAATTGTATCTGTCATATCCGCTGAATTTCTCGTTTTTTCATGAATTTTGTCAAGCCAGCTCTGCCTGCTGCCTGAAGAAGTGCCAGTAAATCCGTAACTGTTTATCTTCTGAATTTTCATAATGTCCCTAATCTAATCAGGAATGTATTCAAAAATGTCCTGAATTCTGCAATTAAGAGCATAACACAGCTTATTTATTGTTTCAAGTTCAATTGTTTTGGTTTTATTATGGTAAATTTTGAAAACTGCTACATGGCTTAATCCCGCAATACGCGCAGTTTCTGCCATATTCATTCTTCTTATACCCATCATTTCTGACAACTTGTTTTTAATCATAAATTCAAGTTTATCATTTACCAATTTTTGTTGAGTTACATTATTCTATTGACTAATAATATTAATCATGTAAATAATAATATTGTAATAACGTTTAATATTCAGGAGGGTTGATGAAAAAAGCTTTTACTATGGCAGAGGTTCTGATAACTATCGGAATAATCGGGCTGGTCGCTGCTATGACACTACCTTCGCTTGTTCAAAATTATCAGGAAAAAGTAACGGTGAACCGGCTCAAAAAAGTTTATTCAATGTTATCTCAATTATATTTGCTTGTATCTGAAATTGACGGGCCTCCTGATCAGTGGGGATTCGCATATAGAGAAGACGGAACGACAAATCTTTCAGGTACTATACAAAATATTTTTAAAAAACATTTGCGTCAGCTGCAAATATGCGAAGATGATTACTGCCAGAGACCTACTTATAAACTTTTAAACGGAAGTGAACACGGCAACTCATCCTACACGATAGGCAATAATGCCATGATTCTGGAAGACGGAACTATATTGAGAGCAAATATAGATGACGGAAATCAATTAGATTGCTCATTAAAAAGAGGGACAACAAACGCTCTGAAAAATGTTTGTTTTTCAATACATGTTGATATAAATGGAAGACAAAATCCTAATACCTACGGACGTGATGTGTTTGCTTTTTACTGGACAAAATTCGGTATAGTACCGGTAGGAACCGCAGAAGAAAACTCACATGTTTCTTTTAATACATGCTCTCTTTCTAACAGCAGCAATTACAGCGGATACGGATGCGCAGCATGGGTGTTAGCATTTGAGAATATGGAATATCTGCACTGCGATGGGCTTTCGTGGAACGGCAAGAAATCCTGCAAAAATTAACTATTTCTTAATAATTCACACGGTCTAAACCTATTGATTAGTTTTTTTGTTGATGTTATAAAAATAATGTTATAGATTTACATAATAAGAAGGAGTAAAAACTTATGGTAAATGTAGCAATTAACGGTTTTGGTAGAATCGGCCGTAACACTTTGAGAGCCGCTATCAGAGAAGGTATTTTTGACAAAATTAATTACGTTGCAATTAACGACCCCGGTTTGAAACCTGCAGAAGCTGCACTTCTTTTCAAACACGATTCAGTTATGGGCAAATTCGACGGTACTGTTGAAGCTTATGACGAAGGTATCATCGTAAACGGTAAAAAAATTAAATTCTTCGCAGAAAAAGATCCTGCACAATTGCCGTGGAAAGATTTGGGCGTAGAAGTTGTTGTTGAATCAACAGGTTTCTTTACAGATGCTGAAAAAGCTAAAGCTCACAT
>CALUPM010000028.1 GCA_944322665.1 Candidatus Gastranaerophilales bacterium | reverse complement strand
CATGGACGCATGTCCTTTTTTATGTTGTTTTTATATAATGTTTAAAGGTATAATAATTATACAAAGCGAGGTTTGCATGGATAATAATAACTTACAAGCAGGGCTTATTAATGCTAAGACAAATGTAGAAGGGAAATTAGCAGATAAATTTGATACTAATATTAAATTTGGTGGAACTACAAATAATGTTGATAATTCTTCTATTATTAATAATGTTTTTATTAATATTTTACCTAGTTATGATTATAAAGAGGATATTATATCTGCTCTATCCTATGCAAATAATAACGTGCTTGAAATAAAAAAACTTCTCGAAATGCTTTTATCTGCAAATAATGTATCTCCAAGTGCAATAAACGACAAACTACAAAATCCCGAAGTTTTGCTTGCTGTAGCTGAAGCTCAAAAAATTGGTTATACAACTAATGATATTGAGAAAAAAGAAACATTAGCCAATTTGATATATAAAAAAATAACTACTGATGAAGATCTTGCCTCCCATACTCTTACGTCTGCAATAAAATCTTTAGAGGTATTTACTACAACACACCTTGAAGTGATTGCCTTTTTATATTTATTTTGT
The DNA here is from genome assembly GCA_944322665.1 of Candidatus Gastranaerophilales bacterium. Taxonomy (GTDB): domain Bacteria; phylum Cyanobacteriota; class Vampirovibrionia; order Gastranaerophilales; family Gastranaerophilaceae; genus Scatenecus. Next base: position 23,965 of record CALUPM010000028.1, on the reverse strand, counting down.
TCTGGGTATGTAAAAAAGAATGTAACTACGCAGTCTTTTAATGATTTCTATAATAAATATATTGTAAAATTAATTAACTTTCAGAATTTACAGATGTGGAACTTAGGTAAAACGATTATTGCCAATGGTGCCGCCGTTATATATCCTTTGAGTTGTGATATATTTAATTATTTACCTTCTGGGTTAGCAAAAAAGAACGGTAAATACTCTGAGGAAATAAGTATTGAATTAAGGGCTATCATAGAAAATTTATCCTATATATGGTCTGAATTGGGTACGTCTTCAGTTTCATTAACTGAATTAGGACAATGTTTAGGAAAACAATATTTAGAAACAATTTTAAAGTTGCAAGTAGATTATGAAAACAGATAATCCTACTTCTTCATAATAACAACCTCATAACCGAGCTTATCGAAAATATCGAGAGCCTCAAAATATCTAAGCGTTCCTGATTTAATCTTCTTATGCAGGTTCTGACGGCTGCTTGTTAAGCCCAGCAGCCTGTTCAATTCACTGACAGAACACTTCTCCCGCTTCATAAGTCCTAATATCTGAGAACTTATTTCCTCAGCTCTCTCTTTTGTTATCTTTATCGTTTGCATTAATCTCTCTCCTAAAATAATTGTAACAAATTGCAGCAATTTGTCAACTATATAATTGACATTATGCACAATCAGATTCATAATGAAAATGACGGTTATGCAACACAATACCTATTGTGTTACATTGTGCGAAAACCATATAAAACCGTCAGGACAATAATTTTAGCCGGCTCCATCAAAAACATACATTACCCGATGCAACATAACGTGTTATGAGTATGACGTTTAATGCAACATATTGAAAGGATTTACATGAATACAGTTCAGCCAATCAGGGACAAAAATTTAATCAGAAAAATTGAAACAATTTTAGCTGAACAGGGTACAAGAAACTTACTGTTGTTTGTTTTAGGTACAAATAGCGGACTTAGAATCAGCGATATCTTGAAACTTACGGTTGCAGATGTTAAAGACAAAACTCATATCGAAATTCATGAACAAAAAACAGGTAAGCTTAAAAAATTCCCTATTAACTCAAAACTAAAAAAAATATTAGACAACTATATTATGAATAAAGAAGACACGGACTTTCTTTTCAAAAGCAAGAAGCATTGCAGGTTATGCAGGGAACAGGCCTACAGAATAATTAACAGTGCTTGCCGAAAAGCAGGAATTAAATATGCTGTTGGGACTCATACCCTCAGAAAAACTTTTGGGTACTGGCTTTATTTGCAGTTCAAAGATGTTGCTATGCTTCAAAAAATATTTAACCACAGCTCACCATCCACAACACTTATTTATATAGGCATATCTCAGGATAATATAGATGCTGTTTACAATAACTTTGAGATATGACCGAAATTGACATACAAGTTATTTAAAATAGTAACAGAAAGGATTTATGATGAAATATTTATTACGAAACAAAAAAGTAGAAGCCTCCGGATCTACAAAACAATTGATAGAATACGTTAAAGAAAAATATAAAGACGAATTCTGGGTAAAAGAGAATGCCCAAAAGTTCGACACGGATTTTGGAAGTTTCAAGTTCACAATCGAAACCCTGGGGCTTGAATTGTCAGATAAAATGACAAATTCCGAGTATAACAAAACCCACAGGAGATAATATGCTTATAAAAGGAAAATACACATCAGCCAGAATCTACGCTTCAACAATAGATGAAGGTACAATAGAGCAGACAAAAGACATCTGCAACCACCCGATTTTCAAAGACTGTCAGGTCAGAATTATGCCCGACTGCCACAAAGGCAAAGGCTGTACAATCGGGTTTACCTCAAATATGCCGCACGGCGGAGAAATTATCCCGAATATTATAGGGGTTGACCAGTCCTGCGGAATGTACGTTGTAAAACTCAAAGAATCCAAACCTCTTAATGATTACGCCAAACTCGACAAAGTTATCCGTCAGAATATCCCGACAGGCACAGGCGCAAGAAAAGAAATGAGTACCATTATTCCTGATGAATTACAAGAACAAATCCGCAGAATAACAACGGATTTTCTAAAAGGAGGCGATAAAGATGATTTGTTGAAAATAGGTTCTCTCGGTTCAGGCAATCACTTCATCTCAATCGAAAAAGGCACAACCGGAACTTACTTAATAATCCACAGCGGTTCAAGAAACTTTGGCAACAAACTTGCCGTATATTTCCAGAATATTGCAATCGAAAAGAACTGCTACGGCGAAGGTTACTTAAAACAACTCTCCTTTTTGACTGGCAAAGACGCAGAGGACTACCTGACGTGCGCAGACGTATGCAGAGATTATGCACACTGGAGCCGCAAGGTTATGTCCGAAGAAATTCTTTCAAACATGAACTGGAAGGCTGATGAAACCTTTGAAACCGTTCACAATTATATAGGAGAAGACAGAATAATTAGAAAAGGTGCAATCTCTTCTAAAAAAGATAAAAAAGTTTTAATACCCCTAAATATGGCAGACGGCTCGTTGATATGCCGAGGCAAAGGCAACGAAGACTGGAACAACTCTGCTCCTCATGGTGCAGGCCGGCTTACAACCCGCACAAAAGCGAAAGAAACCCTTACAATGGAAGAATACAAAGCCAGAATGGAGGGGATATATTCAACGTGCATTTCAACCGGAACCATTGATGAAGCACCGATGGCTTACAAGAATGCGGATGAAATCATTCAAACAATTTCGCCGACGGCGGAGATTATTGACCATCTCAAGCCTCTGTATAACTTCAAGGCGGCGTAATCAGCCTGATATTAAATAAATTGTGCGATTCGTGTTTTTACGCAAGGGCAAGAGAATCTTCGCAATATTTACGGAGAGTCTGCAAAATTTTTTCCGCATTTTGTATTTACTATGATTGCGGGTTAATGATTTTATTTTAATTTTATAGAGTTTAAAAACTACTTCACTACACAAATATTACACAAAACGCTAAAAAATCATCAAATTTTTACAATAAAAAAGAGGGCTGAAAACCAGTCCTCTCTTTTATATGGGCCGCAGTGGACTCGAACCACCGACCTCACCCTTATCAGGGGTGCGCTCTAACCACCTGAGCTAGCAGCCCGCAAACTTATATGCTGTTTTCAAAATCTAGAACATTTGACCCTTATCAGGCCTCTCGAAAAACGATACTTAATCGTTTTTCTCGGCAGAGTGCTCTAACCACCTGAGCTAGCAGCCCGCAAACTTATATGCTGTTTTCAAAATCTAGAACATTTGACTTTTACCAGACCTCTTGAAAACGATACTCAGTCGTTCCCAGTGGCAAAATATCTTTCTGTCCTGTTTGACCGCCCGTAAAATTGGTTGAAGGGTTCAACTCAATGAACGCCGGTTAGTATTTATTTTTCAGGCCAAAACACTTAATCTCCATTTTGGTAAGTGTTCCGGCTGTGCTTTTAGACAACATTTTGTCTGTCCGCAAAATTTAATCTACTATAAACATTTTTTAAAATCAAGTATTTTTTCTCGGGACTTATATAGCACATTCCGCAAATATTATAAAAAGAGCGTCATTCTGAGGGCTTTAGCCCGAAGAATCTTCTTACGTTTTCAGGGGATCTTTCGCCTTCGCACTTGCGATAAACGGGTGCGGCTAACGCCTTTCACCCTCTGTTCGTGCGGCTCAAGATGACATCATTGGTTTTACGTCATTCTGAGGGCTTTAGCCCGAAGAATCCCCTTGCGGTTTAAGGGTATCTTCGCTTGCTGCTCAGGATGACGCTGTTTTGAAATTTTTTGTGGAATTTCCTATATAAGTCTCTTTTTATTTTCGGGTTTTTATTCTTTATAGTGAAGCTTTCGTGTTATTTTATGGCGTTAAGTTTTTAAGTTTCAACTTTAACAGGCTAATTGTTACAAACCGGAGTGAGTCTGTAAATTGCCGGAATGTTAATTTTTCTTTACATAATGCAGTTTTATTGAAGTTTTAAGTTGATAGTGCCGTTAAGGTATTTGGATATTTACTCTGCAAGGGATGTTCTGATGATAGTATTAGATACTGATTTAACAACACTTTTAAGCAAACTAAACGTTTCTTACACTAAAATGGTCGATATGTATTCAATGATGTCGGTTGATGAGATTGTGGAAGCGGAAGCTGCACAGGGTAATCAGGCGGCTGTAGAGTACGCTGCGGAATTGTTTACAAATGCAGATAAGCTTGTTGAGATTTTTAACCTTGCGGATCCTAATAATAAATTTCTTATCCTTAGCACTATGACCTCCGACAAACTCCAGAAATTCCTTCCGCTTATGGAGGAAGAGGATTTGCAGCAGGGATTTTACTATTTTACGGAGGACAAACTTCTTGCGATGCTTAAGGAGCTTCCTCCGGAGCAGCTTGTAAATACGGTTATGGAACTGTTTTCGGAAGAAGAAGTCATCAGATTAATGCCAAATAGCGAGCTTGACAACTTCTTAACTAGCACAAGGGTTGATAAAGATAATATTTTGAAGCATCTTCAGTCAATTCCGCCCGAATATCTTGCGCAGATGATTGAAGGAGTTACAGGGCAGGAATGCAAGGACAAAAGCAGCTTTGATATGGTAAATCAGATTGATAAGTTTAATCCGATGGAATTTAAGGATGCGCTGTTTTCAATGCAGCCGACGCAAAAGCAGCAGTTGACGCTTTCTCTGGCAAATCAGCATCCTGAACTTTACCAGCTTTTCAGCCCTGAATCTTACACAAATATGATTCATGCACACAAGCAAAAACCGGAAGTTGTAAAGGCTATGGAAGTAATTGAGCCGGAAGAAAAGATTAAAATGCTGGAAGAGCTTCCGAATGATTTGCTTTCAATGGTTATCACCCAGATTGACGCAAGAGATTTTGCGGACACTTTGATTAACAGGTTCCCTGATGTTCTGGCTGAAATCATTGCCGGATAGTTTGAATACAGTCTAAAGCTTCTTTGATTGCGGCTTTGGCAAAGGTCATTTTCATTGTTTTTCTCGGGATGTGCGGGTTAAAGAGGTATTTTTTAACGGTTGTTTTGCCATTAAAATAAACTGAAATATAGACCAATCCGACGGGTTTGTCTTTTGTTCCGCCTGCGGGGCCTGCAATTCCTGTTGTGCAGAGTGCAATGTCGCAGCCTGAAAGCTTTTGAAGCCCTTCAGCCATTGCTCTTGCGCACTCGGGGCTTACAGCGCCGAAGGTGTCGAGAATTTCGTTACTCACCCCGAGATATTTATGTTTGGCGAAATTTGCGTATGTGACGTGGCTTTCTGCCAGATACTCCGAACTTCCGGAAATATCAGTCAGCATAGATGCCACAAGCCCGCCCGTGCAGCTTTCGGCTGTTGAAATCATCAGATGGTGCTCTTTCAAGAGTTTTGCAAGCTTTTTCAAATCTCCGTTAAACATTTCAACTATAATTTAAACCTCCTTATTGGAAATGTCAACACAAAAAAGCAGGGCTGAATTGCTGCAAAAATATTTGAAAGCAGAAAATTTTCCGGCAGTATTCCGTTAATATTTGCAACATCCGGTCAAATCTAAAAAACATCTGTTTTAATCGGGTTTTTGAATTTTGTAATATTGCCCTGAAACAGCAGTTTAACTGTTCCTACAGGGCCGTTTCTGTGTTTTGCGATGATAATTTCCGACTCGCCTTTGTTTGCGGCTTTAATTGATTCATCCTCTTCGCCGTCAGCTTTTCTGTAATATTCGTCACGGTAAATAAACATAACAATATCTGCGTCCTGTTCTATTGCGCCTGATTCTCGGAGGTCGGAAAGCATCGGACGCTTGTCAGTTCTGGATTCCACCGCACGTGAAAGCTGCGAGAGCGCAATAACCGGAACATCCAGTTCTCTTGCAAGAGTTTTTAAGCCCCTTGAAATCGCCGAAATCTGCTGCATACGGTCTTCTTTGCCGGAACTTTCCATAAGCTGAAGATAATCAATCACGACAAGCCCGAGATTTTTTTCTTCCATTTTTAATCTTCTGCACTTTGCGCGCACATCCGTCAGGGTACAGCCTGAAGTATCGTCAATGTAAATCGGAGCCTGCGCAAAAGCATTCATTGCATCTGCAAGTTTTTCCCAGTCTTTGCTCTGCATGTGCCCTGTCTTGAGCCTCTGGGTGTCAACTTCGGCTTCCGAACATAACATACGTTGAACAAGCTGTTCCTTTGACATTTCAAGCGAGAATATGGCAACAGGCGTTTTGGCTTTTATTGCGACGTTTTGCGCAATATTCAGGGCAAAAGCCGTTTTTCCCATGGAAGGACGCGCTGCAAGAATTATCAAATCCGACTTTTGCAGACCGCTGGTCATAGTATCAAGTTCGTAAAAATTTGTCGGAACCCCGATTAACTCATCCTTATGTTCGTAGCGGTATTCTATCTTTTCGTAAGTATTCAAGACAAGATCTTTGACGTGCACAAGGTCGGTTGTGGCTTTTTTTGAGGCAATATCAAAAATCAATTTTTCCGCCTGATCGAGCGATCTGTCAATGGGGTTCATATCGTATCCAAAAGATACTATTTCGCTGCCGGCGTTGATTAAGGCTCTTTTTATGGCTTTTTCCTGAATAATTTTTGCATAATATTCAATATTTGCCGTGCTTATTGCATTTAAGGCTAAATCGTTTATAAACGCACGTCCGCCGACGGTTTCAAGCTTCGAGTTGTAATCAAGAACGTTTGAAACCGATACAATATCAATCCTTTCGTTTGAATTAAAAAGCTGAAGCATTGCCTCATATACGTATCTGTGCGCGGGTTTGTAAAAACTTTCAGGCTTTAAGCCTTCTACAACCTTTGTTATAACAACAGGGTTGACTAAAATTGCCCCGAGAACCGCTTCTTCCGCTTCCGTGTTCTGGGGTATCATGTGTAAATCATTGTTGTTCTGTGAATTCTTTTCTCTTGTGACCGGCATGCTTTTTTCTCCCGTTTTTTTTTTCATGATATTACAGGCAGATGTAAAAATTAAACAGTATGTAAAAAAAAATTAATGTGGGGCAGGCATAGGTATTCAGCCGTTTTGGAGTTTTTGGGAAGTTTAAATTTTAAAATTTCTTAACATTCCGTCTTTTTCCCTAAAGTTTTTTCTCCAAAAACCGATAAAGAGCATGTGAAGGTTAGACAGTAAAAGGAGTAATTCTTATGTACAGTTATATAATTTGGCCCGGTGTGTACAGCTTTAAAGATGAAGTTTCAATGTTTCTTTTGTATATAAAGGAACAATTCGGAGATCTGGTGAAAAAGATTAAGAGAGCAGAGAAGGCTATTGATGAGCAATAGCTGTTGATTTAGGATTTGTGTGAAGTGTCAGAAAAGACACAAATTTATCAAAAGAGCGGAATAATTTTCTGCTCTTTCTTTTTTAGAGGGGGGGCTTTAGTCTGCCGTAACTGAATTTATAAGGTTTCTGGCGATTTCAAGGGCTTCTGTGAAGAGTTTTTCATTACTTAGAAAATCGTCCGCCGAAACGTACTTTGAAACGATTTTTCTTGCAAAAGAGCCTATTGCAATTCCGTTAAAATCAATCCCGCACATCTTTGCAAGGGCGGCGGTTTTTGAATTTGTGCCGCCTGAAAGCAGTATATAAACGGGCAAATTTGCGTTTTGAACAATTTCTGCCGTCGCAACCGCCTGAAGGGTTGTCTTGAAATCGTCACGCCCTCCGCTCATTGGAAAACCGTCTGCCTGCACAATCAGCCGGTTTGGTTCGATATTAGAAGCAAATTTCTTTAAAATTTCCACAAGCTCCGTATCGCTCAATTTGCCGCGGCTCAGGCAGATACTCAGCATTCCGCCAAAATTGGTTTTTAAATAATCCAGATTATTAAAAATTTCATCAATATCCCTGCCGTCGGCGTGAAGTTCAATACAATCAACCCCTTTATTGATAAGCGGCGGAAGAAGTCCGGAAAGTTCTTTAGCTTCCGAAACGTAACTTATTGCATCTTTCGGGCAGATTTTGGCGCACCTGCCGCAGCCGATACAGCGGAGTTTTTTTACTTTGTGGTATTTAATGGCGTTTTGCGGGCAGATTTCGTCGCACTGTCCGCAGGAAATACATTTTTCATAATCAATCACTGCCTTATTAACGTGCGGATCGCCTTTAATTCCGGCACTTACGCACAGGTAAGCATCCTCTGCTCCCGCAAACTTTAAGCCCCTGCGCGCTGCATCAATAACTTCTTCAGATGCATTAAGGTCAAAAAACCGGCAGCCGGCTTTTGCATAGAGTGCTGTCAGCTTTTCAACCTCCATTAAGTCCTGATTTCCGGCTCCGCAGACAAGTTTAAAGCATTTTTTTGACTCCAGCAGATTTTTCAGCATAACCTATTTCACCAGATAGTTGTAGATTATTTCCGAGGCTTTTACTATGTAATCTTTCCCCAGAACCGAGTTGTAAGGTCTGTTCGCCATAATTGCAACGATATATTTTTTGCCGTTCGGCGCATAAACAATCCCTGCGTCGCCGAGCATTTTGCCGATGTCGCCTGTTTTATGGAGAATGCTTGCCCCTGCCCCCAGACCTGCCGGAAGAAGCCTGTCATTATGAACATGTCCCATATAATCAAAGATTTTTTCTCTGGAACTTACGCTTAGAAAATTCGGGTTATCAATGTTGTATAGCATTCTTGCAAGATCTTCCGCTGTTGTGAAGTTTGTTCCGCCCATATCCGGAAGCCACGTTTTTACCTGTGTCTGCCCTAATCCCCACCGGCGGATTCCGGAATTCACGTCATACATTGACCCGAGTTTTGCCATAATCATATTGGTTGCGGAGTTGTCGGATTCCGTTATCATTAGCCGTGCAAGATCATCAATCGTCCACACCGAATTTTCCGCCTTAAACTGCAGACTTCCAGAGCCTTCCGCTCTGTAATAGTCCTTCAAAGTCATTGTGTCGTAAATAGTAAGCTGTCCGGCTTCAATAGAGCGGAAAAGCTGAATTAGAACAGGAATTTTAATAATACTTGCCGCTGAATAAAGCTTGTCGGAATTTAACCCTGCGTAATTTCCGGTTTCATAATCCCACACAAACACGGATGGCTCAATCGAAGGATAAAGGGCCGCAAGATTTTTAAGCTGATTTTCAAGCCCCGTCATCCTTTCATTCAAACTCAACTCCACCATCTGCGGATTTTTCGTTTCCGGCCCTGACAAAAAATACCGGTCTAAAAACAGATTGTTATTAAGATAACCGATTGTCGGGTTCAAAAGCTTGTAATAATCCGCTTTTACCGCAGGATAAGGCGATTTAAAGAAGAAAGATTTAATAACCCTGTTGTAGCATACAGGATAAACAAAAGCCATAATAACACTTAAAATCGCAACGGATATAATGCTGTGGATAAGATTATAACGTTGTTTTTTAGCGGATTTTGCTTTTGTATAACGGGGTCTGGCTGGTCTTACGACTTTGTACGGCGGATAAGCACGTTCAGGCAGAGGTGTTTGCCTCACATCCGCCCCGCTCCTTTCGTAATATCCCCGATAATTCCTCTCCTGTGCTAATTTCGGCATTTAATCCTCCCGCCATTCTATAATATAACATTTTAACCATAAATTTTTATATTGGCAAATCGGTTACATTTTTGTAAAAGGCGATAAGTTCTTATCAGAGTGAGGAGTGAAGGGTGAAGTGTGAGGAGAGTTGAAAGGTTGAAAAGGTGAATGGTTGAACGGATTTTATGTCATCCTGAGGCGCACGAGCAGAGGGTGAAAGGCGTCTGCCGTACCCCTTTATTGCGGGTGCGAAAAGCCGGAGGTTCCTCTTAAAATGCCATCAGATTCTTCGGTCGCTGCGCTCCCTCAGAATGACGTAATAGCAGGACGTAATCCTGAGGCGTCAGCCGAAGGATCTCCTTAAAACCACAAGGGAATTCTTCGTCCTCTCACAAAAAGATACTTAATCGTTTTGTTCGGCAGCGTCCTCAGAATGACATGTACAGGGCAATGGGATTCTTCGGGCTACGCCCTCAGAATGACATGAAAGAAGATACGTCATCCTGAGGCGCACGAGCAGACGCCTTTCTCCTTCTGCGCATGCGCCTTAAAATGACATGTAAAGCGCAGTTGGTTTCTTCAGACATTCCGCTGAATTCCGTAAATAAATACTAAGGAATAAGTTCTCCGAATTTCTTCAGTAGCTTCTTTAATTACTGCATCAACCCCGCGGATATTAGTTGTTTCTTAAGCTAAATACTTGTCGAAAGCGACGGGGCAATGGTTATGAACTGTCTGACTAAATCGCTGTCCCACTGAGTTCCGGCGCCCATTTTAAGAATTTCGCAAGCTTTTTCAACCCCGAGGCCTTTTCTGTATGGTCTATCCGAAATAAGCGCATGAAAAGCATCCGCAACCGACACGATACGGGCTGACAGCGGAATTTCTTCTCCTTTAAGTTTTTCCGGATATCCTGTGCCGTCGTAATGTTCGTGGTGGTATTTGACCATCGGTATCAAATCACGCAAAGCTTCATTCGGCGCAAGCACTTTTTCCGCACCTATTACAGGATGCTGCTTCATAATCTCCCATTCTTCATCCGACAGATGCGACGGTTTTTTAAGGACATTTTCAGGAATACCGATTTTGCCCACGTCATGAAGCAGCGCCCCGAGTTTTATCCGTTCTACTTCCTCTTCCGGAAGGTTAAGCGCACGCGCAAGGGCTTCGGAATATCTTGAAACCGATGTTGAATGACCTTTTGTATAAGGGTCTTTTGCATCTATTGCGCCGGCAAGAGAAGTCACCATTTCCATCAAATGATTTTGCGAACTTATCTGTTCATTGTTGAATTTGTGGACAAGTTCTTCTTCAAAATTTATCCCGACCTGAGAGTGGCGTTTTGCTAGAACTTCCGCAAACGAATTCAAACTGTCGTTGCTCCAGAAGTTGTAGTCGCTGCTGCTGATAATCGCGGACATTCCTTCTTTATAGCCTTTTGCCTGCGAAATATACATTGCCTGTTCCGCAAGCACAAGAAGTTTTTCCTGATTTTCTGTGCAATCAGGATATGTCGAAATCCCGACCGAAACCTTGACCGGCCCGACATCATCCACAAAACAGCACGAAAGAGTATAAGTTATGTATTCTGCAAGGTATTTGGCGTCTGCCGTGTTTGTATCAGGGAGAATTATCGCAATTTCATCCCCGCCGTAGCGTCCGGCCTTGTCATTGCTTCTTATATTCTGCTTAATTTTATCCGCAAGAAGCCTTATAACTTCATCGCCTTTTGCGTGTCCGAGTTCACGGTTAATCTTTGAAATGTTATTCACATCCATCATTATTATTGAAAGATGGGTTTTGTTGTCTTTTGCCCTTTGAAGTTCTTTTGTCAGAACCTCCTGAAAACCTCTGTGGTTATACAGTGAGGTAAGGGTGTCCGTGTTGTCGTATTTGCTTGCTTTTTCCCGCAAATTAATATTATCAATAAACATCGCAGCATAATTTGCGATAAACGAAAACATTACTGATTCCGCTTCTGTTACCTCCATTCCTGCTATCAAAACCCCGATGCATCTGTCAATTGACATCAGAGGCACAATGTATGAAGGCGAGTCCTGAAGGTATGGAATATTTAAAAATTTGTCGTCCTCTCTTGTGATTACGGAACCTGTTTTAAAGCTCTGAACTACAGGATTGTTTTCGTCGGACATAAAAATTTTTGACGAATATGTGCTTCCGAATTTGTTTTGAAGCTTCAGATTAATACAGTTGGATTTTTCGTGAAAAAGTCCGCAGGCCGTAAAAAGGCAGTTTAATTTGTCTGTAAAAAGAGTATGCATTGTTCCGAGCAAATCCGAAACCGTATGCTTGTCTTTCAAAACCGAATTAAACTCATTAATAAATCCTGTAAAATCCGCGGATTTTTTAGAAACGGTATTGCTGGCATACCCGCTGTAAAGCCGGTTGTTAGTCTTTTGCGCATTAATATTATTTATACGCGCAATAATCCCTGTATCTGTAATCGGGTTTGAAACCCTGCTTTTCAGAGGATTCGAAGCTGCCGGTTTTACGGAGTCCGTATTTTGTTTGTTTGCCTGCTTACTTTTTTCCATGACCTTCTACAATCTGTTGTATGTTTTAAAACTCGTGATTTTAATTTATTGCCTGATACGGATATTAAATTAACATTCCTTAAAATTATTTTACTTTATATTGCCTTAAAAACAATACCCCATTTAGATGGCAAAGCAAAATAATCCGCCCGGAGTGATTATAATTATCCAGATTTATAAGATAATGAAAATCCTTTCTTGAGATTTAAAACCAAAACAACAAAATTCTACTACATTGGTAGTATAACTCAAATGTTAAGCTTTGTCAATCCTTTGTAAATTCTTCTCTTGCAATTTGGAATAATTTATGATAATATCTCATTACTTTCGCAGGAAGTTTATCTTTTTGGAGTGCGAAAGGATATGGTTTCTTAACATTATTCGAAAAAGATACTGCAAGGTTAATTTTTATTAAGAGTGCAGCACAATTAAAAGTTTTGCCGTTTGCGGCATCGCATCCGAAAAATCCGTAATTTTAAAATATTTTAACTTAATATCTTCATTAACAATATACATTTACTTGATGTTAATATATAACTATCAGCGGTTTTAACAACCGCTTTTTGTTATGAACGGTTTTATTTAACATTGATTTATAAGATTGATATTTTAAAATTTATATTGTAAACTTAGCGCAAATACGAGGTGGAAAATGGATAACAATTGTATTTTTTGTAAAATTATAAACGGAGATTTCAACACGGAATTTGTTTATGAAAACGAACATGTTGTCGTATTCAAAGACATCAACCCGAAAGCACCGGTGCATCTTCTTGTAGTTCCGAGGGTTCACGTGGAATCCCTGAACGAACTTGAGGACAAAAACCTTATGGCAGAACTTCTTCTGGCTGTCAAAGAAACTACTAAAAAAATCGGGCTTAAATCCTACAAAACACTTATTAATACAGGCAAAGAAGCAGGTCAGGAAGTTTTTCACCTTCACATACACATTTTAGGCGGAATAAAATAGAAGATTAAGGAGAAATTCAATGAAAAACGGAATAGAGAACGGATATTATCACGAAATTACCCCCTCAGGCTTCGGCATTGCAATCAAGGCCGGAAAAGTTTTGTTTTCAAAACAATCAGACTTCCAAAAAGTGGAAGTTTTCGAATCAGACTCTTCCCTCGGACGTGTTTTAACCCTTGACGATTTGATGATGACAACGGAAGGCGATGAATATCATTACCACGAAATGATAGCTCATATTCCGATGATGAACCACAAAAATCCAGAATCCGTGCTTGTTATCGGAGGCGGCGACGGAGGAACAGTCAGAGAAGTTCTGAAGCACAAAACCGTCAAAAAAGTTGTATTATGCGAAATCGACGGTATGGTTATTGATGCATGCAAAGAATTCCTGCCGACACTTTCCTGCGGGCTGTCAGACCCCAGAGTTGAAATAAAAGTTGAAGATGCAATTGAATTTATTAAAGACAAAAAGAATGAATACGATATTGTTCTTATTGACTCGACCGACCCGATGGGCCCAGGAGAAGGGTTGTTTACGGAAGAATTCTACACAAACGTCAAAAACTCTCTTAAAGAAGGCGGAATTGTCGCAGCACAATCAGAAAGTCCTTTTGTAAACAAACAGGAAATCAAAAAAATGTATGATTTATTAAAAAAAGTCTTTCCAATATGCTCAACCTACACTTCAAACATTCCGACATATCCGGGTGGCTACTGGGCGTGGGCATTCTGCTCAAAAACCGTTAAACCGCTTTCATACCTTGCGGAAGACAGATGCGCTGAAATTACAAAAACCTGCAAAATTTACAATAAAGATTACCACCTTGCGCGTTTTGCACTTCCGAATTATTTGAAGAAACTTCTGTAAAAGACAAAAGGATACTAAGGCGCAAGGACGCTAAGGCACTAAGAGGTTACGTTTTGGAAGGCGATAGGACTGCAAGGCGATAAGTTCTTATCAGAGTGAGGAGTGAAGGGTGAAGAGTGAAGTGTGAGGAGAGGTGAAAGGTTGAAATGTTGAACGGGTGAATGGTTTGTTTCGGGAAAGACACTAAGGCGCTAGGGCGCTAAGGCACTAAGAGTTTTCGTTATGAAAGTCGTTAAGACGTTAGGACGTAAAGACGTTAAGTTCGTTATGTTAAATATTTTCCCTCGCCCCTTGTGGGAGAGGGTAGAATTTCTTAATAAGCGTAGCGAATTTAGAAATTCGGGTGAGGGGTCTGATAAGTGAAGGGTGAAGGGTGAAGCGTGAGGAGAGTTGAGGAAGGTGATAAGAAATCGCCCCAATTTGTCTTACACTGTCATTCTGAGGGAGTGAAATGACCGAAGAATCCCCTTGCGCTATTACAGGAAATTCTTCGGACTTTCGTCCCTGTAATGACGGAGCGGGTATGGCCAATCAGATAACGAAACCCCTTCTTGCAAACTCCGGAAATATTTCATCTGCCCTGGATGCTTGGATATTTCATTACAGCCTGTGTTGCACAAATTCTTTTTTTATTCTATAATTGAAGCACTTAATAAGGCTTCCGCGGTTCTTCGGAGGCCGGAAATAAAAAAGGAGTAAAAATGGCTCAACAGTTTAACGCGCAGAATATCAAGAAAAGAACGTCACTTCTTATATTTTTGAAAGGTTCAACCGCACCTCTTGTGCTTTATGTCGAAAATCCGGAAGCTTTGTATGAGGAACTTAAACAGGCAATGAAGAATCCGGCACCTGCTTTTATAGAAAAAGAAACAGCAGGTCCTCTTAAAAAAGTCTGCTTTATCTCAAATCAGGTTGCTTCTCTTGCCCTGCAGGAAGAACAGTATATGTAAAAGGTAAAATCAGATGCATTTGACAGTTTCGATAGAAGATATTGAAAATTCAAAAGACAAAACCCTGAATTGCAAATTTGATGATGTAATAGAAGGGATAAATTCAAAGGGGCCGCTCAACGCTGAACTTACACTGAAATCTCTCGGAGATTTTATAGAAGTTACGGGACACATAAGCGGCACCGTAGTCTTAGAATGTGATTTGTGCCTGAAAGAATTTGAATACAACCTCGATTTTGATGTTGATGAAATGTTTGCAAAATACGCGTTGATGGAAGATTACGGACAGGAAACAGAGTTGAAAGAGGGGCAGTTCGTAACAGATCTTAACGGAGATGATAAAATAGATATTTATGACTTATTGTATCAATCTGTAATATTAAATTTACCAAATAAAAAAGTTTGTGGTATAAATTGTAATGGAGATAAGTTTTTGAAAGAAGAAGATTTATCTGATCCAAGGATGGATGTATTCAAAAACATTCAAATAGAAAAGGGTTGACGCCCAGACCGGCAGCGGGAGATGGCATAACTATTTCCTCAAACCGTCCGAACGTCAAAGAAATATAAGTAGTAGTAAAAAATAAAAAGGAAACAGAAAAATGGCAGTACCTAAGAAAAGAACAGGACATTCCGCACAGGGAAAAAGAAGAAGCAACTGGAAGGCAAAAAGACCGGAAGTTACAACATGCCCTAACTGCGGCGCAACAGTATTAACACACACAGTCTGCACGGCCTGCGGCACATACAAAGGAAAACCGGTAAGACTGAAAGACAGAGTTGAAGAAGCTCAACCCGCAGAAAAGAAATCTGCAAAAAAAGCAGCTAAAAAAACAGAAGCTGTAAATGCAGAAGTTAAAGAAACAAAAACCGAAGACGTAAAGGTTGAAGAAGTAAAAGCGGAAGAAACTGTAACAGAAGTTAAAGAAGAAGCTCCTGCAGCGGAAGAAAAAACCGGAACTCCGGCAGAAGAAACTTCAGAAACAGAAGAAAAGTAAAAAAAGATTACGGATGGCTGAATAATTTCAGCCATCCGGTCATAAAAACCGTTAAATTGATAAGACTTTGAGAGGGAAATATGACGAGAATAGCAATTGATGCAATGGGCGGGGATCATGCTCCGCATGAGATAGTAGCAGGTGCTGTTTGGGCGGCTCAGGAATACGGAGTTGCTCTGGAACTTGTTGGCAAGCAGGACAGGATAGAACAGGAACTTGACAAAATTACGCACGAAGGATTTTATTCCGACTGCGGCAAAGCCGGTAAACAATACCGAATAAAGATTGATACCTCAAAACTCGACATCAAAATAACCCATGCCTCAGAAGTCATAGAAATGGGGGAAGCCCCCGGACAGGCTATTCGTAAAAAGAAAAAGTCTTCAATAGTTCTTGCGGTAGATGCTGTTGCACAGGGAAGTTCAGCCGCTCTGGTTGCGGCAGGTTCAACTGGTGCCGCTATGGCATCAAGCCTTTTCGGGCTTGGCAGAATCCCCGGAATTGACCGTCCTGCAATTGCCGTTACTCTTCCGACAATCAAAAAACCGATTGTTGTGATAGACGCAGGTGCGAACAGCAATTGCTCTCCCGAAATGCTTTATCAGTTTGCGGTTATGGGTTCAACCTTCTCTAAAAACGTTCTCGGAATTGAACACCCCAGAATTGGAGTTTTGAATATCGGTGAAGAAGCCGGAAAAGGAAATGAACTTGCACAGGCAACTTACAAACTTTTAGAAGAACAGCAGGAAAAATTAAACTTTGTAGGCAACATTGAAGGGAAAGAAATTTTCTTAAGTGTCTGCGATGTTGTAGTCTGCGACGGATTTGTCGGAAACGTTGCGCTGAAAGTTACTGAAGGCACCTCGCAGATGCTTTTCAGAATGCTCAAGCAGGAATTTAAAGCTGATTTGCTCGGCAAAATTATCGGACTTCTTGCAAAACCGTTCATGAAAAGAATTTACAGAAAAATTAACTACGAAGAATTTGGCGGCGCACTTCTTCTCGGTGTAAAAGGAATTACGGTAATTTCACATGGCAGAAGCAAAGCTTACGCAATCAAAAACGCCGTAAGAGTTGCAAAACACGCGGTTGAAACAGGCGTCAACGAAAAAATCGCAAAATTTTATGAGGAATAGTTAATGACAGATAAATTGATACCGCTGAGAATTGCAGGTGTAGGATACAGTTTACCCGAAACAGTTATAACAAATGATGATTTGACAAAATTATATGAAACATCTGACGAGTGGATTTATACAAGAACAGGTATAAAAGAAAGAAGGGTTGTTTCAGGCGAAGAAAACGCTATAGACCTCGGCTTTGACGCGGCGAAAAAAGCAATTGAAAAATCGGGAATAGCGCCTGACGACATTGACCTTATTCTTGCAGCCTCTTCCGCTCCTCCTGATTTGTATCCGGCAATTGCCTGCCATATTCAGTCAAGACTCGGTATCAAAAAATATATTCCGGCATTTGATATCACAGCCGCCTGCTCAGGGCTTATTTACGGCTTAAGTATTGCAAAAGCCTATATCGCGTCCGGCATGTACAAAAATATTCTGATAGTTGCGACAGACAACAATTCCCGTCTTGTAGACTGGACGGACAGAAGCACTTCCATTCTTTTCGGCGACGGCGCGGGAGCTGTTGTTGTGACACAGGCAGAGGACGGAATTGACGATATTATTGCGATTGATATTAAAGCCGACGGAAATTACGGACATTTAATCGAGCTTGCGTTCGACGGTCAGAATTGCCCGCTTGTTGAGCAATACCAGCCCAAACCCAAGGGAATAAAAATGAACGGACGCGGAGTTTACACGTTTGTGGCAAAAATTCTTCCGCATTATGTGGAAGAGCTTATTGCAAACGCAGGCATGAAGGCTGAAGATATAGATTATTTAATCCCGCATCAGGCAAATATCAGAATAATACAGGCTGTTCAGGAAAGACTCGGTTATCCTGATGAAAAAGTCGTAACAAATATCAAATATTACGGAAACACGTCAGCTGCATCAATTCCGATAGCTTTGGCAGAAAGTGTTGAAAAAGGCAATGTAAAACTCGGTACAACAGCAGTGTTGTGCGGATTCGGCGCCGGCATGACCTGGGGCGGAGCAATAGTCAGGCTTCGTGAAGGTATCTGCTAGAAATTTTTGGAGAAGTTATGAGAAATTTAACCTCTCACACATACGATGAAGAAGTTGCCGAAAAAGTTGTGCGTATTGTTCCTGATTTTTATGAAGAAGTTAGTTTTCTTTTGCAAAAGTTAAGGGATACACAAAATGGCTAATCTTGACCTTGCAGATAGATATGTAGATTTTATTATAAATACTGTTAAAAGTATTTTGCCTGATGCAGAAATCTATATATATGGTTCACGTGTGCAGGGGAAAGCACGTGAATATTCTGATGTAGATATAGCCTTGAGAGGTGATATTGATTTTGATAAATTACTGAAATTAAAAGTTTTATTTGAAGATTCAACTTTTCCTTATAAAGTTGATGTGGTTGATTTGAATAGTTTAGCACCGGAATTTTTTAACATAATTGAAAAAGATTTATATAAAATAAAATAGTAAAAATTTTAAATGTAACAGAATGTAAATATAAGTTTAAAATAGACTGAAACCCGCTTATAATCCCTGATAGGATAGGAGGCAGTTTTGTCAATTTTTTTCAATAAAGATACTTTATATCTATATAAGCGGTGTATGCTTGATTAAAAAAGTATAAACACGAAAGGAGTATTTTTATGTTTGGCAGCTATTACGGAATAGACGGATTTTTATTGAACAATAATAATGTAGGTGGTGTAAACTTATCATCTACGAGGAATACTACAGGTACGGGTTTATACGGTGAAGAGCCTGCTATAGGTGCACTTTTAGGTGCCAGTAATCCACAAACACCCGAATCAGCGCAGGAGCGGATGACCCCTTTAGGTTTTCGTAAAAGTCTTGGACTTAAGGGGAATCCAATTTTAACGGGCTCTACCATAGGAAAAGATGGAAGTAATACAGATATATATCAATTCGATGATGGAACCGGTGAAGTAAGAGTAAAAACTTCTAAGGATAAAAACACAACAACTTATACCTATTATAAATATGAGTTTTCACAGAAAGATCCTGCCGGTGTTTTTACAGAAAGAAAAATAACCGATGAATCCGGTGCTGTCGGCTACTACAGTAGCTTTATTGATTATTTGAATGGTATCGCAACAAATTAAATGTAATTCTTTGCAGGAATACTTCATTAAGAATGCTGTCTTTTTTAACATTTACTTTTGCCCTGTTTGTTATATAATTAACACAGGTATAGTTAAAGGAATGAGGGTATGTTTATGGCAAAAAAGATTGCGTTTTTGTTTCCCGGGCAGGGTTCACAGTCTGTCGGAATGGGAAAAGATTTGTACGAAAATTTTGATGCGGCAAAGAAAGTTTTTGATACCGCAGACAGCGTTTTAGGCAAAAGCATTACAACATTATGTTTTGAAGGGCCTGAGGACAGTTTGAAGCAGACCGTAAACACCCAGCCCTGCATTGTCACGATGTCAATTGCCGCACTGGAAGCTTTGAAATCAGAATGTGATGTTAAGGCAGATTTTACAGCAGGGCATTCGCTCGGCGAATACTGCGCGATGTATGCATCAGGCGTAATGACACTTGAAACAGCATTAAAAGCAATTCAAAAAAGAGCAGATTTGATGAGCGAAGCAAAAGGCGGCGCAATGGCGGCTGTTTTGAACGCTCCGGAAGGTTCGGTTGAAGAAGCCCTGAAAGAAGCATCGACTGTCGGCTATGTAGATGTTGCAAACTACAATTCTCCGGTTCAGATCGTAATCACAGGAGATGAAAAAGCCGTTCAAAAAGCAGGTGAAATTTTGCTTGAAAAAGGTGCACGAAGAGTTGTTCCGCTTGCGGTTTCAGGGGCGTTCCACTCAAAATTTATGGACGGTGCAAGCGCTGAATTTAAAAATTTTGTGTCAGAACTTGACTTGAATAACGCTTCAATTCCGGTAATTACAAACGTTGACGCAAACCCGACAACAGCGGCGGAAGATTTCAGAGCCAAAATGCCGGAACAAATTCACTCCTCTGTTTACTGGACACAGACAATTCAGAAAATGGCAGAAGAAGGCGTTGAAATCTTTATCGAAATCGGCCCGGGCAAGGTTCTTGCAGGATTGAACAAGAAAATCGCGCCGGAAGCAAAAGTTTTTAACGTATTTGACAAAGCTTCACTGGAACAAACAATTGAAGTTTTAAAATCGGAATTTATGTGCGGAGTGTAGATGAAGACATCCGGTATTTTCGGGAAAAAGGTTGCAAATAATTATTATAACAGCAGGGAGTTTTACAAAAGACGTCCTGACCTTGCGCCTCGTAATGTATATTTGCGTGAAGGCAGGATAATAACTAAAAAAGAAATAGATAAATATTTTGCACAAATTACCCGAAAAACCTTCAGAGAAAGAGCCGGAGAATTTATCAATAAAATAATAAGTCTGTTTAAATCTGACAAATAAATAAGGAGAAATCAAATGTCTGAAAAATTAGCATTAGTAACGGGCGCATCGCGCGGAATAGGAAAAGCGTGCGCAATAGAGCTTGCAAAAGCCGGCTATGATATTGCCGTAAACTTTGCAGGAAATGTGGACGCCGCAAACAAAACAGTAGAAGAATTGAAAGCTCTCGGCGTTCAGGCAGAAGCCTTCAAGTTTGACGTTTCAAATAAAGAAGAGGCGCAGAAGGGTGTTGACGCAGTAATTGAAAAATTCGGAAGAATTGACGTTCTTGTAAACAATGCAGGAATTACAAGAGATGGTTTGTTTATGAGAATGAGCGCCGAAAACTGGGATGCGGTTATTAATACAAACCTTTCAAGCGCATTTTATGTTTCACAGCCGGTTGTTAAGGTTATGATGAAACAGAGAAGCGGCGCAATAGTCAATATGTCAAGTGTTGTCGGTGTTTCAGGCAATGCAGGTCAGGCAAACTATTCTGCCGCAAAAGCCGGGCTTATCGGGTTGACCAAAACTCTGGCTAAAGAACTCGGCTCAAGAGGTATCAGAGTAAACGCAATCGCACCGGGATTTATTAATACAGATATGACAAAAGATTTGGATACATCAAAATTCACCGATTTTATACCTCTCAAACGCCTCGGTGAACCGGAAGATATCGCAAAAGCCGTTAAATTCCTTGCGGTTGACGCTGACTACGTAACCGGTCAGGTTTTGGAAGTTGACGGCGGGTTGATTATCTAAAACGTTAAGATTGTTGAATATATGAAAGGGTAAAAGGTTTGGTGCGCAAAAGAGAATCATCCCTGCTCTGTTAAAAAGTAAAGATTTTTAACAATCTGCCCCGCGGAATGTAAATTTCTTGCAAAAAAATTTTGTGCCGACTATAATATTTTGTAGACGCGAGAGCGAAATTTTTTAAAACATGTAGTAATACAATAATTTATGAGGAAAAAAAGATGAGTACATTTGAAAAAGTTAAAAAAGTTGTAGTAGATCAATTGAGCGTAGATGAATCTTTAGTTACTCCTGAAGCAAGCTTCACAGCTGATTTAGGCGCTGATTCATTAGATACTGTTGAATTGGTTATGGCTTTTGAAGAAGAATTCGGATGCGAAATTCCTGATGAAGAAGCTGAAAAAATTCAGACAGTTCAGGACGCTGTAAATTATATTGATTCTCACAAATAATTGTGATTTTTCCGGAGGTGCTGGCTTCCGGAATATTGGTGAAACGCCTTATCCGGCGTAATTCCAAAAATATCCAGAGGATATTAATTGAAAATTTGCGGGGGTGAAAATTGAATATTGATTTTCCCCTCGTATATTTAAAAAAAGTTTGTTTAAAGACGTTTTCGGTTTGCAGTCTGCAAGGTTTGTTGATTAACCCCGTCTGCTTATCAATGAAGAGTAATAAAAGGTAATGAGATGTCTAAAAGAAGAGTTGTAATTACAGGGCTGGGAGCAGTAACACCGTTCGGTATCGGTGTTGATAAGTTTTGGAATAGCCTTGTCGAAGGTAAAAGCGGAATTTCGGTTTCCGAATTGATTGATATTTCAAAACATGTCGTAAAAATTTCGGGCGAAGTGAAAAATTTCAATGCCGAAGATTATATCGACCCTAAAGAATCAAAAAAAATGGACAGATTTATTCAATTTGCGCTTGTGGCAGCTGATGAAGCAGTAAAAGACGCAAAACTGGATGAAGCAAAAGAGCTTGACCCCTATAAAATCGGTGTTATCGTAAGTTCAGCCGCCGGCGGTTTCAGAACTTTTGAAGATAACCATATCAGAATTCTTGAAAAAGGCCCGAATAAATGCTCTCCGTTTACAATTCCGATGATGATTGTAAATATGGCGTCAGGCAGAATTTCAATGAAATACGGCTTTAAAGGTCTTAATAAGGTTGTTGTTTCAGCCTGTGCAACAGGAACACACTCAATAGGCGACGCTTTCCGTTCAATTCAATACGGTGACGCCGATATAGTTCTTGCAGGCGGATGTGAATCTACAATCTGTGACGTCGGACTCGGCGCATTTTCTTCAGCAAGAACCCTTTCAAGACGCAATGATGAGCCTGAAAAAGCTTCACGTCCGTGGGATGTTGACCGCGACGGTTTTGTAATGAGCGAAGGTGCAGGAATTCTTGTTCTGGAAGAGTACGAACATGCTAAAAAACGCGGTGCAAAAATTTACGCGGAAATAGTCGGCTACGGGCAGACCGCAGACGCTTATGACGTTGTAGCTCCGGATCCGGAAGGTAAGGGCGCAACTCATTCTATGAAGTTCGCGCTTGAAGATGCAGGACTTAAACCCGAAGATATTCAATATATCAACGCTCACGGCACAAGCACAGGACTCGGCGATATCGCTGAAAGCAAAGCTATTGAAGGTTTGTTCGGCGACAAAGTTAAAAATCCGAACCTGATGGTTTCATCAACAAAATCAATGCACGGGCACCTTCTCGGCGCAACCGGTGCTGTTGAATGTATTGCTTGTATAAAAGCTATTAACGAACACATTGTTCCTCCGACAATCAACCTTGACAATCAGGACGCAAAAGTCGGAAACCTTGATTATGTTCCGCACAAAGCAAGAAAAGCTGATGTTCATGCAGCGCTTTCAAATTCATTTGGATTTGGCGGACAAAACGCTTCTATCGTTATCAAAGAAGTTAAGTAATATTTGAGAAAATAAACTAAAAATCGCTTGAAGAATTTCAGGCGGTTTTTTAGTATGGATTTAAAACATGTCCGCACAAATTTCATCAATATTATCCGACAGAATTTCGCATCTGGTCTGGATTGTTTTAGAAAGTACGGAAGTTGTAAACATTTCGGGAATTTCATCAATATATTCATTCAGATAACGGTTTAATATTTTCAAAAGTTCAACTATTTCATTTGAATCAATATAGCAGTCAAAAATTCTTTTATCTAGCATAATGTGTCCTATTGTTTAAATATTTAATCATAATTAGCAATTATTTATCATATATAATAAATATAATATATTATTTTTTAAATTTTGTCAAATAAGCTATAATTTTTTTATGGAAACAAATATCAGGGCTATAGTAAAGTCATTATTATCACTTAATTGTATGACTTTAACGCAATTATGTGAAGAGATGACTAAACGCACGGGCAAAACCTACACTCTTTATGGCTTAACCGGCAAACTTAAACGTGAATCGTTTTCACTCAAAGAAGCTTATATAATGGCGGACATCCTTGGATACAAAATAGACTTTGTAAGAAAATAGATGGTAAAAAATATCAAAAATTATATTAAATCTTTGTTACAGTTAAATGCCCTTACAATAACCAAAATGGCTCAACTAATGAACGAAAAATCCGAGAAAACATACACACGTGGCAGTCTGGCAAATAAAATAAATCGTGAAAGTTTGACGCTTAAGGAAGCCTGCATTTTAGCAGATATTCTTGGTTATGATATTGAGTTTGTTAAGAGGAAATAAAAATGGAAACAAACATCAGGGCTATAGTAAAGTCATTATTATCACTTAATTGTATGACTTTAACGCAATTATGTGAAGAGATGACTAAACG
>CALUPM010000027.1 GCA_944322665.1 Candidatus Gastranaerophilales bacterium | reverse complement strand
TTTCAGAACAAGGGTTCCGCGGGGTTTTGTGAGTGCAAGAGCCGTTTCAAAACCTGAAATTGAACCTGTTGCCTCAACAACAACATCGTAGATTTTTTCTATTTTCAAATCATCCAAAAGTTTTGTTTCAACCCCTTGAGCTTTTGCAATATCGAGTTTGTTCTGATGTTTGCCGACTAATGTTGCGTCGATATTCTGCGCATTGAGGGTTAAGGCTGTAATAAGCCCGAGTTTACCGTCCCCCAGTACAATTACTTTTTCAAAAGGTTTTATGTGGAGTTGTTCTGTAATTTCGCAGGCTGCGGCAAGCGGTTCGACAAAAACTGCCTGTTCGTCCGGAACATTATCTGGAACTTCAAAAAGAACTTCCGCCGGCATTGTAAAATATTGGGCAAAACATCCGTCTTTTCTCCAGATTCCGAGAGTGTGACGATTCGGACAGTGGCGATAAAGCTTTTGGGCACAATACGGGCAGTCCGGTTCTTTACAGCCGTAGCTGATTTCAGACACAACTCTTTTTCCGACGAGAGATTTATCCTCCCCGTTTACGTCGACCACAACCCCGACGGCTTCATGCCCGAGAATTCCTCTATAGCCCATATAGCCTTTTGTGATTTCGTAATCCGTGTTGCAAATTCCGGCGAGCGTCACTTTAATCAAGGCTTCGCCTTTTTCAGGCACCGGTTTTGCGTAATCGTTTACAAGTTTCAATCCTTCGTCAAATACTACAGCTTTCATTATTTTCTCCTATTTAATCCGAATTTTATCACAAAGGTTTGTTACATATTGTAAAATTAAAACTTAATATTGTATCTGATTAGCAATTTTTTTATATTTCATGTTTAATTAAACATAGCGAATTAAAATTCAGAAAGTTTATTACGTATGAAACTCTGCCCTATTACTACAAACTACAGTTATTCAATTTACAGACAGCCTAATTTCAACGGTGATAAAAAGTCTAATGATAATGATAACAAAAACGGGAATTATAAAATGACCATTGCCCCGGGTCAACAAAAACATTGATTATAAAAAAGGCTTTACCCGCAATGCAAGACATGCCATAAATAATGAATTATACATAAATGAATATGATGTTGAAACAGGAAATCTTAAAAGAAACACCTTTTATAAAAACGGCAGTTCTAATATTGATCATATAGAAGATTATAATCCAAAAACCGGAAATGTTATTAAATATATAGATTATAATATGTCTGGCGGCTTATATAGTATTGAAGAATACAATACTGAAAACGGTCAACGTTCAAAACTTACATTATATTACAAAGATGGAGAAACCATAAAACAAATATTTAATTACTCGCCGACAACTGGAAAAATTGAAACGAGTAAAACTTACAGAGAAAACGGAACTCTTTATTTTTCTATGGTTGACTACCCCGATGAAAAAATGTTTGTTAGAACATACTACGACATTGACGGGAAAACAATAACTTATATTGAATGTGTAGATAAAATAACTCATACATCCAGATTTGTTAAACCGGGCGGCGAACTTCTTTAAAAATTAAATCTACATTAATTAATTGAAGAATATAATCCGGCAGGCGGAAAAAAGAAAGACCACCGGTTATGAACCGGATGGTCTTACCGTAAATTCTGTTGAAACTTATGACTAAGATTTTGCAACGACTTCTGCGACAAGTTCACCGTAGCTGTTGAAGTGTCCGTCGGTTTCCTCAACAATATAATTAAGCTCCGGATGTCCTTCAATCGCTTTTTCTGCTGCGTCCATTGCTTCGTCGTAATCCTTAAAGTCGCCGATTAATGTTTTGGTTAGTTCCGAACGATTTTTTTCTGTGTAAACGTGATACATAATTGCACCCCTTTCTTTTTATATTCGTTTGTATGTTTTATATTTTTCTTTTGATTCTTTGCCTTTTTCCGTCATTCTGAGCGAAGCGAAGAATCTTCATAAAATTCGGCTCAGAATGACAGTATATTTTTTATCCTGTCAAACTGTGCGTTTTTAAAAATATTTTAATTTAATTTTTCTATCTTTTCCCTCAATTCAAGAACCTCATATTTCAATCGGTTAAGCTCACACTTGACCGGATCCGGAATTCTGTTGTGCATTAAAACACCGTTCTTATCTCTGGTTTTTCTTCTCACAACCCTGCCCGGAACCCCGACGACGGTTGAGTATTCAGGAACATCTTCCACAACAACCGAGCCGGCTCCGACTCTTACGTAATCGCCGAGAGTAATATTCCCTAAAACTTTCGCGCCCGCACCGACAATTACGTTGTTTCCTAAAGTCGGGTGGCGTTTGCCCTGCTCTTTTCCTGTTCCGCCGAGCGTAACCTGCTGGTAAATCAAAACGTCATCCCCGATTTCCGTTGTGGCACCGATTACAACACCTTCGCCGTGGTCAATAAAAAATCGTCTGCCGATTTTTGCCGCAGGGTGAATTTCAATCCCTGTGATTATTCTTGTAATATACGAAATTATCCGCGGAATAAGCGGAATATGCCACTTATAAAGCCTGTGCGCAAACCGGTATGCTACAAGTGCGTGAAGCCCCGGATAACATAAAATTACCTCTAACAAATTATTTGCGGCAGGGTCTTTGTCGTAAATAACTTTTATGTCTTCTTTTACTTTTGTGATTCCGCGTTTTAGTATCTTGAGCATAGTTTTTATTCCCGCATTTGTTTTATAAAAAGTGAAGAGTGAAGTGTGAAGCGTGAAGGGATTATTTGTTTTTTAAATATTTGATTAATCCTAATATTAAACTACGGATTTTTATTAATCTGCAAGTTGTATCTTCAATATTTTGTATATAATTTAAATTCTTTGCAATTAATAACTCAGTTTCAAGTTCGGCTAAAGATCCAACAGCAATATATAGAAATTGCAAGGTTTCTTTATCTGATTGACGTGCACAGCCTTCTGAAATATTTGCAGGTATAGAAATAGCACTTCGTCTGATTTGGCTTGAAAGACCGTATTGTTCGCTTTGTGGAAAATTTTGTGTTAATTTATATATTTCGGTAACGAAATCAACGGCTTCTTTCCAGGCTTCCAAATCTTTATGATTCATAAAATCACCTCACCCTTCACACTTCACACTTCACTTTACAAGCTTCGCGTACTTTCTTTTTCCTGCCTGCAATATTACACTGTCTGTGAAGTTCAGAGTATAAGCCATATCGGCAATTTTTCCGCCGTCAATTTTAACTCCGCCGCCCTGTATCAAACGCTTTGCTTCACCCTTGCTCTGGACAAACTTTAATTCCACCAGAAGGTCAAGAATGTTTTTGCCCTGCTCAACTTTTACTTCTTCAATGTCTGAGGGAAGTCCCTTGTTTGATACCACATTGATAAATTCCGCCTGCGCACGGTCTGCCCCGTCTTTTCCGTGGTATTCTTCCGTTATTGTGTATGCCAGTTTAAGCTTCAAATCCCGCGGGTTTACGGAAGGATCTTTCAGTGAATTCTCGATTTGTTTTAATTCCTCCTCCGGAACATCTGTCAGAAGCGTAAAGTATTTCACAATCAACGTGTCCGGAATGCTCATCAATTTGCCGAACATATCTTTTGCGCTGTCGGTGAGCGAAATGCAGTGTTCGGGGTAAGTTTTGGACATTTTGACAACCCCGTCCGTGCCTTCAATCAGCGGAAGCAGCATTACCATCTGCGGATATTTTTTGCCGTAAGCCTCCTGAATTTGACGACCCAGAAGCGTGTTAAATCTCTGATCCGTTCCGCCGAGTTCAATGTCCGCATCAATTACAACAGAATCGTAAGCCTGCATTAACGGATAGAAAAATTCGTGAACGGAAATGGGTTTTCCTTCAGCATATCTCTTTGCAAAATCGTCGCGCGTCATCATTTGCGCAACCGTCATTTGCGAAGCAAGTTTCAGCAAATCAACAAAACTCATCTTGTGAAGCCAGTCCGCATTGTTGGTAACTTCCGCCTTTTCAACATCCACAACCTTTGACATCTGGTCAAAGTAAGACTTAGCATTTTCTTCAACCTGCTCTTTTGTTAAAGAAGGACGGGTTTCGGATTTTCCGGAAGGATCGCCGACCATTGCGGTCGCCCCGCCGACTATCAAAACAACTTTATGTCCGAGTTTTTGAAACTCTCTGAGTTTTCTCATTACAACCGTGTGCCCGAGGTGTAAATCCGGACGCGTCGGATCCATTCCGAGTTTTACCCTCAAAGGAGTGTTTGTATCTTTGGCGTGCTGTAATTTCACCGCCAGCTCCTCAATTCCGCCCGGTAAAACTTCTGCGCCTCTTGAAAGTTTCTTTGCCTGTTCTATAAATTCTTCTCTTATATCAACCATTTTTCTCTCCTTGTTGACTTAATTGTATCAAAAACAAAAATCAAAGAGCATTTGAAGTTAAGATATTTAAACAAAAAAGCGCCGGCATTGCCGGCGCATAAATATAAACTTACTTTTTAATAAATAAACCTTATTTTTAAAACCTTATCCGCACTTGACAAACAGGAGAAAATCGTAAATAATATTCATATAGGGGGAAGCCCTAAGAAAATGTGACTTCCTTAGAGCTTCACTTCGTACCCTATAACCAATAAATAACAATTTGTAAAACCGTTATAATTACCGTTATAACGGTTTTTATTATCATGTTGGTCATTTTCATCACCTCCTTTTTCAGACCGCTTTCTTCGTAAATTGCGTGTGTCCGTGGAAGTGATAGGCACTTTCCCTAAAACAATCTTACAGTAAATCTCTTTGTCTGTCTATTTCAATGTGCAAATGCGAGTGAATAAGTGTTGAAGGTTGAATTGTCGATTTATCAAACAGTTCAACTGTTATTGCCCCTCACTCATAAATTGCCCGCACTTGACAAACTGGAGAAAATCGTAAATAATATAATTACAGGGTGGCAGCTTGTCAGGCTTGCCGGATGCCCTTAGAGACTTAGACGGTTCTTATCTGTTCAGGTAAGAGCCGTTTTTTAATATGTACAAGATCAAGAAAATTAGTAATAAACTAATATTGAAGTTATCCATATCAGCCCCCTTTCTAGTCGGGAACCAACCCGAGACTTAAACAATTGTGTTGGCGATTCCGTTTCGAAAAAGGCATCTTTTACCCTGCAGACTTACATTACCATAATCCCGCCTGTCTGTCTATTTCAATGTACTATTGAAGGGTTGAAGAGTTGAAAGGTTGAATGGTTTGGATAAATAAACTGTTCAACCTTTCACCATTTCAACCCCTACATCAGTTTCGTATAATCGCCTGTCTTGAAGAACTCAAGCATCTGCTCATCCGTCAGCCCGAGAAGCTGTCCGACCTGTTTTACGTACGGGTTGCCGTAGTAGAAGTTGTTGGCCTTGAGTTCAATTTTCAAGGCCTTTATGTCAATTGTGGCGCTGTTGCCCTCTGCGTCAAGCGGAGCTGCTTCGTTATACTGTTCCACAAGCGCGATTATGTCATCAAAGTCCATTCCTTTTGCTTTGTAAATCCCGCGCTCAACGTCGGCGGCTGTGAGGTTAAGCATTGCATTCCTCTGCGCAATCTCTTCTTCTGTCGGCTCCGGATTTTTGGTTATCTGATAGCGGACATTGCCTTCTTCGTCAGGATCGATTTCTTTCAGATAATACGCGCCTGACCCGTTGCACCAGATTGCAGCCTGCGGCGGGTATTCGCCAGTGAAGATTTCCCCTTCCGTGAACTCGTGTTCATTCCATTCGCTCCAGTCGACGGGAACTATAACTTCCCCTTCGTCAGGCTCAAAAGAGGTGTCGATGTCCGGAATTTCTGCTGTGTCCGGCTGCGTGTCCGCCGGCTGCTCCTGAATTCCTTCTGCCGGCGTTGTTTCTTCAACTATTGTTTCGTTTATTTCGTTTAAATTTTCTTCCATAAGTTTTTCTCCTTTAAATTTTAATTGTCCGCACTTGACAAACAGGAGAAAATCGTAAATAATATATGAGTAGGGCGAGAGCCTTTAAAACTTAAGCGAGCTTAAAGACTCTGCTTCGCACCCTACGGTTTTAACAAATTCAATGCTATTACTGCTACTGAAAATGCTAGTAATAGCATTATTATTTTGTCAACCATAGCTTAGCCCTCCTTTCGTCCAATTTCTTCGTAAATTGTGTGTGACGGAAGTTAGCATATTGTGCTAAGCCCTACATATTTTATCCTACAATAAATCTCATTGTTTGTCTATTTCAATGTGCTGTTTTTGAGGCGTTTAGCTTTCTTTTTATTGATTGAACTGTTGAAGGGTTTAATAAACCTTTCAACTTATCCGCCGTTCAACATCTTAGTATCCACATGCAAACCAGTCCCGGTTTCCGGCTCGTCCTCTTATTTGAATTTGAATACTGCTAACTGCTTTGGAAATTACTTTTGCCCCATTATTCCACTCATCATTCGTTTCGGTCTGACCGGATTGAGTAAAAACAATGTAGTTTGTTGTTGTAAAGGCTTTAGGAAGTGATACTGTTACTATTGAATCTTTTTCTATGTACACCCTTCCGCCCTGCTCAATCCAGCCGTCTGACCAGACTCGGTACCAGTTTGTACCGGAAACATAGTTTTGAATAACAACTGCAGGACGGGCTTTTGAGGCTGTGCTTGTTGTTGTTGCTTTTGTTGTTGTCCAGCGGTTCGCAAGGTATGCAGTGGTAACAATCTTTGTCGATGAGTCTGCGTAGTTTGTCCAAGTCGGGCAGTATGCATAAGGAGTACCGTTAGTATTACGCATACCCATCATAGATATTGTTGCACCGTCTTCTGTTGCGGCACATAAGGCTATTTCATTATAGCCGTCGCCATTAGTGAATCTTAAAGAACCACATCGCTGGTTTGTGTCACTGTTTATTACCAGGACGGCATCGGTTGTAGCACCGCTTGCGAAATTTTTTACTGTCAGGTTTCCCTGGCTGACGACAAACGTGCCGGTAGATACCAGAGGTTTTGTAAAAGTCATATTACCGCTGACAGTTGCACTGCTGTTGTAATGCATTGCAGTTGCATTGTTTTCATCTATCTTATCCGCCAGTGCAATAAAATTTGCATTCACTTCCTGAGCCTTTGCTTTTGTGCCCGGCGTGAATGAATAAGGAATCATTGAATTTGTCATATTTGCCTTTCCGACAAATTTGACGAACTTTTTCCATTGAATTAAATAAAGCGCAAAATAACTATACCACGTGATTTAAAAATTTGTCAAGCAGCAAATTACTTTTCGTAAGAACCGAAAAATCTCATAAATGTTGTTTTTTCTTTAATTTCTTTTAAAGTGTTTAAGATTTTCGGGTTTTTGATGTGCCCGTCAAAGTTTACGATGAAGTTGTAGTCGCCGAATTTTATTTTAGAAGGACGTGATACAATGTAGGAAAGGTTGATATTGTTTTCGTAAAATATATGCAGAATTTCAAGAAGCGCACCCGGTTTGTTTTCGGTTGCAAAGACAAGAGATGTTCTGTCGTGTCCGGTAATATCAGTTTCAAAATCTCCTATCAGCGCAAAACGGGTCTGGTTGTTTTTGTCATCGTTAATGTTTTCTTTCAGAATATTCAGGTTATAAAGTTCGGCTGTTTTTTCGCTGCCGATTGCGGCGTATGTCAGATTGTAATTTGCAAGACTTTTTGCTGCTTCTGCAGTGCTTGCGGCTTCTATAAAATTCATATTTCTCGGCATCTCGTCGTGGATAAAATTCTGGCACTGGGCAAGCGCCTGAGGATGCGAAATTATGCCGGTGATGCTGTAGAATTCTGTTGTTCTTGAAAGCAGGCAGTGTCTGACAGGCATAATCGTCTGGGATAAAATTCTGATATTTGGATTTATAGTCATCATAAGATGGTCTAATGCTTCTCTTACAGAACCTTCATTTGAATTTTCAAGCGGAATAACCCCTAAGACATTCGGGTTTTCGTCTACAAATTCAATAACCTGTCTGATAGTTCCGACAGGTTCCGGATAAGGATGCATATTGTATTTTCCGCAAAAAATATCGGCCGCCATTTCCGAAAACGATCCCCGCGGCCCTAAATATGCAATTCTTCCGATACCCGACAAATCCATTGTTTACTTAACTCCGTATTTTCAATATAATTATACCAGAGAGAAAACAAAAGGGCAACGAAAATGAGCGGAATAAAATTCGGAACAGACGGCTGGAGAGCGATTATTGACAAAGATTTCAACAGAGAAAACGTTATTAAAGTCTGCCGCGCAGCCGGAAAATATGTTTATAAAAACTTCGGGTGTGAGAAAAAGATAATTATCGGCTACGACCCGCGTCATAAAGCTGATGAATTTTCCTACCTCGGAGCGGAAGTATTGTCAGAAGCGGGGTTTGAAGTTTTGTACAGCGATAAAATAGTTCCGACGCCTGTGCTTGCGTACAATGCGAAAATTTTAAACGCCTGCGCTCTGATGTTTACAGCCTCGCATAACCCGCCGGAATATCTCGGAATTAAATTTATACCGGATTATGCAGGCCCTGCGACTGCTGAAATTACAGACGAAATTGTGTCTTATCTTGAGGATTCACCTGAAAAATACGGGCAAGGCAAAATTGTAAAATACGATTTCAGCACGGATTATTTCAGGCACCTTGAAACTTTAATTGATTTTGAAAAAATTAAAACCCTCAAGACAAACATCATTTACGACGGGCTTTATTCTGCAAGCATCGGATATTTTGACAAACTTCTTGACCTTCACGGGATAAAATACGACACTTTGCACATGGCGCATGACCCTGATTTTGGCGGCGGAATGCCCGAGCCTAAGCCGGAATATTTGAAAGCTTTGATAGAAAAAGTTAAAGCTACGCCGGAGTCTGCGGGATTTGCAAATGACGGAGATTCCGACAGGTTCGGGGTTATAAATGAAAACGGCGAATACGTAACCCCGAATGAGATTATAGCAATCCTGCTTATCCACCTGACAAAAAACAAGCACCTTAAAGGCCCGCTTGTAAAAACCGTCGGAGCAAGTCTTTTACTTGACATAACCGCACAAAAACTCGGAGTTGATGTAATTGAAACGGCAGTGGGGTTTAAGCACGTCGGGGAAGCAATGCGCAAATTCAACCCTGTAATCGGCGGGGAAGAAAGCGGCGGTCTGAGTATTCAGGGTCATATTCCGGAAAAAGACGGGATACTTGCAAACCTTCTTATTTTAGAGGCGATGGCTTATTACGGAAAACCGCTTTTTGAACTTCAAAAAGACCTTGAAGCTTTTGCCGGCTGCAGGTTTTACAACAACAGAATTGACCTTAAAGTGAACGACAGAACAGAAGTTCAAAAAGTTCTTGATATTTTTAAAACTATGGAAACTGCATACGGATATAAGATTACAAAACGGGATTTTAAAGACGGAGTGAAGCTTTACCTTGATGATGGCAGAGGCTGGATACTTGTGCGTCCGAGCGGAACAGAGCCGTTATTGAGAATTTATTTTGAGAGTGACTCTTCTATAAAACTTGAAGAATTGAACAGTTATATAAAAGACATGTCATTCTGAGGGAGCGCAGCGACCGAAGAATCCCATCGGGTTTTAAGGGGGATCCTTCGCCCTCTCACAAAACGATACTTAATCGTTTTGTTCGGCAGAGTGGCTCAGGATGACATGTAGGCCTTTCAACCTTTCAACTCTCTTCACTCTTCACCCTTCACTCTTCACTTTGATAAGAACTTATCGCCTTGCAGTCTTATCGCCTTTATCCCGTAACCTCCTAGCGCCTTAGTGCCTTAGCACCTTAGCACCTTAGCACCTTAGCACCTTAGTATCTTTCCCGAAACAAACCTTTCACCCGTTCACCTTTTCAACCTTTCAACTCTCCTCACTCTTCACACTTCACTCTTCACGCCTCACGCCTCACTTTTTATCGCCTGTTTGTAAACAATTGTTACAAACAACGTTCATGATTTAAAGTTTTCAGGGGTAAAATCCGTCTTACTATATGAATAATCAGGAAAATTGTTACTAACTTGAAAGGATTTCACGTAAAACAATGGGATTAGCGGCATCACAAGCGAGATTACTAACAATCACAGCAAGGAAATCTGACTGTGAATATAAAAGTATGTTGCTTTCGCACCGGAAGATTGCTCTGTCACGCGAAATGAGCCAGCTTTCTGCCGAATATGATGACTCTATTCAGCAGACGAAATTGATTTACGACTATTACGGACAGGATAGTGAAACAACACCATTGACTTATGACCTGATGATGAAACCTTCAGCAATGAATAATTACACTCCGCTTCTGGTAACAGATAACGGAGGCAGAGTTGTTCTTGATTCAAGACTTGCAAAAGCGGCAAGAGATGCAGGGATTCCGCAGGAAGGGCTTGACGGGCTGCCGTCGGGAGATGTCCGTAATGCCTTCATTGATTCTCTTGCGTCTACAGGATATATTACGCAAAACACTGCTGATAATATCAAGAAAACCACTTACAACCAGATGGCAGGCGTAGGTTCATGTGATCTTGTCAACGTCAACACTACTCAAGGTACATTGACCGACTTGATTGATATGGTATCCACCCAGTACTTTGATTTTAGTGATATTAAAAGTTTCTCTAATGAATTTGTTGCCGAGGTTATGCTAAGGAAACGTGTAAACGGAACTAATATAGACGCCGAAAACAAAGTAACTTTCGCTGATATCTTAAACGGCGATTATATATTGATGACTTCAACCAGACAAAACCGCAACAACCTGACGGTTGACGGAGGTGTAACTGATGTAATTTGCAACCTCAGCATCTGGGAAACAATGTTCCAAACATTTGAAGGAATGCTTGACACAGGGGATGAATATACTCAGGCAGCGTTAGCTTATGCAAGAAGAATGGTTACCGATATGGTGACAAACCTTGGTGCCGGAATGGACGATGGATGGAAATCGATTGGTGAAGTCGGAACAACAGAAGGTGACGATTACAGCAGCCATGGCAAAAACATCCATGACAACTTTGGTGATTGGCGTGAACATAACGACGATAAATACAGCGAAATGTATGACAGGGCTAATGATTCCGTTTCTGCCGACGTTGTCGGTATAAACGGGTTATACAACCACGATAACGACGGCGATAACGATAACGATGACCGCAGATCCTTTGCGACAATCAACATTTCAACAATGTTCAAGGCATATCTGACATACTTTGCACAGTATATGGAAGGTCTGGATGAAACTACTTATGAAGTAAACAAAACCAAAACAAGTTCAAACCTGATTGATGATATGTTTACATTTACAATTGTCACAAGCGTTGATACCTCAGGCGACAACCTCTTGATTGCTGCATTCTACGATACGTTATTCAACCAGATATGCACTAAAGGCTGGACTGAAAATGACAAAGTCAACGATCAGGATTACCTGCACGAATCCCTCAAAAACAGCAATATGTATATTTCTACAATTGCTGATGACGGTTATTACTATCAGGGCAACTACGCTACCCACCGTTACATCAAAGAAGTTACAGATGAAGAAGCTGTTGCTCAGGCTGAAGCTAAATACAACAGAGAAAAAGAAAAAATCAACTATAAAGAAAATATTCTTGATATGAAGATGAAAAATCTTGATACTGAAATTTCATCACTCACAACCGAATATGATACTATTAAATCCGTAATTTCCAAGAATATTGAAAAAGGCTTCAAACGATACGAGGCGTAGTAAGACGTTAGGACGTTAGGACGTTAAGTTCGTTACGTTTAAAAAGGCGATAAGTTCTTATCAAAGTGAAGCGTGAAGTGTGAAGGGTGAGGTGAGGATGGCGATAAGACTGCAAGGCGATAGGGCGATAAGGCCTTATCAGAGTGAAGAGTGAAGGGTGAAGGGTGAAGGGTGAAGGGTGAAGAGAGTTGAGGAAGGCGATAAGTCTGCAAGGCGATAGGGCGATAAGGCCTTATCAGAGTGAAGAGTGAAGGGTGAAGGGTGAAGAGCGTTGAAAGGTTGAAAAGTCTACATGTCATCCTGAGCCACTCTGCCGAACAAAACGATTAAGTATCGTTTTGTGAGAGGGCGAAGGATCCCCTTAAAACCGCAATAAGATTCTTCGGACTAACGTCCTCAGAATGACATTAAGAAATCTGACGGGCTGCTTGCTTCCCTCTAAATGAGTAGTGGAAAACTTTTTATACCGCAAATTATAGCGCACGGGCTTTAACATTAAAGCCCGTGCGCTATAAAATAATATTCCGAAATCTACGCAATTACCGGAGTTTTTGCTCTTTCAAGCTGCAGCGTGCAGGTTGTGATATCGCACACGCACGATGGCCCGAAATACTGAATTGCTCCGGGGAACAGGTATCTGTCATTCATTGCCCAGTCTTCCCTGTTTTCTTCAAGCTGTTTGAATACAGGGCCGTCAAGTTCTACAAGCGCTTTTTGAATAACAGGTTTCATTTCACCGTGGCGTTTTTCCATATTCATCATCATTGTGAGCGGAATTCCGCCTGCAATCCATTCGTCTGCCGGTTTTGTAAGGTTTCTGATGGATGAAAGGTATCCTGTCAGACCAAAGTTGATTAATGCAAAGGCGTTAAAACCGAGTGAATAGCAATAATCAGCGTCAAAATTTGACGGGAATGCACATCTGCCTTCATATCCGAAGAAGTGTGACTGTGCGGAGAATTTGCCGATGTAATCACCCTGTGATTTTAATTCATCCAGTCTTGTTTCAATCATTTCAATCAGAAGTTTCTCTGTTTCGATTTTTGAAACCTGAACGTTCCCGTGCGGGTCGCGGTCAGCAAGAAGCTGGCTTTTAATCAATACAGGCAGCGAATTGTAAACCTTTGCGTTTTCAGGGTTTAATCTGTTTTCTACGATATCAAATTTTTCTCTGATTGTTGTTGCGTTGACAAAATCAGGGTCTGTTTCAAGCGCTGCCATTATATCGTTGAGGTTGGCAATCATTGACTTCATTTCAGGAATAAATTCAATTAAGCCTTCAGGAATTATTGCAATACCGAAGTTTTTACCTTTGTCGGCACGTCTTACTATAATATCGCACATATAATTTACGATTTGTTCTAAAGACATTTTTCTTGCTTCAACTTCTTCGGAAATCAACGTGATATTCGGCTGTGTCTGCAAAGCCGCTTCAAGTGCAACGTGAGAAGCGCTTCTGCCCATAATTTTGATAAAGTGCCAGTATTTTTTAGCAGAATTTGCATCTCTCTGGATATTGCCGATTAATTCAGCGTAAGTTTTTGTTGCGGTGTCAAATCCGAAAGAGATTTCAATCTGATCGTTTTTAAGGTCGCCGTCGATAGTTTTCGGGCAGCCAATAACCTGAATGCCTGCATTGTTTTTTACAAACCATTCAGCAAGAAGAGCAGCGTTAGTGTTTGAATCGTCGCCGCCGATGATTACAACGGCTTTTATGTTCAGTTTTTTGCAGACTTCCCATGATTTCTGGAACTGTTCTTCCGTTTCAAGCTTGGTTCTGCCTGATCCGATAATGTCAAAGCCGCCGGTGTTTCTGTAGCTGTCAATAAATTCGTCGGTGAATTCAATGTATTTGCCGTCGATGATACCGGAGGGGCCGCCTAAGAAACCGTAAAGTTTGTTGGCGGAATTTGCCTGTTTTAAAGCATCATACAAACCTGCAATAACGTTATGTCCGCCGGGAGCCTGACCGCCGGAGAGGATTACTCCGACGTTTCGGGGTTCTGAAACAGACATTGAAATTGAGTTTTTAAAAGTTACGACAGGTTTGCCGTAAGTGTTTTTGAATAAATTTCTGATTTGTTCCTGATCTCTTACTGATTGAGTAGCATCGCCTTCGACAAGTTCAAGGCTGTTTATGCCAAGCGCCAGACTTGCCGGAAGTTTGGGCTGATACTTCAATCTTTCAATCTGCAACGGTGAAAGTGTTTTCATTTTCTCTTCCTTTTTGTTTAAAATAGTACTATTACACATTGATATTTTACTACAAAAATCCACATTGGCAAATGCAAAAACACATTTTCTGTTCGTCCTTTCAACTCCCCTCACCCTTCACTCTGATAAGGCCTTATCGCCTTATCGCTTTGCAGACTTATCGCCTTTATCCCGAAACCTCCTAGCGCCTTAGTGCCTTAGCACCTTAGTATCTTTCCCGCAACAAACCTTTCACCCGTTCACCTTTTCAACCTTTCAACCCTCCTCACCCTTCTCGCCTCACTTTATCGTTCGCCTTAGCGCCTTAGTATCTTTTCCAAATAACAAAAACCGCTTTTGGTGAAAAGCGGCAGGGAATAGTTACGAAATTAGGGAAATTATTATGTTTTTTGGTATTACAATTTATTCCTCGA
Organism: Candidatus Gastranaerophilales bacterium; assembly: GCA_944322665.1. GTDB lineage: Bacteria > Cyanobacteriota > Vampirovibrionia > Gastranaerophilales > Gastranaerophilaceae > Scatenecus. The sequence continues at coordinate 10,880 of CALUPM010000027.1, read as the reverse complement.
TTTTTACAAGGATTAATTTTTTAGTTTTTGCGCACCTTCCGGTGCAGTTTTTGCTTTATGAAAATATGTTGAATGTTTTTTCTACGTTCTTTTCAATTACGTTCTTGACAGAATCGTACTCCGTTTGAAGTGCATTATGTTCTGAATCAAGTTTTTGAAGTTCAAGGTCGTATTTGTTGTCCAGTTGTTCGACCTTTTGAAGATCATTTTTGTATTTCTGTTCTACTATTGCAATTTCTCTTTCGTCTTCAACTTCCTGAATGTTTGTGTCTTCGGATATTGAAGTGGATACAAATTTCTTTTCGCTGGTTGAGTAGTATTCAAGCTGCAATTCGCCTTTGCGCAACTGCTCTTCAAACCATGTATTGTCTTTTATGGTTGTGTTGGGATCATCCTCTGTATAATATCCGGTCTGCTGGATTCTGTTGAAGATATTCTTTAAATATTGAATATACCCGTCATTTTCGGGTTTTGCGGCAGTTTTTAAATTTTCCGCCGAATTTGAATCCCCGTAATATGCTTCTGTCAGGGCTACCGCATAATCGTAATTATCGCGCTGTTCCTGAGTTGTACCTTCATAATTTAACGGCACTGATACTCCGTCAAGAGTATAGGTTGGATAACCGTTAAAATAGCCTTCACCCAGTGTTGTATATCCGAATTCAAGTCCGTGCTCCTCGTCCTCAAACTCCAGACCTACTGAAGTCAAATACACATCCCATGCGTCATGAACCTTTTGACGTGTCAGGACTTTGTCTTCGTCTGAATTACCCCCGCTTGTGTTTTTGGTAATATCAATGTCGGCAAGCGAATACCCGAGTGCCGCCAGAAACTTGTTCAAATCTCCGTTGCCGGATTCATAAGCTTTTGCGATTTCGGCAGTTACAAGAACTTTGCCGTCTTTATTTGTTACTACATACTGTTTACCTGCCGCAACTGTGTTGTAGCCTGTCATAAGTCCGTAAGAAATATCTGTATAAACTTCCTCGGAGTCGTTAAAACCTGTTAGAACGGTTAATTTTGTCGCATCAAGAGCCGCTAAATAATCATTATTCAGCTGATCCATCTTGTCTGCAAGCTGGATCTTTGCATAAGAAATGTCCTGACCTGAATTTTCGTTGTCAGTCAATCTTGCCGTTATGCTGAGCAGTCTGGCTTGTGAAGCTGCCATTCCCATAAGTTGTGCGGTCCTTTCTTCGTTCGTAACTTCTGTTCATATTTACGGCACAACAAGGACAAATCTTTAATTTGAAAACAGATTTTTTACATTTTGTAACAAAAATTATGTCAGCTCATCAGGCTCTAAAATCGTTATTGATTCAAGCCCCGTAAGACTTTCAAATTCTTTATACATTGCCTGAACAGGACGCTTGCGCAAAACATCGGCGGTAAATGAAATATTTGTGCAATTATCAAATTTATTGCTCTGTTTTTTGTTTATTTCTACAATCTGCGGAAAATTGTCTATTATATAATTGTAAATTTCATCAACGTTATCGCTTACACAGGAAAGTTTTATGCGGATTCTTTTTCTGTTTTTGGTGCTGTGCCGGAGGACATCTTTTTCAAAAATTCTGATTGAAACAAGAACAATAATCGTCGCAATAGTCGAAATCAAGGCAAGTCCGTACATGCCGGTTCCGCAAGCCATGCCTATTGCAGCAGAAACCCATAAGGTTGCGGCAGTCGTAAGACCGAAAACATTTGCGCCGTGTCTTAAAACTGTTCCGCCGCCGATAAAACCGATCCCTGTTAAAACCTGAGCTGCAACACGCGCAGTATCACGTGTACCCAGCTCATCGCCGGTTACGGAAACTTCAGGAAACCCGTAAATGGAAATTATTGTAAAAACACATGCTCCAACGCACACAAGAATGTTTGTGCGAAGTCCGGCATATTTGTTTGTCATTTCGCGCTCCAGTCCCACTGCAAAACCCAAAAGCACCGCTGACAAAACTCTTTCTATTATATTGTAATCAAATAACTGTCCGAATATCTCCAGCATTATCTAACCTTATTTTTCGGGTCAAGAACATCTCTTATTGTATCACCGATAAGATTAAATGCCAACACCGCAACAAAAATTAAAAATCCGGGTGTCAAAAGCCACGGACGGGAGATTATGTTAGTGAATTCCTGCGCTTCTTTAAGCATATTTCCCCAGCTTGCGTCTGGCTGCTGAATTCCGAGTCCCAGAAAACTTAAGCCGGATTCTGACAGAATATAAGACGGTACGGATAGGGTCATTGCAACGATTACAAAACTCGTTGTCTGCGGAAGGATGTGTTTTATGATAATTCCAAGCCTTGACTGCCCGATAGAGCGGGCGGCCTGCACAAATTCCTGATTTTTAACGGACAGAACCATGCCTCTGACAACCCGTGCAAACCCTGCCCAGCCGACCAGTGCAAGTATTATAACTATCAGCATAAACCTCTGGACACTTGTCATTCCGGACGGCAAGACAGAAGCTAGGATTATTAAAAGATAAAAGCTCGGAATTGACATAACGGCTTCCGCAAACCTCATCATAACAGTATCGACTTTGCCGCCGAAGTATCCTGAAATTCCGCCGTACAAAAGCCCTATCGGAAAAAGCACAAAAAGTGCCAGAAATCCGATTGTCATTGAAATTCTTCCGCCGAAAAGCAGGCGCGAAAAAACATCCCGCCCGTTAATGTCGGTTCCGAGCAAAAATAATCTTCCACTCTCATCTGTTGTCACAAGGTGGCGCTTCATCGGAATAAGCCCTAAAAATTTGTAGGGTTCTCCCTGCGCAAAGAATTTTATGTAATGTTTTTGGCTTCTGTCAAGCGAATAAACAATCCTCAAATTTTCACCGTCAAAATCACGGCGGTAGTTGTAGGTGTAAGGTTTGGACAGTTTTCCGTTTTCGTCAATCGTAAAGATTTTAGACGGCGGCACATAAGCCATTGTTCTATCCGAAAAATCTTTTGTATAAGGTGCGATAAAATCTGCAAAAAACAGAGCAAGATAAATTATCCCGAGAACAATCAGAGCGGCACGGGCAAACTTGTCTTTCCAGAGTGATTGCAGAACTTCTTTTATCATGAAACACCTCCCTTAACTCTTATTCTCGGGTCTGTGATAATTAAAAGAATGTCTGCGATTAAATTGCCTGAAATAAGCATAATTGCACCCATCATCAAAGATGCCATAACAAGATTTATGTCTGACCTTAAAACGGCTTCCAAAATCAAACGCCCCAGTCCCGGATATTGAAAAACGTATTCTGTCAGCGCAGCCCCGCTTAAAAGTCCCGCAAATTCAAACCCCAGAAGTGTAATCATCGGGTTGATAGCATTTCTGAGAGCATGTTTATAGACGACTTTGAATTCTGAAAGTCCTTTCGCTTTTGCAAATTTCACATAATCGCTGTCAAGAACATCAAGAAGATTAGCCCTCATCTGCCGCTGAAGCCCTGCAAGAGAAATCGTAAACAAAACAGTTACGGGAAGCACAAGGTGGTGTGTGATATCCAGAACTTTTCCGCCGAATGACATCTCCGCAAAGTTTGACGATGTAAGCCCTCCGACCGGAAACCAGCCTGTTTTTACCGCAAACAACAGCAGCAAAACCGCAAAAAAGAATGACGGAATTGCCATGCCGATACTTGTTAAAACCGTCAAAATTCTGTCCGCCGGCGACTTCCATTTTAATGCCGCAAGAACACCCAGAGGAACTCCGACAATCCATGTCATAAAAATTACGACAACAGCAAGAAGAAGTGTGTTCGGTATTCTTTCCTTTAATTTAGTACTCACCTGCTCGCCGTTTGAAGTTATTCCTAAATCCCCTTGCAAAAATGATTTTGCCCATTTGCCGTATTGAACGATTATGGGTTTGTCAAGTCCTAAGCGTTCCGTTTCTTTTTGAAGGGTTTCTTTTGAAACCGACGGATTTAACCGCAGTTCCGCAAGCGGATCAACCGGCGAAAGCCTTATGATAAAAAAGCTCAATATTGAAACTATTATCAATAGCGGGATTGATTGAAGTATTCTTTTTAATATATATATTAAAATTTGCATTTTTTCTCCTGATATTAAAATTGCGGCAAACTATTATTTTCATTGCCCTTTATCAATATAAATTTCCTCCAGATTGTACGTAACCCCTGTCAGCGCAGACGGATATACATTTTTAAACTTCGTTCTTATCGCGGTTATTATAAGCGGCGAATAAATGTAAATAAAAGGTTTCTGTTCGTATGCAATCCGCTGGTATTCATCGTAATATTTTTTACGCTCTTTAAAACTTGTTGCAAGTGCACCTTTTACGTAAACATCATCAATTTCTTTTTCCCAGTCAAACCTGCGGCTGTTTTCGTCACCCTCAAGACGCTGGTTGAACATGTGTAAAGTTCCGTCAGACATCCAGACGTTTTTGCCGCCGTTCGGCTCTAGCAGGCTTCCTGTCAGACCCATTATGACCATATCCCAGTCAAGAGTATTGACGAGTTTATTGACAAGAGTGTTGAATTCAACGGGTTTAAAATTGACCTTCATTCCTAAATCTTCAAGATCCTGCTTTACCATAACCCCGATTGCTTCACGTTCGGTGTTTCCGGCGTTGGTTAAAAGGTCAAATTCAACGTGATTTCCGTATTTGTCCAGAAGATGCCCTTTTTTATCCCAGTAAAACCCTGATTTTTTCAGATATTCTTTTGATTTTTCAACATCTCTCGGGTAAGGCTTGAGGGCTTTGTTTAAGAATATTGAATTCGGGCTTTCTGCTGTGTAAAGAGGTTCGCCGAGTCCGTTTGCAATATTCAAAACCATGTTTTTTCTGTCAATCGCATAGTCGCAGGCAAGCCTGAAATTTACATCTCTGAACCATTTCTGCTTCATCGGATTTACGTAAAATTTACCGTCCTTGTTTGTGCGGTCGTTAAGGTTCATTGAAAGAAACATTGTGCCGGTATTTGGCCCGAGGTTGTAGATTTTGTAATCCGAATGCGCCTCGCGCTCCTTAAACCTTGCAACGTTTGCCCCCTGAAGGTTTATAATATCAAGTTCGCCCCCTTCAAACTTCAAGACTTCATTGTTCAAATCCCCGACTATATAATAAACAAGCCTGTCCAGATAAGGAAGTTTTTCGTTGTTTTTGTTGATAATGTAATAATCCGGATTACGTTCAAACACTACACGCTGGGCGGGCACGTATTCTTTAAGCCGGAAAGCACCTGAAGTTACAAAAGTTTTCGGGTCTGTGTTGGTTGACAAAAACGTGTAAAAATAATCTTTACCTTTTTTGACTGCCGGCTCGAAAACATGTTTCGGCGCAATTGAGGTTGAAAGCATTCTGATAAACGGAGCAAAAGGTTGTATAGTTGAAAATTTTACTGTATATTTGTCGATTTTTTCAACAGCCGGAAGCTTGCCGTCAATAACCAGAGAATCCCGTGTTGAAGTGTTTCCGAACCCGTCAAAAATTATGTTCTGCCACGTAAAAACAACATCATCTGCCGTAATTTCTTTTCCGTCAGACCACTTTGCCCCGCGGCGGAGGTGAATTATATAATCATTTCCTGTTATCTCAAAAGATTTTGCAAGTTTTGGAATCGGCTCGCCGGTCTCTGCGTCGGTAGACAAAAGCCCGTCATACATAATATCCGACATTAAAGTCGAAATATTATCTTTGGAATTAAACGGGTTAAAAGTTTTCGGACCTTCGCCGATAGTTGAGGAGTGAATTTCTCCGCCGAATTTTCCGATTGGCGCCTGCGATTGAAGATAGTCAACCCCGTCAATCCTTACTGTCTTTTGTGAAGGGGGAAATTCTGTGTAGACAACTTCTTTTTGAACGGAATTCCTCACTTCCCCGTTATCCGGATAGTCGCGCCTTACGCACGCCTTCAAAAACAAAACACAAAATACCAGTACTAAAACAACAACATAAACCCGTTTCTTCATAAAACAAGAATATCATAAAAATAAAGTTTGTTTATACCCTGTAAGACTATTAATTATAATGGTATAACTTACCTGTCAACCCCGAGTCCGAACATAGCAAAATCGTATTTTGCAGGATCTTTTGCGTCAAACTTTTTGAGGTTTTCAGTAAGTTCCAGAACAGCCTTAAAATCGTTCTGTTTCCTTGTCAATAACCCCATTTCTCTTGAAATTCTTGCAACGTGCACATCCAGCGGAATCAAAAGTTCCGACTGCGGCATAAAATTCCAGATGCCGAAATCAACCGGCGGCTTTCTGACCATCCACCTTAAATACATACACATTCTTTTCATTGCGCCGCCGTTTTTCGGGTCAGGTATCATAAAATAAAATCCCTGTCCGGCTTTTGAAGAAACTCTTGAATAAAAATAATCCGTCACTGTCTGGAACATCTTCCCTGCTTTTTCGTCAGAGTCAGGCGCCTGATTGTAACCGTATTTGAAAAGTTCTTCAAGCCCTCCGTCTTTTTCGTACAGAGTGCGGAGAATTTTAAAAATCTCCGCAAAATCAGCAGTTTTCCCGAACCTGTAGTTAAAATCCCCGAGAATTTCCGGCTCGAAATTTAAAATAAAATTCAAAGGTTCATTCTGCGCGATTTTAAAAAGTTCGTCAAGTTTTTTCAAAAAAACTTTCCTGCTTCCGTATGCGACAAGAGAGGAAATAAATCCTGCAAGTTCGATGTCTTTTTTATCTTTAAAAGTATGCGGAATACTCACCGGATCAGGGGAGATAAAACTTTCGGTTTCGTATTTTTTGACCAGTTCGTCCATTTTTTCTTTTGCAATCATCTTAAGCCCTCAAAAAAATTTTTCAGGATTTCGTCACATTCTTTTTCCATAATTCCGCCGATAACTTTCGTCTTTGAGCCGGAATATTTTCTCAAATCAATTACAGACCCGAAAGCGCCGTATTTTACATCATAAGACCCGTAGTAAACCGCCTTAATCCTTGACTGCAGAATTGCCCACGCGCACATCGGACAGGGTTCAAGCGTCACATACATTTCGCAGTCCTGAAGACGCCATCTTCCGAGTTTTTTTGAAGCATCTCTTAAGGCAAGAATTTCAGCGTGCGAAGTCACATCGTTTTCAGCTTCTTTTCTGTTGCAGGCGGCGGCGATAATTTCGCCGTCTTTCACAACAATCGCCGCCACTGGAATTTCCGTTTTTTGAACGTTATTTATTAAAAAATCAACGGCTCTCTGCATTCAAAACCTCGTCAGCGGACGCTAGTTTCAGGGTAACTTCCGCACAAAACCCGATAATTTTGTCTGAATGAAGTTCTATTGTTCCGTCCATTGCCTCGACAAGACCTTTAACGATAAACAATCCCAATCCTGTTCCTCCGGTTGTTCTTGTTGTATTGTCGTCCAGACGCACAAACTTTTCAAACAGTTTTTTCAACTGCTTTGGCGGAATCACGTCGCACTCGTTTTTGACGTAAACTTTTGCTTTCCCGTTCACAAGTGCAGTATCTACAACTATTTTTGTATCAGGTTTTGCGTACTTGACCGCGTTTTCGATTAAGTTTACAAATACCTGCTCCAATCTTGTTTTGTCACCTGATACATTCGGAAAATCCTCCGCAACATTTATTATAATTTCTTTGTTATCCTTGTTTTTTACAAGTATCCGTGAAGTTTCAAAAACCTCCGGCAGATATACGCTCTCGATATCCGTTCTTAATCTCATTCCTTCAATATCTGGAATTGTCAGCAAATCCTCAATCAAACGTTTCAGTCTGTCTGACTGTTCTTTAATTATTCTCAAAGATTTTTGTCTTGTTTCTTCGTCTATTGTAATATCGGTTCTCATCAATCGAGAAGTGTAGCCCTGAATGCTTGTCAGCGGAGTTCTCAATTCGTGGCTGACCGTGTCAATCAGGTTTGAGCGGAATTCGTTAAGCTGTTTAAGTTCTTTGTTATTCTTTTTCAACTGTTTGTAAGACTTGTAAATTTCACTTGCCATTTTGTTGAATTCATGCGCCAGAAAAACAATTTCATGAGGGGTGAAGGCTGTTACAAGAAGTCTTATCTGGCGTTCATAGTTTCCTTTTGAAAGCGCTATTATACCTTTAAACAGCTGACGGATGTTGATGTAAAGATAAAAGGTGTATAAAGCCCCGACAAAAAGGATTACAAGGGTTGCGGCAATGAGAGAGAGGATAATTTTTAATCTGCCTTTATAAATTGTTCTGTCAGTAACCGCCTCGGTTGTATTAACAATGATTGTAATTTTCGGGTTGTCTTTTGCTACATAGACAAGCGGCTGGTTTTTTGTGTCGCCGAAAATTACGGGCTTTCCGACCTTCATATTTTTTGGCAGAAGCGACATTGTTTTTTTAAAATCTTCGTCGGTAAAGTTGTGTGCTGCAATAAGTTTTCCGTCATCGGTCAGGACGTAAATCTGCCGGCTGTCATCCTCAAGTGCATTAAAAAGTTCATCCTGCAATTCCACAAGCGAATAGGTTGCAACAAGAACTTCGCCGTCACTCAGAGGAACTGCAATAGTTGCTTTGTTGTGTAACTTATTATTTTCACGGATTATGTCCGCTTCATGCTGCGATTTAACAACAACAAGTTCTTCGCAGTTTTGCATGCTTGCTCTGACGTCATCCAGATACTGCGTCCTCTTTGCCTGATTTTTAAAATACTTCAGAGAAAGCGCAAGCTGTTCAAGGTTTCCGGTCACCGTGTCGGTAAAAAAATCAATCTCGTCAGACACAATATTTGAAATCAATACAGCGGATTCTCTAAGCTGATACCTTATTGACTGCTGGTTGACGTTGTTGATGATAAATGCACTCACAGACATCGGAATAAGAACCGCAAAGAAAAAAACTATCGCGATTTGTTCGACTATTTTAAGCCTGTTAAATTTAAACATACTCATAAATTAAATTTCCGCAAAAGGTGTAAGTTTGTAGCCGACGTTAGTCACGGTGTGAAGATATTTCGGAGTTTTCGGCGCGGGTTCGATTTTATTTCTCAAACCGCCGACGTGGACTCTGAGCATTCTGACATCTTCGTCGCTGTCGTATCCCCAGACTTCGTCTAGAAGTGTCGCAAGAGTAACCGGGTTGTTAAAATGCTGCATAAGACAGTATAAAATTTCAAACTCGGTCGGCGTAAGTTTCACACGCTTGTTTATTACGGTGCATTCAAGAGTTTCCGGAAAAATTTCTATGTCGCCGGCTTTCAAAATTTCATTAGAGAGCGGTTTTTCTTCTTCAAAATGGTTTCTTCTTAAAAGAACACGGATTCTAAGTAGAACTTCCTGAATATCAAACGGTTTTACAAGATAATCGTCCGCCCCGCAGTCAAAGCCTTCTGTTTTGTCGTCAATTGTACCCTTTGCCGTCAGCATCAAAACAGGAATTGCAAGTTTTGCCTGCCGGATGTTTTTGCAAACGTCAAACCCGTTCATCTTCGGCATCATAACATCAAGAAGAATTAAATCATACGCGTTATTTAGCGCTTTGTTAAGCCCTTCCAGCCCGTCGCGCGCCGTATCTACAAAATATCCGCTGTGAGAAATGTCAAATTCAAGCAAATCACGGATTTCATCGTCATCGTCTACTATCAAAATCCTTTTTTGAATGTCCGTCATAAAATACCCCTTATCTATTTCTAATATTATAAAATTTGATTTTTGCATGCAAGATATTATAAAGATTTAATAACATCGAATTTATATATTCTTTACATTATTTAACTTATTTACATCTTGAAATATTGTTGTATTATCATGTATGTAGTAAATATTTTCAAAAACAAAAGACAGTTTCTTTCCGGAGGAAAAGTGACAGAAAAATATTACATAAAAGGCGGCACCCCGTTAAGAGGCGAGGTTAAGATCGGAGGAGCGAAGAACTCCGTGCTTAAACTAATGGCTGCGGCGCTTCTTGCAAAAGGCGCAACAAAGATTTACAATGTTCCTGATTTGACGGACGTTGAGATTATGCTGAACGTAATTGCCGAACTCGGGGCAAAAACTTTTTACGACAAGCAGGAAAAATCAATAACAATTGACGCATCAGATATTACAAACATAACCGCAAAATACGAACTGGTCAGCAAAATGCGCGCGTCGTTCATAGTTCTGGGGGCGTTAATTTCAAGATGCAGAGAAGCAATAGTCGCACTTCCGGGAGGATGCGCAATAGGAGAGCGCAGAGTTGATTTTCATATAAGAGGCTTAGAGGCACTGGGTGCAAAAATAAAAATTGAAAACGGCTATGTGCATGCAAAAGCTTCACGTTTAACAGGAACGGATATATATCTGGATATTCCGTCAGTAGGTGCTACTGAAAACCTTATGCTTGCAGGGGTTCTGGCAGACGGGTCAACGAGAATTCAAAACGCAGCACAGGAGCCGGAAATAGTTGACCTTGCAAACTTCTTAAACGCAATGGGCGCAGACATATCAGGCGCCGGAACTTCGGAAATCGTCATAAACGGGGTTAAGCAGGAACAGCTTCACCCGATTGAATACACGACAATTCCGGACAGAATTGAAGCCGGAACATTTATGACGGCGATTATCGCAACAAGAGGCAAGGCAATAATAAGAGATGTTTTTCCTGCACATCTGACGTTCTTTACGGATAAACTTCTCAAGATGGGTGCAAATATCAAACTTATTGAGCCTAATTCCCTTGAAGTAAGCTGCAAAAACAGACTTAATTCTATCAATTTCATAACCCAGCCTTATCCGGGATTTCCTACAGATTTGCAGTCAATGGCGATGACGCTTCTGACAACGGCAAACGGCGTCGGAATTATTACCGAAAGCCTTTATGAAAACCGTTTCATGCAGGTTCCGGAACTCAGGAGAATGGGCGCAGACATTCATCAGGACAGAAATCATGCCATAATTAAGGGCGTCAAAAAACTTACGGGTGCAACCC
>CALUPM010000026.1 GCA_944322665.1 Candidatus Gastranaerophilales bacterium | reverse complement strand
ACTAAAAACTGCCGGCTGCGATGAGAACGCCTTTTTGCGTTCGAGCGGATTGCGAGCAGAGTGCGAAGGCTTGAGTGGAGAAAGAACGTAGTTCTTGATACACTCAACCGGAGGCACGTTTAGCGCGAGCAATCCAAGACAATCGCGCCGGGGCCGTTTTTTTTATGTTGAATTACACCACTAAAAACTGCCGGCTGCGATGAGAACGCCTTTTTGCGTTCGAGCGGATTGCGAGCAGAGTGCGAAGGCTTGAGTGAAGGAGATTCTGAGGGAGCCTTGCGACCGAAGAATCCCATCGCGTTTTCAGAAGATCCTTCGGCTAAAGCCTCAGGATGACGTAGAAATCCTGAAATAAACTCAACATGACAAAATGGTGCGGAGTCTTATCAACTTGCAGCCTTATCGCCTTTTTAAACGTAACCTCTTAGTGCCTTAGCGCCCTAGTATCTTTTCCCGAAAACAACGACCCTTCAACTCTCTTCACTTTTCATTTAACAAACCCCTCACCCGAATTTCTAAATTCGCTGCGCTCATTAAAAAATTCTACCCTCTCCCACAAGGGGAGAGGGGATTATTTTACGTAACCACCAACCCTTCAACTTTTCAACCATTCACCCGTTCAACTCCCTTCACGCTTCACCCTTCACTCTTCACTTTGATAAGAACTTATCGTCCTAACGTCCTAACGTCTTTCAAAACGAAACCTCTTAGTGCCTTAGCGCCCTAGTATCTTTTCCCGAAAACAACGACCCTTCAACTCTCTTCACTTTTCATTTAACAAACCCCTCACCCGAATTTCTAAATTCGCTGCGCTCATTAAAAAATTCTACCCTCTCCCACAAGGGGAGAGGGGATTATTTTACGTAACCACCAACCCTTCAACTTTTCAACCATTCACCCGTTCAACTCCCTTCACGCTTCACCCTTCACTCTTCACTTTGATAAGAACTTATCGTCCTAACGTCCTAACGTCTTTCAAAACGAAACCTCTTAGCGCCTTAGTGCCCTAGCGCCTTAGTATCCTATTCAGAAACAAACCCTTCAACTTTTCAACCATTCACCCATTCAACCCCCTTCACTCTTCACCCTTCACTCCTCACTCTGATAAGAACTTATCGCCTTATCGCCTTGCAGTCTTATCGCCTTGCAAAACGTAACCTCTTAGCGCCTTAGTGCCCTAGCGCCTTAGTATCCTATTCAGAAACAAACCTTTCACCCGTTCAACTGTTCAACCATTCACCCGTTCTACTCCCTTCACCCTTCACCCTTCACTCCTCACTCTGATAAGAACTTATCGCCTTATCGCCCTGCAGTCTTATCGCCTTTCTCAACTCTCCTCACCCTTCACTCCTCGCTTTATCGCTACAGAGTTTTTGACAAAATAACATTGACCCCCCAGTTGCCTCTGTTTTCTGAAGGATTTTGGATATTATACCTCTGACCTTCCAGCGAAATCGAAAGATTATTTTTAAACTTTTGCGTGACCCCTAAAAAAGCACCAGCGCCTGCATCCCAATTTTTGGAAGTGAAATTGTATTTTGCAACTGCATGCGGATTTAAATACACAGAGGTGTTCTCCGCAACGGGAACATTTACAGTGCACGGAGAATACCTGAACTGTGTCGAAATTGATCCGTCCCCGAAATTGTTTCTGATTCTTAAATTCTGCCCGACTATTGCATTTTTATCATAATTATGCCCTAATTTCAAATCAACAATCATTGAAGCGCCGCTTTTCGTATCATAAGCTATGCCGTTAAATATTGCGGCATTCATCTTTTTTGATGCAATTTTAGTTTCAATCCCGAGCAACGTTGTATTTACATTGCTGTTATACCAGTAATCCATACACGATGCACTGTACGTTAATCTGTCCGGCATACATTATTTCCCCTGTGTTTTATGTCCTGTTTATATAAAAAAAAATTTATGCCGGAAATTGCCTGTTGATTAATTTTTGTAAATTCTTATTGTTTTTGAACGAACCATCCAAGCATCGGGCGGATTTCCCCGAATTCAAGGTCTACAAATTCCGGAGGAAGATTTCTTTCATAAAAATTAAGACTCAGGGAGTGTTCAACCGGAGATTTTACGCCGAAATCTTTAAATTTACAAATCTGAACCTCTTTTCCGTCAAAGACTTCAGAATAATTAAGCCCTTCATCTGCACATCGGGGAAGCTTTATATAAACACCTTCTGCAGAATTTTCAAAACTGGCAAGCCCGTGTGTGCGGCAGACAAGCCCGCGCCTTTCATATAAAAAGCAGGTTTTGTCCTCCGACAAAAACGGGCATCTGTGCATAATATGTCCGTCTGACATTGATTTTACGTCAAGAAGCCCCCTGATTTCAGAACGGATTTTCTTTTGTACGGAAACCTCAAGCTCCGGAAGTCCTGCCATCAAATATTCCATCTCAAGGCGGGAGAGAGGATAATCGCCGCTTTCACAGCATAAAGAACAAGCTTTATGGCACTTAATAAAAGGTTTCTGGCTTTCAAACTCCTTTTCAAGCGTGCGGTCTATGAATTCCAAATATTTTTTATACAGGCTGAACATTCAAAAACGCTTCTTTTGTAGGTTTTCTGCCGCAGGATTTGTCCTCATCGCAGAAGCCGAGTCTTTCGCACTTAGGCACAAGATAAGGCTTAAGCCACGGCTCTTCTGCCGTCAATGCCTCACACATTTTTCTTACAAGAGTTCTTATTTCATACTGCGCCCTTGTGCAAAGCCGAAGGTTTGCAAGATGAATCATTTCTCTGAGGTTAAGGCTTGCGACCATTGAACTTGCAGCAGCGTTAGGAAGAACAAACCTTGCATCTTCTGCTGGAATACCAGCTTCTACGAATTCTTGATATTGATTTGAGATTTCACCCATAAATGATACGAATTTCTCTTTTAATTCCGGATTTTTTTCAATTGTCGGAGGAATGATATAATCAAACTGTCCTTTTTCTTTAACATATCTTTGAGATTTCTGGGAAAAAGACATGTGACGGTGTCTTACAAGCTGGTGGGTACACGCTCTTGAAACATTTGAGATTGCAAAACTCACCTGAATATGCTCAATGGTTGAATAATGACCTGACGAAATAACTCGCTCAATCAGTTTAAGCATTTTTTCCTCGTCATCCGTGCTGTTATAAATATTAATCGGCATATCCGCGCTGTAGCAGGTGCGGCAAGCTGTATAAACTGTTTTAAGCATATTTTCCGGCTTTGATATTAAATTTACTACCGGCTGATTGTTTCCTTCCATAAGTTCCTCCCGTCTAAAAAAATAATACCACACCTTTAAAAAGCGTGGTATTATTTGAAATTTTTGTTACAAATATAAACTTATGATTTTTTGCCGTAACGTTTGTTAAATCTTTCAACTCTTCCTTCAGAGTCGAGGATTTTCTGCTGTCCTGTGTAGAACGGATGGCAGTTGTTGCAGATTTCAACAGTGATGTTTTCGCCGACTGAACCTGTTTCAATTTCGTTGCCGCAAACACATTTGATTACCTGTTTTTTATAATTCGGATGAATTCCTTCTTTCATTTTTAACCTCTTTCTTTGTTTCAAGATTCCAAACTTGATAATTGTAAATTTCGACTACTTAAATATTATACCGCAAAATAAAAAATATCAAGCGTTTTTTAATATTTGTTTACTCTGCCCCTGTACAATTTCATGCATTTATATTAGAAAAACTAAAAAGTATTATATAAAAGGTTGATGTTATTTAAAACGGAATTTGAAATAATAGGAATACACATCAGGTTGGTACATTTATTACGGGTAAATCAAAATTATGAATCTGCACGAACAATGTCTGTTAAGATATTTACAAAAGCCGGATGAACTGGCATATTCTACCGAAATATTAAAGTTAAACAATTTTATTCTAGAAAAGCAATTTTTAGTTAAAAATTTTGTTGCCAAAACATCCCTTATCAATTATACTGAGAATGTGAAATAGTATTAATTTTCAGTTTAATCAGGGAAGAGTGTAATGTTAAAGAAAATTTTATATTCAATTTGGCTGGTGTTATTTTGCGTAGCGGTATTTTTCAGCCTGAAAAGTACGAATTTTAACGCTTTTATCGACATGGTTGAAAACAGAACTTTTGATTTGCGCCAGAACATTATGATAAATGCAAACACAAAGCAGCCGGATAAAGATATTGTGATAGTTGCAATTGACGAAGCTACTTATGAATATATTCTTGATCATTACGGAGAATGGCCTCTTCCGAGAGAAGTTTACGTAAAACTGATTGATTATCTGGAAACTCAAAACCCGAAAATCATTGCATTTGACCTTATGTTCGTCAAATCCATGAAAAGCCCTGTGAATGCCGACGAAGCGCTTGTGGCGGCAATGGCGAAGTATAAAAACGTATTCACGGCAATGAACCTTGACAACCAGCCGGAGGATTTAAGAACACCCCCTCAATTACCGGAGTCGCTTGCGGTGAATGTCACTAACTATTCCGATATAAACTTTGACGACCTTACTTTTTCAAACTGCAGAAGCATTCTTGAAGGGATTTTAAGAGTTACTGACAATATAGGAATGATAAATGTTTCAAGAGCGGACGACGGGATTTTAAGAAAAATGCCGCTTTTTGTAAAATATCAGGACAAATACTATTCGCAGCTGGGTTTGAAAGTCGCACTTGCAGCTATTAACCTTCAAGGGGATGAAAAAATTAATACTAAGAATTTTGTAATTGATAAAGATGCAAATTTGATACTGGGAGAACGCAAAATTTTCACGGACAAAGACGGCGGAGTAATTCTCAACTGGTACGGCCCGAACGGCGCCTACACACAGGTTCCGATGTACAAGCTTATTAAAGTCATCAACGGCGAAGCTAAAGATGCGGGATTTGATTTTGAACATAAAATAGTATATTTTGGAACAACAGCATCAGCGCTTTTTGACATCAAAACGACCCCGACAGGCAAAACCGTTCCCGGAGTAGAAGTTCAGGCGACATACCTGAACAACTTCCTTGACAACAACTTTATAGTCAAGGCCGATAAAGCGGTTACTGCTTTTACAGGGATAATTCTTGCTTTACTTACAGGATTTTGCATAATGCGGATAGCTTCAGCGTTTACTGCTTCGCTTGCTTCTGTATCGCTGTATTTGATTTATATATTAATTTCATACTATCTGATGAAATACTTTAACATCTGGCTTGAGGTAATTTATCCTCTTATGCTGGCGCTTCTGGCGTTTATATCGGCTTTTATCGTCAAGTATCTTATAAAATCCCGCGACTTTGAGCAGCAGTACAAACTTGCAACAACGGACGGGCTTACTGAACTTTACAACCACCGGTATTTTCAGGAACAGATGCTTATGATGGTTGAAAATGCCAAACGTTACGACAGGGAATTTTCACTGATTATTCTTGATATTGACTTCTTTAAAAAATTCAACGATACCTTCGGGCATCAGGCAGGGGATGCAGTGTTAAGACAGGTTGCGCATACTCTCAAAAAAAATGTCCGTGCAACGGATATTGTCTGCCGCTACGGCGGAGAAGAAATGAGTATAATTCTTCCAAACACCCCGAAAGAAGAGGCAGCAGGCACTGCACAAAAAATCTGTGACAGGGTTGCAAGCAACAGGTACAAATTAAGCAATGACAGGGAAGGTCAGGTTACAATAAGCCTCGGCGTTGCGACCTACCCGCACGACGGCGCCACACCTTCCGAAATCATTGAATGCGCGGACAAGCGGCTTTATTCCGCCAAAAACAGCGGAAGAAACAGGGTCGGGGAGTAATTCATTGTCCAATTACCACGGGTAATCGTCAGAGATTTTCCAGCCGTCAATCAGGATTAGCATTCCACAATGCCTGCTATTGCCATAACGCTTTTGACAAAGATTTAAATAATTTTCTCTCCCACGATCTGCATATTTATAAAAACTGAATTTTGATGTCTTTGTATTCAGCATAAAGACAAATATATCTTTGCCTATGGTATTCGGATTCTTTAAGCCGTTTATATCAACATTAAATAAAACATTGGTTGTAATCCAAATAGGGTTTTCTTCTGTCCCCTGGTTTGCAGAATTATCCATATATACTCCTATTATAGTGCCGTCATTTAAAATAATTATTTCTTCATTACGGTTCAAATCATTACTGCTAATACTGCCATCAAGATTTAATACCTGCTTGTAACCTATAGATTTAAATGAGGTATATTCAACATCTCTGATTTTTGAAAAATAAGGAAGGATATAGGTGTTTACAAAAATATCAAGGTGTTCTTTTTTTGTCCGGCTGTTTCATTCACACCGCCTGACATTGAACCTAAATTCCACTCGGAAACTTCCCCGTGATCGGCGACTGAACGATCTATTGCCTGCAAAAGAGTGCTGTAAACTTTTTTTAACTGATTGACAGTTACGACTTTCTGGTATTTTGCAACAATTGAGGGAAATGTCATTGCGGCAACTATGCCGATTACGCCAAGGGTTATCAACACCTCGGCAAGCGTAAAACCCGTCAGGGACTTACTTTACGGGTGCCCCCTCCCCCCTAAAATCCAATAATAGTGTGCTTTTCATACTTTTGCCCCTTTTTTTTCACGTTTGTTATTTTTATTTTAACATAGTTTGTCACGATTTTCAAGGAAATGTAATTTATTTTTGTCATTTCTGGAATTGAATGCCCTAAGAACATTCACACTCTGTCGTGTTATTCTGAGCAAAGCGAAGACTCCCGTCGGGTTTTTCCTGGGATCCTTCGGCTAACGCCTCAGGATGACATGCTGTTTTACGTCATTCTGAGGGAACGTAGTTACCGAAGAATCTCATCGTATTGTTAAGGGGATCCTTCGCCTGCGCACTTGCGATAAACGGGTACGGCTGACGCCTTTCACCCTCTGCTCGTGCTGCTCAGGATGACGTATTATTTTTCCGGAAATCCTACGCCTGACGCCTCCGGATGACATGTTTTTTATAATATTTGTAAAATTTGCTATATAAGTCCCATAATTATTGAGGTGATACGGAGCTAATATTCAACCTGTAACCTTCAGGATCTTTAGTACTCAGAATTAATTCTCCCGTAAAATTTTTCTTTTTCTTCCTGAATAAGATTATTAATTGCCCTGTTTACTTTTGCCTGAATCTTAAAAGCACGGTCAGTAATTCGCGGGCTTAGCTTTACAGGGTGCGCGGTATTATAGTCATTCAACGCCCTGATAGAACCTGATATTACCTCATCAGTCATACTTAAAAGTGTTTTATAAGTTCCGTGAATTTCTTCCTCTGAAAGATTATCCATACGGTAATTTTTGTTTTCTTCCAGAAATTTGTCTATTGACTCTAATACGGCAGAATTATCCTGACGGTCTTTCTGAAATTTCTGTATTTTATAATTTACTTTTTCAAACTTCTTTAATATATCGTAAGAAACTTTGCCGTTTTTGCAGCATTTAACAATTTCACCGGCTTCTTTTGTTATTTCTGCAGCATCAGGATAGCCTGATACAAGAAACAACATTACAGCAGTCTTATTTTGTTCATCAAGCTTTTTGATTTTTTCAAAAAATTCCGGATTGTTTTTGGAAGTTATCCGTGCAAATTCTAAATCCATACTTTGCTTTACAGATTGATATTTGTCGTAAAAAGGCTTAAGCTGTTCAAAATAGGCGTCATCCCTGTGAATTTTTATTTTTCCTTTTTCAATTGTATTTAAAATTTTGTCAGTAGAATACACGGGATGAGATTTTACAAACTGTTCGGTTCGTTCAAACTCTTTTATATTTTCCATGTACTTTTCATACAAATTTGCATTTTGTGCAGCACTCGCAAATTCATCCGAATTGAAAGCTGATAGCTTCTTTTGCATAAGTCCGGTTTCATATTTGTTGATAAGCTTTAATTTCTCCTGTGAATCATAGCCTATTTTACCGAGCTGCAAAAATCGGGTTTTATGCTGTTCGATATAAGGATTAACAATACTTTCAATGTCACTATGCAAATCTGAAATATGTTTTTCGAAAAAAGAACCCGAACGTTTGAAACTGTCTTTTCCTTCAAAATTCAGTGAAATATTAAACTTTGACCTGCCGCTATCCTGGGCGGGTTTTGTATAAGTTGTGAATGCCAGCGGCAGAATTTTCATACCGGAACTCCTGTAATATTTTCTCTATATACCTAAAACCCGTCAAAAAAAATTTTGCTCAGGAAAATACAGATTCTAAATTACAGGCACATCAACAGGCTCGACAAGAATTACGTTCAAGACTTCGCCTGAATGTAAATCGACTTCAGCGCCTTTTCGTATCATATCGGCAATTGTATCGTAAACGAAAAACCCTGCACTTCCGACAGCACCGCCTATTGCGCAGACCGGAACCGTAATTATTCTAAAATATCCGCCTGCCGGATCTTCAAAGGTTTCATTTCCCCAGTTTACTGCATTACGTGTAATATCACCGCTTTTTTTCATGGTTTTTCTGAAAGCATCGCCAAATCCGCTGCCGTTTTGAATTCCGCCGTCATAAGTCAAATCTTCTCTGCCGACAATTGAAAGAGTAAGCGGAAGCTGTCTCCCGTTCGGGGTTACTACGTGGTCAAAATCCATATACAAAATTGCACCTTTTGACATTCTCTGCGGCTCTACTATTTTGCTGACTGTTCCTCTGACAAGCGAGCCTGACGGAAGAATGACATCACTGCCTTCGCTCTGATCATTCACAAGCACAGCCGAAAACTGTGAGCCAGAACGTCCGGAAACAGATGTTACCGGAGTCAAAAGTTCAAGAGAAAACTTTGTTCCTGCCGGAATTCTTTTTGTCTTTGCGTTTGCACTCAAAGGCCCCGCAAATGCACATCCCGCAAATACCATTAAAGCCATTATTAAAGATAATATTTTTAATTTCATTTCAAACTCTCCTTATTTTCTTTAAATGTATTTTAAACTTTTTACCGCAAAAAAGCAATATCTATCTATTTATTAACAGGTTGAAAATATTTAAACAAATTGTTATTATATACGTATGTCAAAAGCAGAAAAGATAGAAGAACTTCAAAACATTTTAAGTCAGGATGAAACGAACCTTGACGCCCGGCGCAAACTTGCGGTGCTTCTCCTTGACACGGGATATGCAGATGAAGCTCTCGGGCATTTTCTGTATCTCAGGAATGCACTTCCCGAAGACAGCGGAATATTTTACAACCTCGGAATTGCCTGCGAAAAACTCAAAAAATTTCCGGAAGCAAAAGAGGCTTACGAAAAAGCAATAGAACTTTCGCCTGCAGAACTTGACGCTCCTTATAATCTCGGGCTTGTGCTGACTGAACTAAAAGACTATGACGGCGCAATTGAATGTTTTCAAAAAGTTCTGGCTGCTGACAGCGAAGATTCAAACTCCTACTTCAACCTCGGCATCTGCTATCTTAAAAAGGGTGATTTAGAAAACGCTTTTGCCAATTTTCAAAACACGATTGCACTGAATGATGAAGATATTTACGCGCATTTTTATATTGCAAATATTCTCAAAGAAACAGGCGATATAGAAAACGCCTTTGCTGAATTTAATAAAGTTCTGGAAATTTCACCCGATTACAGCTGGGCGTATTTTAATATTGCATCAATATTCTGGGAAGCCGGACAGCCGGAAAATGCACTTTCGTATCTTGATAAAACTCTTGAATTGAACCCGAAAGATGTTGAAGCTTATATAATTTACGCAAAAATTTTATCCGCACAAGGGCAGTATGAAAACGCGGAAGCAAAAATTCTGCAGGCAATAGAAACCTGCGGAAATAACGGAAATTTATTTTACATTCTGGCACAGATTGAAAAACATCTGCAAAACCGCGACGAAAGCCTTAAATACTTTAACCTTGCCCTTCAAAACAGCGCAACTCTTAACACGGATATCAAATTTATAAACAGAGAAATTCAGGGGCTTATATAGCAAATTTCAAAAAAAAATTTTTAAAACTGCGTCATCCTGAGCCGCAAGCAAAGACACCCTTAAACCACAAGGGGATTCTTCGGACTGGCGTCCTCAGAATGACGTAAAATCAACGATGTCATCCTGAGCCGCACGAGCAGAAGGTGAATGGAGTTAGACGTACCCGTTTATCGCGGGTGCAAAGGCGAAGGATCCCCTAAAAACGTAAGGAGATTCTTCGGGCTAAAGCCCTCAGAATGACGTGCTTTTTATATTTTTTTGTAGAATTTGCTATATAAGTCCCGAAATTCAATCGCCGGGGTAAAAGACTTTTTGTCCGGTCTGCTTGCCCTGCTGTTATACTTGAATAAAAATTTAGTTTTTTGAGCTGCTTCTAAAAATATTTTTTATTCAATTTTTGCCGGAAAAATTTGCAAATTTTTATTTTTAAATTTCATTTGTAGTATAATTCAGATATGGATTACGTAAGAAACAATTATGATTGTATAGTTGTCGGCGCAGGACACGCCGGATGCGAAGCTGCGATTGCTGCTGCAAGGCTCGGTGCAAACGTTCTTTTATGTTCTCTGAACCTTGACAACATTGCACTTATGCCCTGCAATCCCGCAATCGGAGGCCCAGCAAAATCCACCATCGTCAGAGAAATCGACGCTCTCGGCGGGGTTATGGGTGAAGCGGCAGACGCAACTTACATCCAGATGAGAATGTTAAATTCTTCAAAAGGCCCTGCTGTACGCGCACTCAGAGCACAATCCGATAAAAAACAGTATATGAATTATATGCGAAATGTAATCGAGGGGATTGACAATATTCACCTGAGGCAGGCCTGCATTACGGATTTAATCGCTGAAAACGGAGTGATTACCGGCGCAGTTGATGAGTTCGGAATTGAATTCAAAGCCAGAACAGTAATCCTTACAACAGGAACTTCACTTTCAGGGCGGATTTTTGTCGGGCTTAAATCCTACAGCGCTGGCAGGCTCGGAGAAATGGCTGCAATCGGGCTTTCTGATTCTCTCAGAAAACTCGGGATTAATCTTAAAAAACTCAAAACAGGCACCCCGCCAAGAGTCGACAAACGCACGATTGATTATTCTAAAATGACAATCCAGCCGGGAGATGAGGAACTTTATTTTTATTCATTTAAACCTGACAGACCCGTAAGAAATCAGGTTCCATGTTATCTTACCCGCACAAATGATGAAACACACAGAATTATTAAAGAAAATCTGGATAAATCCCCGATGTTTCAGGGTTTGATAGAAGGTGTCGGGCCGCGTTACTGTCCGTCCATTGAAGATAAAGTCGTAAGGTTCAGTTCAAACCCTTCTCATCACATTTTTATTGAGCCGGAAGGTTTAGGAACTTATGAAGTTTATATTCAAGGATTTTCAAGCAGTCTGCCTGCGGACGTTCAGGTTAAGATGCTCAGAACCCTTCCGGGGTTAGAAAAAGCTCACGTTATAAAACCGGCTTATGCTGTTGAATACGATTATGTTCCGGCGGTTCAAACGAGTCATTCTCTTATGTCAAAAACAATTAAAGGATTATTTTTTGCCGGACAAATTAACGGCACAAGCGGTTATGAAGAAGCCGCAGGTCAGGGGCTTGTTGCAGGAATCAACACAGTGAACTACCTGAATAACTCAGAAATGCTTGAACTGTCAAGAAGTTCCTCGTATATCGGCACGCTGATAGACGATCTTGTAACAAAAGATATTCAGGATCCATACAGAATGCTTACTTCCCGCTCCGAATACAGACTTCTGCTTCGTCAGGACAATGCAGACGCAAGACTTACCCCGCTCGGGCATAAAATCGGACTTGTAAGCGACGAACAGTTTAAAATTTTCACGGAAAAACAACAAAATATTGAAAAAGAAATGACCCGACTTTTTGAACACAAAATTTCGGCAACTGAAAAAGTAAACGAAATTCTCTCAAAATACGGAGAGCACATGGAACGCGGGATGAAAGCATCAGAACTTCTCAAACGCCCGAATATTACATATAAAATTCTGAAAGAAATTGACGAAGAAACCTCTGCTCTTGATTTGCCGCGTGATGTTTATGAACAGGCTGAAGTTTTAATAAAATATGACGGATATCTGAAACGTCAGGAATTTCAGGTTGAACAGGCCGGCAAACTCGACAAATACAAAATTCCGGATGACATTGACTATGACAAAATCGACCATATTTCATCAGAAACGAAAGACAAATTAAACAAAATCCGGCCAAAAACACTTGCTCAGGCTTCACGAATAGGCGGGGTAAAACCTGCGGACATCTCAATTCTTATGGTGCTTTTAGAGCGTCACACGGTTGCCCGCAAGGCGCTTTGATTTTTAATAATAAATTTTTCTGTCGGTTTTAGTAATTTTAATATTGTTGCGCTGCATAATGTCCTCGAAAGCCCTGTCTTTCAAGTCATTTACGTGAACAGTAAACTTTCCGCTTACGTTTTTACGCTTAACTTCATAAAAAGTGTTTCTAGTATCCTGAAGCCAGAAATTGTTCATTAATGTGCCAAGTGTAAATACCTGCTCTCTTGAAATTGCACTGTTGCCGTCAATTTCATAATAGCTTGTAAATGACGGTTTCTGACATTGAAATTTTCTGCCGCCGGTTATTCCTGTATAAAAATTTGTATTATAAGAATTTATTTTCATCAAAACACCTTTTTATTTTTACTGACTATTATTTTAAATTCAAACATAAGAATAATTTACTCTAAAAGCTATTTTGTTTAGAAAAATTTACAAAACGCAGCAGACCGTTATAAAAACTGTGAATTTTTGTAACTAGAAAAAAATTTATTAGCACTTTAATAAGTTTATATTTTTTATATATTATATATCTAAAATTAAAATACAATTGTATTTTGCCTCAATAGGAGAAGTATGAATAACGAAATAAACAGCTTTAAAAATAGTGATGAATACAGAAACTTTTTGAATGAAAAAACTGAAAAGCTTTTTAACGGCAGGGCTAAAATTTCTAAAAGAGAATTTTTGTCGCTATTTTCTGATGCTTTTTCAGAGTTTAATACAACCGGAAAGAAAAGATTTGAAAAAATCTCTAATATGGACGGAGATAACACGACCATTTCTAAAAAAGAAATGATAGCTTTTTATACGCTTATTGATCTTGATATTTCAGGAAAAATTCCTGACGGCAAAATAGACGTGAAAAATTCTGTAATTAATAACAGTGATGATAAAAACTTTGAAAGTATTAAGGACAGGATAACATCTGAAAAGATAGAACCTGCAACTTTAAAAGCTCCAAATACGGATGAAGATAAAATACTGTTTCAATCACTTGAGGTACAAAATCCTAACGACAGTAAGCCTCAATTTAATCCGGATGATTACACGATTGAAAAGATTAAAGAAAAATTTCCGGAGCCAAAATTTCAAGTTAAAACGTTTCAATTATTTCCTGGAGTACCGCCTTTAACCCATATTTATGAAGAAGGTAAAGCCATAGGCTATGTGTCCGTTGAGGGTGATGACGTTTATACAGGCAGATACTACTATGACGATCATGGAAATACAATAAAATCTATTGACATGCGAAACGGAGAAATTACAAAAGAAAAAGCTTATAAATATTCTTATGATGAACACGGTAATATAACATATAAGCAACGATTTGAAGACGGAAAACTTTTAGGTTCCGAATACACAGAATACAATGAATACAACCATCCGGTACTTGAAATAACCATAAGTCCGGATGGTAAACAAATTTCCCGCAAGGAAAAACAATATAACACTTTTGTGAGTACCTATGTGCTTGATGAAAACGGAATTGAAACAGAAGTATCTCCGGAACAGCTTGTTGAAACACAGCAAGAAGTGGATCTGCTAAGGGCTGAAGAATATGAGGCTTATTTAATCTCCGATGTTGTAAAAAAAGAAATAAACCAATTTGTGTCCGCAGAGGTCGTCTACGACGAAAACGGAATTGTAATAAGGGAATATCGCGAAGGCACCCTGGATGATAAATCAGGTCAGGAAATACCCGGAATTGAAGATCATTCACCGGTTGCTGATGACATATACAAAGCAATCAATGCAAAAAACAAATTAGGTCTGCCGACTACTGATATGGAACTTCTCAAAGAAAGTATCGCGAAACTTACTCCGTCAAACTTTCAGATTATTTCATCTTTTTATGAACTTAAATCAGGGAAAACCCTTGTCGAAGATCTTGAAAGTGAATGGGGTGCCCGGATTACAGACAACAAAAAAATGAAAGAAATTCTTCGCAAAGTAAAACTTCTGACAGCAGAACACGGCACACAAAAAGGTTATACAGCACTTTTAAAAGATGAATTGGAAGGAACTCCATCCGTAGAAGTTCTGGATAAATTGATATACAGTGACAACCTCTGGGGATACAAAGACATTGTAGAGGCTCAGACCGGCAAGAGTATTATCCAATCAATCATGGACAAATATCTTACACTTTCTCTTGAAAAACGCAAAGAATATATAACGTATATCATGGACGAAATTATCGGTTGGAATGAGGGCGAGCCGGATTATGCCGGAATGAAAGAGTATAGAGAAAAAGTATATGCGGAATTCAACAGGCAGCTTGAGAAAATCAGCACGATGGATGCAACTAAACTGGAACAGCTGCTTGGTGCAGCCCCGCGCAATACAAAATATAAAGAGAAAAATATTATGAACGGGAAAATTGATATGGACTTTTCGCAGGGTTACAACGGTGACTGCTGGCTTATGTCTGCAATTATGGCAATTAATTTAACTCCGGGCGGAGAAAAATATTTTGCCAGGATTTTGCAACCGAATTCAGACGGCAATGAAGACGTTAAATTCCCTGACGCAGAAAATGCTTATACAATAATAAAAAAAGACGTTGAAATAGGCGGATTTTTAAATTCTTCCAACGGAGATGTTGACGTTAAAGCTATAGAAAAAGCTGCCGAAAAATACCTCATGGATCTTGGATATAAAGGTTCAGATCCCTTGAATGACGGGAATTTAATATCCGCCGGGCTTAAAATTCTTGCCGGGAACGACCGTGTAAAAATTTATACACAGCAAGAAATGACTCCTGACTTTATAAACAGAGAATTTTCTAAGTCTGATAATGCAGTGGTTATCGGAAGATATAATACAAAACATACAGTAAATGAAGCCTTGAATGTAAACGGAGAAAAAGTTGAACTTCAAAACGGACATGGATTTGCATTGACACGTATAGATGAAAACTTTGTATATTTTGTTGACCCGAACTACAGTAAAGTTGAACTGCATATTTCGAAAGAAGATTATATAAAAGCCTTTGACGAATGCGCCGTTGCTACTTTTAACCTGTAAATTACCCGTTATAAGGCATATTAAATTATACTGTTTTTAATCCGGAATACCCATTTTACGAGACAATAATTTTATATTTTCAACATATTTGTCAACGGGCAGACCTAGCTGCTCCGAAAAAAACTTCATCATTGAATTATATCTTATACGGACTTTGTAGACTTCAATATTCTCTTCTTTGCTTTTTACAAACTCGTCATCAAGCTGCTGAAGGATTTGGATCTGCCTTTGCCGCATTTTAGGATTTACGGGTTTGTTCATATCTGTAAGCTTGTTTATGTGCCGCTGAATTCTTGCGTATTCTTCTATCAGGTTCATTTTTTATTCCTCTTTTTTATTATAGACCCAGTACAGTAACTTCATCTGCATACTTTAAAAACTCCGACATTGGCACCGATACTGTAACATCAGAATGCCATGGGTTTGAGATTATTACACTGTCTGTATATCTGTCATACCCTTTTATAGAATATTCATGCTGTGCAAAAAGATTATATTCACGACTGAGTGCATTTAAATCTGTCAACCCGTTAGGATTTATGGTTCCAAAATTCATAATTATATTTTCATTATTTGCATAATTCATAATGTAGTTTCTCATTGTATTTTCATCGTACGTGAGAGTCGGTTTTTTACCTATAAGTCCATAAATAGCTTCTTGCGACCAACCGCCTTCATTTACCTGCATAATTATTGTTTCACGCGCATTAAAATGCTGAGCGTCGCGAACTGAATTCTTACAAAAGCCCTGCTCGATTATTGCCAAACCGGTCTCTTCCTGTATATGTTTATATTTACTGTCGAAACGTTTGAAATATTGTTTATACCCTTGTCCGTTATACGTTTTTGTGTAAATTCCTTCAGAATCTTCACCTATCAGATTATAAATTTCAGCCCGTCCGCGCGGAGAACTATACAAACGCTCAAGCGAACTTACCAGATAGCAGGTTCCAACAGATCCCTGATGAGTAGCAAATCTCTTTACAGGCGGGAAAAGTTTTCTGAATCTTTTTTCTGAAAGATTAATTTTTTGCAGACCTTTGCCATTGTTTACGTAAAGCTGACCATTCCAGTTTGCGACTTCACCAACAGGTGTATTTGCATATACTTCAGAAATAGAAGTTCTGGAATCGAAATGTTTTATATAATCTTCACCGCTCGCCAGCTTAACTATATCGTTAAGAATGTTATCATCAGGGGTACACTTGATTGTTCCGGATCCGCGCATTGTAGCATAGCCGGTTTCAAGTGCAGATTTTACTTCAGGCGGCGTAATGCTTCTGTCTGAAAGAATCTTATTAATCTTTTTTACAAGATTTTTTGCCGCTTTCGGGTCTGAAAGAACAGAGTTGACTATCGGATTATTTCTGAAGGCATTTAACAGGTTAATTTCCTGCTGCGTAAACTGAACATTACCCTCAACTCTATTGTTAAAATTGTTCAAGATATTGTTAAGCTTGTTTTTAATCCTGTCTAAAAATCCGTTTTCTTCAATTCTTGCACCGTTTGCAGATACATCTTTAATTTTAAGTTTACCGTTACTTCTGTATATAATCAGGTGCTGACGTGATATCATTGAATTGTCGGATGTTTTTATATCTCCTTCGCGTCCTATTGTTAAAACCTGACCTTCCTGTAAATTTTCAATTTGAGTTTTATAATTTTTCAGATTAATTTTTTCCTGATTTGCTAGATTTATTTCAGGCAGGCTGTTTTCACTAATTTCATACGCCTGATTTTTTATCATATTGCCCTGCGCAAGTCTTGCCTGAGCCACTATTGAAGCGTCTGAAACAATAACACTGCCATTTTTTGATATATCTTGAATTTTTAACTGACCGTTCTGCTTAAAAATAACAAGATGATTTCTTGATACTGATCCACTCGGGTCATTAACGTGAAAATCACCTTTACGCCCTATTGTAAAATGCTGTCCTTCTTTAAGACTTAAAATTGCTTTCATATATTCAGGTGAATTCAAATCAATTACCTGACCGCCAGGAAGCTGGATTGCCGGGAAATTGTCGCAATTAAGAGTATATGATGCACCCGGCTGCATCCTGCCCTTTCTTACCTCATAAGGATTATAACCGTATTCTCCGTATTTTGCACCCATTTCAATTCCGGCAGACTTTGCATCTCTCACTTCTATATCATAGTTATCGCCGTTTTTTATAACCGAAACTTCGTTGCCATCTGATGTTACAATTACATGATGTTCTCCATCTTTTAATGTCGCAATTATCTGTTTATCAAGATCTGTTAAAGACATATTGTCAGCTATATTTTGAGCAAGTTCTGGATTCTGAATAGGAGTCGTTCTGGCAGAAACAGTTTCAGTACCGCCTTTCACAAGCATTTCAAGTGTTTGTTTCGTTTCCGGTGTACTCATCTTGCCGGCTTTTATACCGAGAATTGTAGAAACTGCTGTACCCATTAAGTTCCCGACAGTCAGACTCTCAGCACTATCGTTTGTATGCAAAATCCCCATCATTGCTAAATCACCGGCAAGCGACAGCCCGAAATCTGTTCCTTTTTCGGCAATAATAGCATTTAAGGCACCGCTGCCTGATTTTAACATTGATGCTTTTATTTGTGCGCCTAATTTTCCTGCATTATAACCTATAACCAGTCCGCCTAAATCCATAAGCAGACCTTTTGAAAGCCCTTTCAATTCTTCAGTATTAACACTGTTCCTTGTTAGGGCTTCAGTGAAACCCAGCGAGTTTTTAGCAATCATAGCACCCGCCATAGATACATTACCTGCGGCAAACATTATAATTCCCGCCGGAGCAAGAGGGGTAAACGTCAAAAGCTTACCGACTGCACTTAATGCAACTCCGCCAACCATTGCACCTGTTGAATATGTTTGGATAGCCTCCATATTATCTTTTTCCATCGCTGCTGTCAGTTCTTCGGCATCTTCACTTCCCAGAGCCATATCCGAAGCTAACTGGTAATTGTCTGCATAATACGAAATATCTTTTCCGCCTAAAACTTGCTCCAGAGTATTCTTTTGCTCCTGTTTACCAAGTTTTAGCAGCTGCAATAACGCTTTGTTGCGCTGTTCTTCACTCTGAAATGCTCTAAGATCAAACTCGTATTCGCCTTCAAAGTTTTGAGTTATATCAATCGGCAGATTGTATTTTTTTATAAGCTTTTCAAGATTATTTTTGCCTGCATTTTCTTCCGGAGAATTTGCGTAATAATTTTCAAATAATTCAAAAATTTCATCCGCAAGTTCAAAACTTTGCTTATCTTTTGCGTTTTCTGAAATTTTATCCGCAGCTACTTCAAACTGCTGGTATTTATTGTAAGCAGCTGTCGCAACCGTAAATTCCGCTTTCTTCTGGACATAAGTTGTCATAGCTTCCTGTGAAAATTCAATACCTCTTTCCAGTTTAAAGGTTTCTTCAAAAGTCATTTTGTCATCGTTATTATATGCCGGAGGAACTGCAGGAATTTGAACTTTCATATTTGCACCTTCCACATTCAGGCTGTCCGCTTGTGCTTTTTGTGCACCATCCAGCAGTTTTTCAAGCATTTCATTTTGCTGTTCTGCATTTTGAGTCATAAGAGTGTGCTGCATATTTTTTATTGCATTAATTGCACCATCAGGATTGCCCGCGGTTGAAAGTTGCGAAAGCTCATCCACTGTCTTATTTATATAATCTTCAAGAAATTTGCCTAATTCTTCTTTAGACATTTCTCCTTTCATCCTGTCTAAAAAGTCGAGTCCGCTTTTTTCATCCTTCTGATAAAGACGTTTTATCATCATATCTTTTAAGCGTTCCCTGTTTTCAATATAATATTCCTTTTTAGTCAGACTTAAATCTTTTGATTTCTGGAGATATTCCACGCATTTCATCTGATTATCAATGACTTCGCCGACATTTTTTTCGGAAAGCTCGCTGTCAAAGTATTCTTTTAGCGAATCGTAGACTCCGGTTACTGCACCGTTATCCTGACGCATCATAATCAAAAATGCCGACTGCAGACTTGATGAGAGATCATCAATAACGGCACACTGAGCTTCTTCTCTTGTCAGTGACGGCGTTTGAGAATATGTGGAGTAATTTCGGGTACTGTAAGTCCGGTAAGATGAATGCCTTTCAACCTCAAGCCCTGCCATATTCGTCTTTGATACGCCTGTTGCTTTTGCAAATGCTGACGTTTTTTGCGCTTCAGCAAGTTCAGCGCGGGTTATTGCATTATTCTCAACCATTATTGACAGAACTTCTTTTTCCGAAAGCTTTTTCATCTCCGGATGAGATTGCAAATATGATTGAATTTTGCCTACTATACCATTTACTTCTGCCATAGTTCTTTTACCTTTATGGATAAAAATACGGTCAAAAAGCTAAAAACTTTAAATTATTCACATTAGTTTTAACTTTACGTAACATATTTGAATACTCAACTCCGGAAAATCTACAATTCAAGAGTTTTGCAGCAATAAAAGCTTTATTGTCTGATACTTTCAAAACAAATATTAATTTTTAACATAAACACTAAAAAATTCCCGGAGATGGATTTCAGCTCAGCTGCCGGCGAGCAGCACGAGCCGTGCAGATGAGGGTACCCGAAGGGTAAAACCATAAAGATTTTTTCAACAAAAAAATCTTTGTGGTTCGAAGACTCTCCACTATACAATAATATTCCCTAAAACACTAAAAAATTCCCGGAGATGGATTCGAACCACCGTTGGAAGAGCCAGAATCTTCAGTCCTGCCGCTAGACGATCCGGGAATAAAAAATCTTTTGCATGTCGATTCTATAACAAAGATATCTTTATTGTCAATCAAATTTTTATGGGAGTTATGTAGCAAATTCCACCAAAGATTTTCAAAACTGCGTCATCCTGAGCCGCACGAGCAGAGGGTGAAAGGCGTTAGCCGCACCCGTTTATCGCGAGTGCGAAGGCGAAGGATCCCCTAAAAACGTAAGGAGATTCTTCGGGCTAAAGCCCTCAGAATGACGTGCTTTTTATAATATTAGTGGAATTTGCTATATAACTCCCCTTTTTATTATATCAGAGTAATTCTGAACATATTTTTGCCGGAAGTGTACATTTCTTTAACTAACTACCCGCTGCTTTTTGCTCAATTTTAGAAATTTCCTGCGATATTGCGGCTATAGTACGCGGGAAATAACGCTGAAAATAGTATGCCCTTGTTGCAATCTGTTCATTAGGATTGCTGTGCAGAAGCATGTTGGTTTCGGCAACCCGTTCTTCTGCCGCACGGAATTCTCCCTGCATTGAACCTGTAAAATATTCCACAAAACCTTCCTCTTCTGTTGTTGCCATTTTTAAAAACTGGTCATATTCTTTTTGGAAAATCTTTTCGATATTTTTCTGTGATGAAATTGCTGAACTCTCTCCGTCGCTTGACGTTGAATCTATAAAATGTCCTAACTCGTGGCATAATGTGGAAAAATTTCTGCTTATAAATGCTTCTTGTGAATCTGTAAACGTAGTTTCTCCAAGATAAATTTCTTTTTTTTCTTCACTCCAATAGGCATTATTCAAAAATTCCGGAAATATAATATCTTTGCCATAAGTAAACTGATCTATGTTATTCAAATTCATTACAAGAAGCTGTGAGGCATCTATTTTCTTAAGAACATTAAGAATGCTGTCCTTGTTTTCTGAAGATATACTATCCGTCATATTAATCTCTGAAACTTTCCCTGACTGCATGTCTGTTATTTTTACCAAACCATCAGTATATTCAATTTCATAACTGTAACCGTTTAAACTTGACTGAAATTTATTTTCACCGAGGACTTTAAACGTTCTGGTCTGGTTCAATAAAACATTTCCATCCTTATCAGTAATTTTGTATAAAGAACGGCGGTTTCCGATTGCATCTTCTATATTCTGAACCTGTGTCCTTGTGCCGTCAGGAGATTCAAAATCTTTCATAACCATTACAGTACCGTTTTTATCTTTTGTTGATTGCTGCAAAATTTTCTTTGTACCATCTGCAAGAATTTCAGTGATATTAGCAACTCCGGGTATATCTCCAGAGGCATAAGTTTCTGTCTTTATCAGATTCCCTTCGCTATCATAAGACTCAATCTTTTGTCTGGTAACAAAATCCTTTCTGCCGATTAAATCCGGAATTCTTGTATATTCAATATCCTGACGTCTTTTAAAATCATTATTTACAACTGTTTTTTCACTTCTATGAGTTTCTACTTCATTTTTTACAATATCAAAAGACTTTCCGGTTTTATTATGCCTGATAATCGTATCGCCTTCTTCCGACGTTCTGATATTCAAACATTCTTTCAAATCTTTTACTTCATAATAATAATCAGGATGGTTTTTAACAAAAGTAATAAGCCTGTCATCACCTGCTTGTGCCATATACACAAGGACTTTTTGAGTTATACCGTTCCTTCTGTCTTTATATCCTTAACCTTTTCTATATCTTCTTTCTTGCATTTCGCAAGCATTATACGAAAATCTGTATTTATCGGCTTTCCGCCCAAACTTAAATCTGAAATATTTTGAAAGTTGTTGAATTCTTCCTCACTTAGTTTGCACAACTCTCTGAAACTATGCGGGGGCATTTTGTGACCGGGGGTTTTTACGTAATTTTTTATTTTTTCGCGCATATCCTCATTTACATTCAACAGTTCTACAATATCAAGCCCATCATACTCAGGATTTAAATACAATGATTTTGCCTGTTCATACTTTTCACTATCAAGAGCTGAGATACTTAGTATCTGAAAATTCTCAATATTTTCTTTTTCTGAAGACTTTATTAGCTCCAAAGCTCTATCAAAACTTTTTCCGGATGTTTTTTCACAAATAATACGTATCGAGCTTAAATTATCAGGTGTTACCCTGTCTTTACATTCTCCGGCAAACCTCAAAACCCTTTCATAAATGTCCTCTTCGCCTGAAAAAAGTGAAGATAATCTACTTGAACATTGATAAACAATCTTTTGCGCCTCCTCTGTCGATTTGTCTTCTGTCAAAATTGAGATAAAATTTTCAACAGACTCTTTTCTGTCAGGAGCCATCCACATAATAGCAGAGGCATCAGCCGGCTTCATTCCTTTTATGATAAATTCTTTTGCAGATTTAAACTGTTCATCGTTAAGATCAGATGATGCGAGACTTACAAGGGAATAAACATCGTACATGCCGGACATTTTTGCTTTATCTGATATTGCAGCTGGAAGAACTGAAATTATCTCATCAAATCTTTTGCGCTCATTTTCCCCCATGGATGTAATTGCACGAAGTTGAAAAATATCCAAAGAATCGCCAAGCTCACCGAAAACTGTTGAATAGCGTTTTGCAACAGCCTGTTCTTCTGCTGTAGGCTCCAAATCCAGATTTTCTGTTTGTCCTGATATTTCATCAGAATAAGCCGATTGTTCAGCTTCTTCTATAATTTCCGGATTTTCTTCGAGAGTAATTGCTAAATCAATGAAGCGGCTAAAATCCGTAACACTGTACTGCCTATCTTTTTTATCAACCTTTGAATTATACAACTGAATTAATTCAGGCATTGAAATATCTTTAGTATTAAAGTCAATTCCGGCATAGCAGGTTAAATCCTTTTTCAATGCCTCGAAATCCTTATCTGTAAATACAGAATTCTGTTTTGTCTGATATTTTTTGAGAAAAACGTCATCTTCATTAAGCGTGGTATTTATTTTTGCCTCAAAAAACTTCAATAACCGGTCTAATTCCATAAACCTTCTCCATCATAAACTGATAACCATAACGGCACATACCGGAATAAACTTTAACAGTAATCTTTTTTTGTTTAATAATTTAACATTAACACCGAAAAAGAATCCCTACTGTATGTCCTGTTCTTTTGTATAATAAAAAATCCCTTGACTGTACGACATTGGAATTTTTTACCCAAATACTGTATGAAAAAATTGTTAATATTAATAACCTGAAGATTTATTCCATGATAAAATCATATTATGCATTATAAAGATAAAATATTATATATAATAGCAGGTGCAAATGGCAGTGGTAAAAGTACTCTTGCGGAAGTTCTTTTGAAAGAAAAGAATTTGGTATTTCTTAATGCTGATGAAATAGCGAAAGAAATTGCACCAAATGCAATTAATAGCGTTCCTATATCTGCGGGCAAAGAATATTTTAAACGCTTAGCACAATATTTTAAAGATGCTCTGTCATTCGCTGTAGAATCAACTCTTTCAGGTAATAATATTACAAGAATAATAGATAAGGCTAAAAGTCAAAATTACAAAATTATTTTAGTTTATTCTTTCTTACAAAGTTGTATAACATGTATTAAAAGGGTAAAAACGCGTGTTAAAAATGGCGGGCATGATGTTCCGGAAGAAGATATTATTCGCAGGTATTACAAAAGTTTTGTGAAATTTTGGGATGAATACCGTTTACAGGTAGATGATTGGACATTGTTTTATAATGGCTATGATTATGCTCCTGTAGTTGTGTCTTTTGGTAAAAAAGAAAAATATGATATAATAAATAAAGAGAAACAAGAATTATTTTATAACATATATAAAATTGCAAAGGATGAAATAAAAGTTAATGACTGATAAAGATGCTTTAGAATTATTAAATATGTTTACAACAGCTGCTCAAATTGCAAAATCAAGAAATAAATTTGAGTATACTTTGAATTTGAATGAAAATGATTTGAACGAGTTATTCAAAAAAGCATTTCCTTTTATGAAAGATAACGTAAGTAAACAATGCATTATAAAAAATCTGTTGGCAAATAATTAATTTATTTTGCCTTGCGGTTCTCGTCCAACTTTAAAAACTTTTGTCAAATCTAAAGCAGGGACAAGCCCTGCTTTGATTTTGACAATAAAAAACTCCCCAGGTTCTCTTGCTGCGCTCGCATTTAACGTGCCTACGGATTTTCTTTTCAGAAACTTCGTTTCTTCCAAAGAAAAGTCCTCCGCACTCTGCTCGCTTGCGCTGGACGCTTCACCAAGAGCACTTCGTGCTTGTTGGTTCTCAAACACTGAATTTTACAAGCAAAACAAAAAACCGGTAAAAGCCGGCATTTGTTTTGAAATAAAAAACTCCGCTGACTGTACGACATTGGAACTTTTTATAACAGAATTATACAACAAAATAACTGACATAAATACTACTTGCATATTTAATCAGATAGAAAATTTAAAACATTTAGCCTGATGTTTATTGAGAGATTCCCAGATGATTCAAGATGAAACTTTCAAAGTCATTTTAATAATTTTATATATTCAAAAGCAAAAAATTTCACAGAAGTTCTTCTGCAATCTATTCATTTTTTTATTTTTTTTCTAAGATTTTAGTATTACAAAATTACAAATGAATAAAAGTGGTCTGAAAGATAATGAGAGCAATCATTTTGAATGTAATTCTTTTTGTAATAAAAAGTAATTATGTAATTTGTTGATTTTCGTTATTTGAAAGTTTTTCGTCAGAAGTCTTATTGGCTTGTTGTTCTATTATATATGCATTTACACGATTTTTTGCAATGATTTCTGCTTCTTGCAAAATATTTTCTTCAGCAAGAAAACTATCAAAGTTTGTACCTATATGTTTTTTATCACTCATACTAACCTCTTTTATGATTATACAGCAAAATTCATAAGATATTTGATTGTTAAAAAGCCTTAAAACACAGTCAAAACAAATATGTACAGGGGATATTATTCCAATTATAATAATAAAAATGGCTGTTTTAGGCATTTTTGAACATTTAAACAGAATTGCTGAATCTAGAATAAACGAGATTAAACGGAAACAATATTTTAAATATAAATATATATAAAATTCAAAAAAGTTCAACGAGTGTCAATCTCGTATTAGCAGAGGTATTTTTATGGAAAAGATAGATTATTTAAAAGAATTTATGGCAAAACTGCAATCATTAGACCGCTCAAGGAGTTTAACAATAGTGTTTAAAGACTTTTTGACACTATGTACC
>CALUPM010000025.1 GCA_944322665.1 Candidatus Gastranaerophilales bacterium | reverse complement strand
AACCTAAAACGCCCAAATGACGGCTGACGATAATTTGTTTGATTATTAACTAACATGGTACCTCCTATTTGTAATATATGTAGAATAAAGTATGAAAATAATTTTTTTGCTATTTCGTCTCTTTAAGTTAATAATAATTAACATTTCTGTAATCCTGTCTTTATACTATATGTAAACAACTGAGCGGAGCAACTATTTAAAAAGCAATAGAAATAAGGGTTTAAGCCTTATCTCTATTTTTTAACTTTTTTAAATTATTTCATTTTGGGTGACTTTTGGTGGACTATTTGTTAATATAGTCTGTACATTTTGTTTTTAGGTGTACCCCAACCGGCTAATTTCTTATATCACGATTTTATTATAACGAAAAGAATCCCCCCTGTAATACTCAAGCTATTTTATATTAGGCAAAATAGCACATATATAGCCTACAGGCACTAAAACTGAAATAGAAAATAAAAAGTATTCAAAAATCTGATGCAATAAACTGAATTCATCTTTCTTGCTGTTAAGTATTTTTTTTATCCTGAAGCAGTCTATAACAAACAAAATAATTTCTATAACAAAAAAATTAGCAGCTAATATAACAAATGCGTTTAATAGAATTACAACAACAAAAATAAGTCCATAATCCGGCACCGGTGCTTGCTTTATTATGTAATATATTTTTTCTGCGGCAATTGTAAAAAGACAAGCTGCGGCACAACTCAAATAAAATATACCCAAAAATTTCCCAAATTTGAAGGTTAAAGTATTTCTAAACATGTTTGAATTTTATCATTTGAGTTTAACATAGTCAAATCCGGAAGCTTGGGAGTTATATAGCAAATTCCACTAATATTATAAAAAGCACGTCATTCTGAGGGCTTTAGCCCGAAGAATCTCCTTACGTTTTTAGGGGATCCTTCGCCTTCGCACTCGCGATAAACGGGTGCGGCTAACGCCTTTCACCCTCTGCTCGTGCGGCTCAGGATGACGCTGTTTTGAAAATTTTTGGTGGAATTTGCTACATAACTCCCGGAAGCTTAATATTTACAGAACGTATTTGACGACAGAATTGCTGCCCTGCGAAGATACGTACAAAATGCTTCCTGCAATATGGAGTCCGTATGGCTTTTGTATGTTGCTTAAAAGAACTGAAACTTCGCCTGCAGCAGAGATTTTCAAAACGTTGTTGTTGTTGTAATTTGCTATATAAATGTTACCTGTTGTGTCGCTGACCATTCCGATAGGGCCGTTTACACGGACATCTTTTACGTAGACAATTTTTTGTCCCTGCGGAGTAATTTTGTATATTGTATTGTTTGAAAACCCTGCGACGTAAATATTTCCCTGAATATCTGTTGTTATTCCGGTGGGGCTTGGAATGTTGTTATAAACATCATTTGACTGCGGAATTTTAGTTTGAGAAGCTTTTTCTGCTTTTGCCTGTGCTTTAATGGTCTGCATATCTGTTTGGAGCATATTGGCAAGTTCCTGAGCTTTCGGGGCAATCGGCGCACTCTGCGGGATTATAGAAAGGTAAGATTTTGCATTGTCGTTTTCGCCGAGTTTGGAACTAAGAAGAGCGGCTTTATAAACGGCTTCGTAATCGTCGGGTTTTCTGACAATAATCTGTTTAAATACGGTTAAGGCTGAATCGTACTGTTCCAGTTTTTCAAGAACAGTGCCGAGATTGTAATATGCGTCAATGTAGTTCGGCTCAAGCGCAACAGCTTTTTTAAATGCTTCCATTGAGCGCTCGTACTCGCCGGCTTTATAAAATTCAACGCCCTGATTGTAAATAAGTTTTGCATCGTTGCCGGCTTCTTCCGAAAACACAGGTGCCGAAAGGGCTAATAACATTACCAGACATAAAAAGCTTTTCTTCATATTTAAACCGTTCTTATTAAATTTCCGGATAAATCCGGTTTTCCACCTATTTATAAATACGGGCGCACTGTGCGCGCACAGTGCGCCCGTACAAACATTATACAGGATTATTCAATATTTGACAACTCGTCAATAACTTCCTTATTTTTTTCTGCGAAATCCTTACCGCGTGCGATTATCGCGAGTTTTAGAATTTTTGCAAGATTAATCGGAGTTAATTCTTTGAAGTTATCCGGAAGTCTGAGGCTCCAGTTTTCGTCGCCGGAAGTTCCGGGGCGGTTGTAGACGTCTTTAATATTGAAGAAATCAGTAAAGAAAATCTGGATATTTTCGGCTTTTGAGGCGAAAATCTCGACTAACTTTGTCTGTTTGAGGAACTCTGCATCGCCGGTCAGATGAGTGATAATATCATCTTTGTTGTCGCATTCTGCAAACAGATCCTCGACGAGGTTTTTGACGTGGAGATAACCTTCGTGGGTATTAATCATTTTATCAGCCCACATAGCGATAGGTTCGTTGTCGTGGGTACCGACCATAGCCCAGCAGCGGGCGTCAATGTTGCGGCACCGGTAAGGATGTTCGGGCTTTTCGGGAACGACAAACTGTGTCAGACGCATTCCCTGAAGTCCGTATTCTTTCATAACTGCGGCAACGGGGTTTGTAAGAGTTCCGAGATCTTCGCAGACGATAGCGTCTTTGTCAAGTCCTTCTTCTTCTGCGGCAGCGATGACGATTTTTTCAATAAGTCTGCCATAGCGGTGAATTTGATCTTTAGAAAGGGATTTAACGCGTTTTTCTTTGTCTGCTTCAAGGGTTTCATCGAGATCTTCAAGCGTAGCGATAGCGTATTTTTTAAGTTCGGGGTGCTCGGGAGAGGAGTATAATCTTCCTGCGCCCTGCTCAATTCTGGGCTTTTTGCCGGCTTTGTAAACCCACGGATCAATAAGCCCTACAATATGGTCAATACGCACACCTCCCGGGTTTTCGCGGAACATTTTTTTGTAAAGGTTTTTAAGAAGGATACCGCCTTCATCTAAAGAACCGTCGTCATTATACATTCTGTCCGGATTCATAACGGGGAAACCCCACGCCTGACCGTCTTTAGAGAAGTAATCCGGCGGGCAGCCGAGCATCCAGCCTTCCATAAACAGTGACTGATAAGCCCATGTGTCGCGGTCTGAGAAGGCAACCTGACGGTCTGCAATCATTTTTATACCGGCTTTTTTAGCGTATTCTCTTGTTTTTTCGTTTTGTTTGTTCAGAACAAACTGGACAAATTTATACTGGTCAATAGCGTCAGAATATTTTTCGGAAATTTCGTTAATACGTTTAGCGTATTCGATTTTTTCCTCGTTGGATTTTGGATTAAAGAGGTTTTTATCTGTTTCTGAATTCCACAACGGCCAGTAGTCGTTGCCGTGTTCAATTGAGAGTGCTTCATAGAGGCTGTCTTTATCAAGCCAGTAGTCGTTTTCCAGCTTGTAGCCTTCAAATTCTTTTTTAAGCTCGGGGCTTCCGTTTGATTTAAAATTATTCCATGCTTCTTCAAGCGCTTCGTTTTGTTTTTTGTAGATATAGGAATAAGCTGTTTTGTTAATATTTTTGTTCGGATTGCCGTCAACAATAGAGTTGTAAGTTTCTACTGACAGAATACTGTTCCATTCCGGTGTTGTAAGCTGTTTAAGGTCGATAAACAGCGGGTTTCCGGAAAAAATGGTGCCTGTGTAAGGCGATGAATCACAGCTTTTGGTTTTGCCTGCAGGCCCGAGCTGGATTGCGTTGAAGATACCTTTTGCAAAGTCAATCACTTCACGGCCGCCGTTGGAATTAATAGAGCCGAAGCCTGTGTTTTCACCGTTTGCTGCAGGAAAACTACCGCCGTGGATAATGAAAGCAAAGTTTTTTTTGTCGAGTGTTTTAAGTGCTTTTTGAATAACATCAGTATAATTAAGCGTACAAACCATAAATTTCTCCCTCTTCCCTAATACACAAATTGATGATATCATGAGCAGAAATTTTTTACAATATACACAGCACGCAAGGAATTTGTTATCACCCTTCACTCTTCACCCTTCACGCCTCACTTATCAGACCCCTCACCCGAATTTGTAAGTTCGCATTTGCTCACTAACAAATTCTTCCCTCTCCCACAAGGGGCGAGGGGAAAAATTTTACGTAACGAACCTTCCACCCCTTCAACGCACTTCACGCTTCACTCCTCACTCCTCACCCTTCACCCTTCACACATCACGCTTCACTCTTCACTCAAAAAAACACCGCAATCTCCGGAATAGAAACTGCGGTGCCTTTTTGTAACTTATACTGCGAGGTATTTACGCAATATATCTTTTGTTCTGTCATTCTGAGGGTTTTGTCCAAGGAGTCTCGTGATTTTCAGGGGATTCTTCGGGCTTCGCCCTCAGAATGACGTCCTGTTTTTTGAGGGAATCCTTCGCTTTGCTCAGGATGACGTGTTGTTTTTTCATGTCATTCTGAGGGAGTTTACGACCTAAGAATCTCATCGGGTTTTTAGGGGATTCTACGCCTTCGGAATGACGTACTTTTTCGACTTAACGTCTTAACGTCCTATCGTCTTAACGTCTTAGCTGATTACTTGTTATAAAGTACAGCTCTTGCTGCTGATGATGCAGGAATTACTGACTGGTTATACAATGCAATCGGGTAGATATCTGTCGGGCTTGATACCTGGCAGGTATTGTCATCGATATCATCTGCAGTAACTTGTCCAACACCGCCGTCACACTGAACAACACGGTTTGGAGCTTTCTGTCCGTTTACATCAATAAAGCCGTAGCAGTAGTTGTCATTAGCAACACCGATTCTATCATCAGCCTGGATACAATTTGCCTGAGTGTTGTCAAAGATAAATGCAATACCATCATTCATCATGAGAATAGTTGTAGCATCCGGGAATTTGGCACCGGTTAAACTACCTGTAAATGTAGTTGTCGCAGTTCCACCATGTTTAGTTGCAAAAGTTGTACGTTCTGCGTTGTCAGTATCGCTGACGATTATCCACTGATCAGCACTGCCTGCAGTTGTATCAAATTCAACACCTGAAGTTTCTCTAACGATGTTCAAACGATTGTGGAATACATCCCAGAGTGACTGAGCACCAGCTGCATCTGTATCAGCCGCTGCGTTAGTACCGGCAACAACCTGAGACAGGTCATAGTCGTTCAACGCAATGTTCATAACAACAGCCTGTGAAAGAACTGTTAATGATTTTTTGAACGCTGTTTTGTACTGTGCACCTTGTGTTGAGTTGATCAATGTAGGCATTGTCATTGCAGCAACTACACCGATAATACCCAGAGTGATCAAAACTTCTGCAAGAGTAAAACCTTTGAATTTTGTCATAATTCTCACCTTTCTTTTTTACTGTGAACATCACCGCATCACCTCATACCTCACCGTATGCAGTGCGTCCAAATAACCTCCGGACCTCACGTTTGGCCCGAAAACCAACTATGTACAAATATTTCGCCCTGCGACCATTTGCATCATCTTTTTCACCTCTTAACCCTCGTTAATCAGGTAAACCCATCCGGTGCAGGTATTTCCAAAACTATTTGTTATAAACACATTTTATATCCTGTTTCAGATATTGTCAAGTCCTCTAATCGTATGAAGGCGTGAATTGTTACATTTTTACCACTGTCATTGCCGCGTTTTTCCGGCGCTTTTTCGCTTCTTCCGCTCTTTTCCGCCGCACCGTCTGTAACTCTAACGGCTTAATACTTTAGTATTAGTTTTTAATATTTCGTAATATTAGGCGATAAGTCTGCAAGGCGATAAGGCGATAAGTTCGTTTCGTAAAATAAATTCCCTCTCTCTG
This sequence comes from Candidatus Gastranaerophilales bacterium, assembly GCA_944322665.1. Lineage (GTDB taxonomy): Bacteria > Cyanobacteriota > Vampirovibrionia > Gastranaerophilales > Gastranaerophilaceae > Scatenecus. The sequence continues at coordinate 19,645 of CALUPM010000025.1, read as the reverse complement.
CGGGATGCCAGTTCGAACTGGCAAAGAATGAGCCGTGTGAGACTGTATGCCGCCAAAGGCGGCTGAGGGTGCCCGAAGGGCGGGTGAGGGGGCGGACAGGTAAGTAGGTCGGATTTAACAATCAGACAATAAATGTATGTCATTCTGAGGGAACGTAGTGACCGAAGAATCTCATCGTACTTTTCTAATCCCCTAATCTTTACACTAAAAAACGGAGAAGATGGGATTCGAACCCATGATGCAGATTACTCCACATAACACCTTAGCAGGGTGCCGCCTTCAGCCTACTCGGCCACTTCTCCGTATTATTCTATTTCTCCGCGCCCTGACATGCGCTTGATTGCATTCTAACATAAACATTTTTTTTCGTAAACTCTTTATCTGTGAAACTTATATAACAAATTCCACAAAAATTTCGAAACTGCGTCATACTGAGCCGCAAGCGAAGACACCCTTAAACCGCAAGGGGATTCTTCGGACTAGCGTCCTCAGAGTGACGTAAAACCAATGATGTTATCCTGAGCCCGCACGAGCAGAGGGTGAAAGGCGTTAGCCGTACCCGTTTATCGCGGGTGCGAAGGCGAAGGATCCCCTAAAAACGTAAGGAGATTCTTCAGGCTAAAGCCTTCAGAATGAAGTGATTTATATAATATCTGCAGAATTTACTATGTAAGTCCCCTATAAATTTTCATACTTTTGGCTTACTTTACTGTGAGCCGGCTTGACCCTTTGCAGCAAATAGGCTAATATAATTGTAAAAACGTTTGAGAAAGGCTTTAAAATGATTGAAATGAAAGTTATGGGCATCGCCCTTGATACAAGAACAGGTTCGCCGATTGTTGTGCTCCACGACAAAGAAAACAGAAAAGCGCTTCCTATCTGGATCGGGTCTGCAGAAGCCAGCGCGATTATCAGAAAAATCGAAAACCTTACCGTTGCCCGCCCGATGACCCACGATTTGATTATAAATATTATCGAAAAAACCGGATATGAAATTGATAAAATCGAAATTAACGATGTTGAAAAAGATACTTATTATGCAACGATTTTTCTCCGCGGCAAAGATGACAGCATAATCGAAATTGATTCACGCCCCTCTGACGCTATTGCTGTGGCAATAAGGGTTGATGCGCCGATTTTTGTAACGGCGAACGTTATTTCTAACGGGTCGGTTTCCACTGACAGCGCAAAAGACGAGGCAGAAGCGCAGGAATTTAAAGAATTTATCCAGAGCATTAAGCCGTCGGATTTTGAAAAGATGCTAAAGAACAACGACCACCACGAAAGCGATCAATAGATTTTGATTTTATGTAACGAATGTAACAAATATCAGAACTTTTGAAAATTCATCTGCTTGAGTTTTTTTATATATTTGAGAAAGAGAGCACAGAGATGAATATCGACAAAATCCAATCAAACTTTATTTTTAAGGTTGATCCTGTCAATTTCTTTGAGGCACAGCGGAAAGAACCCGCCAAAAGCAATATTTTTTCAAGCGGATTATTTGCGCAGCAGACTGACGACGTGTTCAATCCAAACCACCCCAAAGTCGCCGGAAGTGCCACGACTGCTAACAGATTTGACAGATTAGCTTAATATTTCTTAATATTTGGCAAAATTTTAGCAATTTTTTGTCCGAAATTTCCTTTATTATATTATAGGGAATTTTGGAGATTGTTATGTTCGGATTAAATATTCAAAAAATTATCACAACTAACGGCGCCAATCAGGTCAACTATGCAATTTCACAACCTGCAAAAAGTTTTGTTAAAGAGTCTTTCGGGTTTACACCGAGCCTCGACAGACCGGTTACTAAAAGCAATTTTACGGCAGAACAGCTTTGCGGGGCTCCGTTAAAGGCTGAACACTTAGATTTGATAGCATAAAAACTTAATGTTTACAGCAGAAAGAAGTTATTTTTAGTATTTGTGCGGTAAATCAGTTTTTGTGCATTGAACTGCGGAGTATATGTATATGATACTCTGCCGTTTTTTTTGTTCAGAGCGCATAAGCCTACTACTCTGTCTTCGTTCTTAAATAAATTTTTCAAAAATTCCATACTTACTACATCCTTCTTTTTTGTTGTATAATGTTTTTAAGGATTGTGTACAGAAAGTCAAGGAGGTAATTATGGCACAGAAAATTTCTAAAGATATGAATATTATGGATATCGTTCAGGCATGTCCGGAAAGCGTTGCTGTTTTCCAGAAATACGGTCTTGGATGTATCGGCTGCGCTGCTGCTCATTTTGAAAATCTTGAAGCAGGTGCTAAAGTTCACGGATTTGATCCTGACGAAATGGTTGCTGAAATCAACGAACTTATCGCTGAATAAGGCAGCTCTTAAACATTTGAAATTCTCCGTTAATGCTTTAAATAAAGCTAAAACGGAGAATTTTTTGTGTTTCTACCGGAAAATTTTATGTTTTAAAAAGCAGGCTCTTTTAATCAGAACCTGCTTTTTGTAACTGTATATCAGGAGTTTGGATTATTATTTTTTCAAAAAACCTGCCATTGTCGGCTGGGCTGAATTCACAGCAGGCGGGGTCATCCCTGCTTTAAGCTGGAAAGCGGCAGCAGGCTGCATTTGAAGATTTTTAACTTCTTCGGCAAGCCGTGCCTTTTCTTTGCTTTCTTTTGTCATTTTTTCACAGTATCTGGCAAGCCATATCATAAACGCCGGAACAAGAAGTATGATTGACGCAAATTCAAACGAACTGTTCAGAGTTTTTGCTATGCGGACAAACTTGTTATCAGGATTTTCAAAGGCTTTGTAGATTGTTTCCAGCTCCTTCGCAAATGGCCCGGCGTCACCCAGTGTTTTTGCGGTTTTGAAAGCTTTTTCAAGTTCTTCCATTGATACTTCTTTCAGTTTCTTACCGTTGAGAATTTTTTCAGCCGCAGCTTTAACCTCTTTATCCATAGCAAAGACTTTTCTCGGGTCGCCGTCGTTATTCTTCAAAAATTCAATATAACCCATGATTTCGTCTTTATATTGTTTAAGGTTGCTGTGCTTAGAGGCAAGCTGGTCGCTGCTCAAAACATTAACACCGCCGCCGGGAGTAAAGTAATTTTTGAGTTTGTAGAAGAACCCTTTTGCGTGATCAGCCGGTTTGACATTAAGTGCAAGCCCTGAAAGTTTAGCAAACATTGAAGAGAAACCTCTTGACAGTGCTTTTGCGCCGAACAATATCGCTGTAAAGCTCAGCATATCACGCACAAAAATTTCTTTTCTGTCGTGCTCATCTTTGGCATTTCTCAATCTAGGCGGCAGACAGAACCCGAAAAGCAGAGTCAGCATAGCCTGTACTGACATTGAAGCCTTATCAAATTCAAAAGTATCTGAAAGTTTTTTAAGCCATCCGCCTTTAGTAACCGTCTTTCCGAGTTTTTCGTTTATTGCAGAAGCAGCACCAGTAAATGAGGTTTCTTTATTTTTATTATCATTTTCTGATTTTTCAACTTTGCCTTCTGCGTTGTCTGCAGATTTATTTGCATCTTCTGGTTCTTCTTTTATTTCATCTGCGTTTTCAGAAACTCCTATGTTATAAATTTTCGGAATAATATCATAGAATCCGACAACAGCAAAGAACATGCCGAAGTTTGACAGAAATCTTGTTCCTGAGCGTCTTAAGCTGAAGGATTTCAGAAAATTTTTAAGGTCAGGCGTTGCGGTATTTTTCAAATATTTATTTGTTGATTTTATCACATCATCGGTGTAATCTGTCAAATTGTCAAGCATCTGGGCAAATGAAACCGAAACCGGCTCTTTTCTCCATTTGACATTAACCGTTGCAGCCATTTCATTTTCGGACGGACTTACGTATTTTTTGCGCAAATCCATAAACTCGCCGACCAGTTTTGAAGTCAAATCTTCTTTCATGCCGGGGGTTTTCTTGCCGATAAAATGTTTCCAGAAGCCTTTAGATTTCGCACCTTCTATTTCTATAAGCCTGTCAGCCATTTCAGCAGCTTTTGTATCAAAGTTAAACTCAGGAATATTACCTAATGATGCCTGAAGTGTAGATTTGAAAACTTGAGTATAGAACGCTTTTTTAACAGGTTTAAGCTGTGAAGCGTCTTTGAAATTCGTTATTCCTTTAATTTTTTCTGCATTACCCTCAACAATGGAATTAAAGTTTTCGCCCAGAGTATTAATCATGTTAATCGGGACATTATTAGCTTTACCTGCATATTTTTTAATTCCCCACATAATTCCTGCCGGAATCAAAAATGCACTCGGACCGGAGAGAATTTCTCTTATACCTTCTCTACGTGCAAATGTCCAGTTATACGGCCCTATTTTTTTGCCGGTTTCTTCCCCTGTTTCAGGGTCTTTTTCACGTTTGCGCCCGCGGTTCAAACCTTCCCAAATTCTCGGGGCGACCATGCCGATACCGTCCTGCGCGATGAAAGATGCTGCAAAACCGCCTCTTGCTATTGCGTCAGTTACTGTAACAACAGGGTTAAAACCACTTGTAAAGTGCGGATTATAAGGGTTTGTTCTTGTCTGCTGATCCTGTCTTATCCGGCGGGTACCTTCTGAAGAATTAATTGCTTTTACTGTCATATCCCTACTTCGTTTTCATGACTTAACTACACACACATACTATTTAAAAAACTTAAAGGTTACATTTATTGCCTTTTTTCAGTACCGGTTGTAAGAAAAATTTACATATCAAGTCTGGTGACGTAAATGTAATATTATTAAGTGTAATAATTATACTTAATCTGTAAAAATTTTTCAAGTAATATACTACGATTATAATATTTTTATTCACATAACTTTACAATTCGTTAGAAAAATTCGCTTTTCGGGAATAAGTGTTTGCCGCCTATAAAGCCGTGCTGATTGACAGAAAGCCGTTTTCATACTACGATTCGGGAATGGAAGCAACAGTTATAGGTGCAGGGCTTGCCGGTTCCGAAGCGGCATTGCAGCTTGCAAAAAGAGGAATTAAAGTAAAATTATACGAAATGCGCCCCGAAAAGACAACAGGAGCGCACAAAACCGGAGATTGCGCCGAATTTGTGTGTTCAAACAGTCTTGGAGCAGCAGACACAACCAACGCAAGCGGGCTGTTGAAAAAAGAAATGGAGCTTCTCGGCGGTGAACTTATTAAAATAGCTTATTCATCAAGGGTTCCGGCAGGAAACGCGCTTGCTATAGACAGGGAAGGGTTTTCTCAAAAAGTTACGGATAAAATTCTGAACAATCCAAATATCACGCTTATTAAAGAAGAAATCACAGAAATTCCCGACACTCCCGCAATAATCGCCTCAGGGCCTCTGACAAGCAGTGATTTAGCTGAAAAAATAAAGGAATTTACTAAAAGCGAACACCTTTATTTTTTTGATGCAATCGCGCCGATTATTGAAGTTGACAGCATAAATTTTGACATTGCCTTCTGGCAGAACAGATACAACAAAGGAGAAGCTTCCTACATAAACTGTCCGATGGATAAAGAGCAGTATGAAAAATTTTACGAAATTCTGACGAATGCTCCGCGCATTGAATTGAAAGAATTTGAAAAGAATGCTAAATTTTTTGAAAGCTGTCTGCCGGTAGAGGTTCTGGCTTCACGCGGGAAAGACACTCTCCGTTTCGGGCCGATGAAACCCGTCGGGCTTGTTGACCCGAGAACAGAAAAAGAAAATTATGCCGTTGTCCAGTTAAGGCAGGACAATTCCGCAAAAACTCTTTTTAACATCGTAGGTTTCCAGACAAACCTCAAATGGGGCAGCCAGAAAGAACTTATCCGCTCAATTCCGGGGCTTGAGAATGCAGTTATTGCCAGATACGGAGTTATGCACAGGAATACGTTCATAAATTCGCCAAAACTTCTCAACCCGACGCTTCAGACACGTTCCAGAGAAGATTTATTCTTTGCAGGACAGCTGACCGGAACGGAAGGTTATACAGAATCTATTGCATCAGGACTTCTTGCTGGAATTAATATGGCGCGGTATTTGAAAGGCGAACAGCTTTTAACACTGCCAGCAGCAACAATTCTCGGAGCGCTTACTCACTACATAACAAACCCCGAACACGACAAATTCCAGCCGATAAATTCCAACTGGGGAATTTTAGACTCAATTGAACTTCCGAAAAAAGAAAGAAAAAACAAAAAGCTTAAAGCCGAACTTCTCTCAACGCGTTCTGTTGAATATTTAAGCGGAATTTCTGTTTAAAAAAAGTTTCAGGCTTTTTTGTCAAGATTTTGCGCTGTTTGAAGAGTTTTTTGTTCATCAGGCGGCGCCGGCATTTTTTTAGGCTTGTCAAATCCTAAAACATTTAAAGCCGGATGGATAAACAAATGCGACACCTGAGGCGCAAATATTGCAAGCCCGAAAACAGACCCGATAATGTTGCCGAATTCAACGGCACCCTTCAAAATCGGGAATTTATCCGGTTTTTCTTTATTTAATTCCGCCACGAGCGACGTACCATATTCATCTTTTACTAGTTTACGAACCTTATTGCCGTTATTATCCGTTTTATAAACACCTTTAATTTCTTTTTCAAGAGTTCTCAGGCGGTTGTTCAATGTCGTATCGCAAAGTTTCAGGTAATGGGCATACTGCTTGCTGTTTGTAAATTTCCCGATTTCTTCCGGTTTAAAAAGTTTCTGCGCGAGTTTAAAAGATCCTTTTTTGAAAACAGGGACAACAAGCGCGGCATAAACCAAAAGACAGGTTGCCTGATAGAGGAATTCTTTTGCGGCTGCGTATTTTTTGGTATCGTCGTCAATATCGTTGTCAATCAGAATGAACCCCGGTCTGCCTATAGCTTTCAGAGTGGTTTCCATGATGACCTGCGAATTGGTGTTTGAGGTTATGTTATTGAGCGAATTGCTCGTTAAAATTCTTGTAATTCCGTTCATCATAGCGAACCTGCTTTCATACCGTATGGTTTATATATTCCGGTGCCGGCAAAACTTTGGATGCTCGGACGTTTTAGGGGAGTGTAAACAGGCTGTGGCGCAGGATGTTTTTTTAGCGCCTGTGCTGTTGAAATTTCGTCAAACTTTTCGGCAAGTGCGCCTTTTTTGTTGTGGTAAAACTTATCCATCAAAGGCTTGATTGCAAGTGAACAAAGCCCCGGTATTACAAATAAAGCTGCAGCACAAACGCCAATCAGCATACAATTTTTTGCACCTTTAGCCTTAAGTTCATCCGGCAGAAATTTATTTGCGAGCTTTGCCGAACCTTCGCCAAGCCCCCAGTAAACAGGAATGGCAATTATTTCTGTTAATCCTTCTCTTATTGCGGTATATTTTTTGGTTTTCGGTTCTTCTTTTTTGTCCATCATCGTGAACGTCGGACGGCAAATCCCCTTAACCGCCGCAATCGCCATAACGACATAGGTCGGCTTGTTGTTTTCGCCAAGTTTGAGGCATATTTTTTTGAATTTATCCAATACAGCTGTGTTCATAATCCTGATAGATTAAAACCCGTGAAGATTTTTTTTTGCCAGTTATTTATAAAATTTTTGTATGCCCAACACCAGCCCTTCTGGCACCCTCAGCCATACGGCATACAGTCTCTCACGGCTCATTCTTCGCCGGTTCAAACTAGCATCACGCAAGGCGAGGGAATTATATTATGTCATTCTGAGGGAGCGCAGCGACCGAAGAATCTCATGGAATTTTAATGGGAGCCTTCGGCTTTTCGCACTCGCTGTAAACGTGTACGGCTGACGCCTTTCACCCTCTGCTCGTGAGGCTCAGTATGACGTACTATTTTACATGTCATTCTGAGGACGCTAGTCCGAAGAATCTCCTTGCATTTTTAGGGGGACCCTTCGGCTAAAGCCTCAGGATGACATAAAGTTCTTTCACCTTTTCACCACTCTTCACTCCTCACCCTTCACGCTTCACTTTGTTTTCCGCCCCCTCACCCGACACTTCGTGTCACCCTCTCCCGTATGGAGAGGAAATTTATTTTACGTAAAGGACTTTTCGTCTTAACGTCTTAACGTCTTAACGTCCTATCATCTTATCGCCCTGCAGTCTTATCGCCTTTCTCAACTCTCTTCACCCCTCACTTTATCGTCTTTGTAAAAAATTTATCAAAAAATGAACTTTTAATTTTGAAATTCGTTATAATAGTATAGAGGTTACAAAAATGAAAGACAAATGTACAAAATATGAAGCTTTGTTCACGTTTGCCGATGAGAAAACTCTCCGGCAGCACATTGAAACATGTGAAGACTGCCGCAGGGAACAGGAAAAAATGGACAAAGTGTCAGAGTTAATCGGTGAAGTAAAACCTTTTCTCAAGAAAAAGAAAACATCCTACCATCATCTTAAAGTGGCATGTATTCTTTTTGCACTTCTAATAGGCGGCGCTTCAATAGGTGTGGTAGGAACTAATCAGGATGTAATGGATTACATTCAGTACGGCGAGGTGCTGTCGGCGGAAGACTTAGGCTTCCCTGTTGATTCCTACGGCTTTATACTGGTGGAATAATGGATCTGAACGAAATTATTAGAAAAAATAAGCAAAATGTAAAAAATATAATCAGACTTATTACAAAAGAAGAAGAAAATGAAGATCTTGAACAGGAAGTCTACGTAAAAGTCTGGAAAAATTCCGGCAAATACAAAGAACAGGGTTCTTTGACCGGCTGGATAAATACTATTGCCAAAAACGTCTCGAAAGATTATCTGAAATCTTCATACCGCAAAAAACAGGACGTAACTACCTCCGATGACAACGTTCTTGTGCTTATCAAAGACAAAAAAGCAACGCCTGAAAACAGGATGTTGAAAACTGAAAGACAAATTCAAATAATGAATGCGATAAACGGGTTAAAGCCCAAATTTAAAGAAGTAATATTACTTTGCGAAGTGGAAGGCTACAGCTACGAAGAATGTTCCAAAAAGCTTAAATGTCCGCTTGGCACAATCAAATCAAGAATTTACAACGCAAAAAAAGAACTTGCAGAAAAGTTACAGGATTTAATGTAAGAAAGGACGGAAAAATGATTAAAAAGACACTGATTTTAGCGGCACTTGCTGCATTCACCCTTAACGGCGCGATTGCGGCAGATGCAATCACAACACCGGCGTCAACACCTGCCGCTCAGACCCAGCAGGCAGCACCTGCTGAAACTCCGACAGTAAAAACAGATAAGGCTCAGTTTGATGCGCCTCCGCCGCCTCCGTGCAAGAAAAGAGAAAAAGCTAATGCAGAATTTGAAAAAAGATTGAAACTTACAGATGAACAAAAGGCAAAAGCAAAAGAACTCCGACTCAAAGGCCATGAACAAATGGAGCCTATCATCGCAAAGATAAAAGATCTTAAACAGGAAAAAGATATGGTTCTGAAATCACGTATGGCAGTTCAAATGCAGCAGGAAAAAATCGCTGAAATAGATGCTCAGATAAAAGATCTTAAAAAACAGGCACGCGAATTAAGAATACAAAATATGAAAGAATTTGAATCTATTTTGACTGACAAACAGAAAAAAGAGCTTCAAAAGATGAAAAAAGAAGGCAGAAAGAAATTTGAAAAGGCAAGAAAAAAATGCATAAAAGAAGGCAACTGCAAACCGATGCAGCAGCCGGCACCGATGCCTAAACCTGCTTCTCCGATTGAAGAATAATTTTAATTCATCAAATTTAAGGCGCCGCACTGAGTGCGGCGCCTTTCAGCTTCTAGTTAAACCTGTAAAATATGGCATTTCAATGGGACTTATATAGGAAATTCCACAAAAAATTTCAAAACTGCGTCATCCTGAGCCGCAAGCAAAGACACCCTTAAACCACAAGGGGATTCTTCGGGCTAAAGCCCTCAGAATGACGTGCTTTTTATAATATTTATGGAATTTCCTATATAAATCCTGTTTCAAGCCGGTTTATTTTTGAATTTATCAAGAAGGTTACCAGCAGATACAAAGTTTGATTGTACTGTATTTGCCGTACTGTCTACATTTACGGGAGCCGTAGCAGCGGGGCTGTTATTCTGCACAGAAGAAGTTTTGCCGTCCGGAATTATGTTTGCGTAATACGCCGGATCGTCAAGGGATTCAATTGCTTTCATAACCCCTAATCTGCCGGCTTTCAACTGCATATCCGCAAGCCATGTCTGGATTGCCCAGTTGATAATTACGTTCAGCGCTACCCAGCTTATACCAGCAGCAGCCGCAGCTGTTATTACGGAATTTGTCAGGAATGAAGTAAATAACTGTCCTGATGTTAAGGTCTTTAAAAATTCGTCAGGATGCTCGCGGAGTTCTTTCAGAATTGAATTTCTGATTTGTTTAAGTTCGCCTGCAGGAATATTGTCGTATATTTTTTCAAGATTAGAAAGGATTGAGAGCATTTTATTTTTATCCATGCTTGAAAATCCCATGCCGTCAGCTTTGTTCTGAAATTCCGTTTCTGACATCACCTCAACTTTTTTCCTGAAATCTTTCAGATACTCTTTCGGGTCAGCCAGTTTTTTAAAGACCGATTTGCCTGCTTCATTAACAGCTTCTGCGGTGTTATCTGTCACCTTGCCGCTAAGACGCATTGTTTGCGGGATTTCTTCCGTATTTTCAGAATACTTTCTGAAGTAATTTACTATATTGTCAAACCCTGCCGGAATATCTTTCAATTTGTACGGGAAGTTTTGCGGAGATAACAGTTTTTTGTAAAATTTGTCTATTGCACCAAAAAGAGCTGCGGTATTAGTTTTATCTATATTTTTAACCAGAACTTTCTTAAATGCTTTCATATCAAATATAATCCCGTCTTCTATTTGAGCAGTAAAGCGGTTACGGAAAGCATAGACCAGCTCCTCTAATCCCGGAGGAATTTTCTCATCCGGAATTCGGGCTATTCTAAAAGCCAGCTTCCCGATTTTTTCTTCTCCCGCTGCTTTACACATCAAATCTGCAAGTTTAGATAATGCGTCTTTAAAAGCGTTTTCATTCATAATATGAACTCTGTCTGCATTCAAAACCAGTATATCCAGCATATCGGCTCTGAGTTTTGGTGTATAAGCATCACTTTTTAATTCTGCTATAATTTGATAGAATTTCTTTAACAGTTCGGGCGGTTTTTCCGAAAAATCCGAAACTTCAGCAAGATATTTTACGGGTTTTTTAATGTTATCAAGAAGTTTTTTCTGATCCTCATCAGACATTGCACGGAATTTTCCTGAGGAAATTCTTATATTTTTAACAAGCTTCTGCTGCAGAGTTCCGATTGTGTCGTTATCAAAATCCATACCTTGAAGAAGTGCGGCAACCGGTTTGTTCTGCAATTCGACATTGCCGACTTTGTGCGGAATTTTCTCAGAAACATCTTTGAGGTATTTTTTGAAGGTCTTGCTTTTTAAGAAATTACTTGCGCCTGCAATCTTTTTGATAGTCCAATCAAGCGCAGATGCAGCGGTAATTTTGCCTCTGCCTATTTGAAATCCTGCATAAATTAAAGGAAATACAGCAACCAGAACTCCGGCGCTCAGTGCAAACGGCTGTAAGATTTCAGTTGCCGCTTCCATTGATTCAGAGTAAATCTGCGAATTGTCGTCTACTTTTTCAAAAGTATTAAACAGTTTCCTCTGCAGATTTTTAGCATCAAGAAGCTGTTCATCCGTTACTTCTGACTTTTGGAGCTGCTCAAGCAGAAGCTGGTGGTCTTTAAATTCCGTACGTTTGTATTTTTCGTAAGCATAGTATTGTTTCAGGACATTCGGAACAAAGAGCGCGTATTCTTTTAATTTTTGTCCGAAGGTTTGTTTTTCACCTTTGACGTCTTTAACTTCCTGCAAATCTTCTTCCGTGTATCCGATAAAGTTTCTGGGGTCTTTTTCCAGTTCGCGTTTTGCGGTATAGCGGCCGGCGCGGGCTGATGATTTCTGAAGCTTTAAAGCTATAAGTGCGGCAGGAATTGCTGAAACGAAGGCTCCTATTAAGCCTATAATCTTTGAATTAAACCATCTGTGCGACATTCCGGCGGCAAACAATTTTTTAGCGGCTGCAAGCCAGTTTTTCTTAGGAAGTTTAACATTGTCTGCCGTATTATCAACAGCTTCTTTTATAACCGCATCATCATTCATAAGCTTATTTACAAACTTGCTCCAGCGTGTTGTATAACCCGGAGCGCCTGATTTAAGCTCCTTAAATCTTGCATAAGCCTGTTTTGCTTCTTCGCTGCCGTTTTTGTCTACTATATTTCTGACAATATTGTCAGTAATACCGGTTTTATTCATCACAACGCCGGTCAGCCAGCCGCATAAGCCGCCGACTATCGGGGTTGAACCGAGAATTATACCCGCTGCAACTTCCATATTTTCGGAATATTTCTCGGCTTCGTTATTGATAATTCTTACAGAACGCTGAATAACTTCTTTGTCTTTCTTTGCCTGAACGATTTCTTCAGGCGTAAGAGTTCTTGTAACTTTTTTTGAGGTGTCGGAGTCTGTCTTTTTGGCTTTCAAATATTCTCTGCGGTCACGTAGAATGTTTATTATACTTTTGAACATCCCGCTTTTAAGTTTTTCTTTTCTTTTTTGTTTTTTAAGTTCTGGATGTTCATCAATATATTTTTTAGCCGCAGCAATCTGTTCCGGAGTATAATTTACGAAAGCCTTCGGATCTTCAAGAATTTTCCTTGCCTGATATCTTGCGATTTTTGAACTGTCAACCTGAAGTTTTGCAGCATAAATTGTGGCACCGATAAATGCCAGAACACCGGATGCAACAACTCCTATTCCGCCGCCCCAGAGTTTACGATTGTATGGTTTGACTTTCTTTGAATATTCTTTATAAATCTCCATTGCTTTTGCGCGGAGTTCGGGATTTGCAATTTGCTGCACTTTACGCTTTGATGTAAAATACCGCTCCAAGAATTCTTCTTTATTCGGGCGGCTTTTTCTTATATCACCTGTAATTTCATACGCAAGCTTCTGAGCTTTTTCATTATCCAGACATATTTGTTTTTTAATATTCCAAATTTCATCGTCGGCTTGCGGCACAATTTTTTTAACCCAGTAAGCGCCGGTCAAAAGTGTTGCAGCCAGAGGAGCAAGCGATACTACCGGAGAAACCGCTGTTTCAACGTTCTCGGCAACATTTTCAGAGTGGTTGTCCATTATGTCGACTACATCTATAATCCTCTCTCCAAACTGTTTTGCGGCTTCTATTTCTTCGGGCGAATATTTCCGGCTGTTGTAAAGCGCCTGACGCTGCGCTTCATTATCCCGCTGTTCCTGTTCCCATTTTTTAAAATTTTCGCCGTTCTGCGCTACCTGTGAAAGTGAATTAAAAAAGTCCATATTCCCTACTACTGTTTGTTCCTATACTAATATAAAAACAGCAGGATAAAATATTTTGCCCTTTAAACGGGATTTTTATTAAGAATTTTTAAGCGGAAGAGTAATTTCAAATTCCGTGATTTCGCCGGTTGATTTTACAAGGTTCAAATCAGCGCCCATACTTTGAAGATTATTTTTGCATATAAAAAGTCCGAGTCCGCTTCCGTAGCACTTTGTCGTCAAACCTTCTTCAAAAATTTTGTTTACGAATTCGTCCGGAATTTTTGCGCCGTTGTTGGATATTTTAACAACGGCAAAATCGCCTTCGGATTTCGCCTTGATTTTTATAAAACCTTCCGATTCAATTGCCTCTATCGCATTTTTCAAAAGATTTATAAGAACAGCAAGAAGTTTGTTTTCGTCAGCTAAAACCGTACAATTTTCAACGACTTCAAGATTAATTTCTATATTTTTTTCGTGCACGTAAACCTTTGCAAGCTCAATCCCCTGATACAAAACCTCTTTCAAATCAAGACTTTTGCAATCAAGATTTCCGAGAGATTTCAAATCCAGAAGAGAGTTTGAAACCATTTTTAAAGATTTCAGGATACAATTAAGCGCATTATCAACCGGCGGAATTTCGACCCCGTTTTTTTGAAGATGTTTTCTTATAATCTCGCAATAAACATCACAAATCGAAATCTGGTTGCGGATTTCGTGAGATATACATCTTGCCTGTGATTTTAGAATATCGTCCTTTGTCTGCATATAACCCTTCTTTTTATCAAAAAAGGTTTGACTCAAAAACATAAGCCAAACCTTTTACAAAATTTGCCGTGTTTATTTCTTAAACTGCAGCTTTCACGCGTCTTCTGCCAGCAAACCCGTTGTTCAGGGCATAAAGAACAGCCTGAGTTCTGTCATTGACCTGCAATTTCTGAAAAATATTGTTTACGTGAGTCTTAACAGTAGTTTCCGATATAAACAGTTTTGCTGCAATACCCTTGTAGTTATTACCCTGTGTAAGAAGATCGAGAACTTCTTCTTCGCGGGAAGTAAGGTAAGAAAGAAGATTTTCCTGAGCCGCAGTGTCGCTTTCGTTCTTGAAAGAACGCTGAAAATATTCAAAAAATCTTGAAGAAAGAGCCGACGGAAGATAAATTTTACCTGCTGCAATTTCGTCTATAGCATAAATCAACTGCGCCGAAGCCATTGTTTTTAAGACATAACCCTTAGCACCGAGCTTCATAGCCCTAAAAATCAAATCTGCGTCATCATATCCGCTTAATGCAATAACTTTTGTATCGAGTTCAAGTTTTTCTATTTCCTGAATTGCCTGCAGACCGTCTTTTTCCGGCATATTAATATCCATCAATACAATATCCGGACGGTATTTTTTAATCAAATTGATTGCTATGTTTGCACTGGTTGTCGTACCTACAACATCATAACCCGCTTCCAGACTAATCAATTCTTTTACGCCGCGCAAATGCTCCGCATTGTCATCTACAAGCAAAATCCTCAATTTTCTTTTGAACTCTCTCATCATCTTTCCCCTTTATTTAATTTCTTAATTATTGTTCTCTACACTATTCATACTACAACTTTTAGCTGGGGAAATTCATCCATGCCCCGATTGATATTGAAGTCATGGGGGTTGTAGAAAATGTCCTAAATCTTTGGATTGATAAAATTCCTCAATCTCTTTATACATCATGCTTTGCGGCATGGTTGATTTTTTGGTGTCAAAAATTTAACATAATCTTTTTGAAGTAAACCTCCTGTGGTATAATTCAACAAAACAGAGGAGAAAGATTAATGGATATTTTGATATTTATTTCGGGTTTTGCTCTGGGCGGAATTGCTGTTTATATCCCGTTTTTCATTGCGGGCAGAAACGAAAAACGCAATACTGATGCGATGTTAGAGCAGATGAAGCTACAATTTGAAAATACCGCAAACAAAGTTATGTCGGAAAGTTCCTCAAGTTTAAGCGAACAAAACAGCGAAAAACTCGAAGAATTTTTCAAAAGATTTAAGGAGAAGATTGAAGATTTTGAAAAGCGGACAGAGGCGAATTTCAAGACTGAGAACGAGAATTTCACCCGCTTTGACCTGAACATAAAAAGCTTTATAGAAGAAGGCGGAAAGATTTCCACATACACATCAAACCTTATAAACGTAATGAAATCGGACAACAAAACTTCCGGCCGCTGGGGCGAAATTGTGCTTGAGCGGGTTCTTGAATCGTCGGGCTTAAGACGCGGAGAGGAATTTGAAATACAAAAAGGCACAGCGGAAGGCAGACCCGATGCGATTGTAAACCTTCCGGAGGGCAGATGTATTTTCATTGACAGCAAAACATCATTTGCCCCGTGGTACGGGTATGTAAACGCCGGAAACGAGGAGGAAAAAGCTGTTTATTTGAAACAGTTTATTGATTCTACAAAAGCTCACATAACAGGACTTGCAAAGCGTGATTATGCATCGGAAGGCACCTCTCCGGATTACGTATTAATGTTTATACCGATAGAAGGCTGTTATTCAATGATGTTTTGCGACGACTGCACGCTGTGGGATTTTGCGTGGAAAAACAAAGTTATGCCGGTTTCGCCGTCGACACTTCTTGCTGCACTAAAGATTGTCGAAGCTTTCCACAAAATCGACCGGCAGAACAAAAACGTTCTTGAGATGGCAAGACTTTGCGCGGGGGTTCACGACAAATTCGCAGGACTTCTTGCTGATCTTCTGAAAGCCCGCGACAACCTGAATAATACGCTAACAAAACTCAAAGGTAACGGCAATATCCTCACACAGATAGAAAAAATCGAAAAACTCGGCGCGCCGGTCACGAAAGACCTTCCGGAGATAGAGCTTAAGGAGTAAAGACGGAAGAGTAAAGGGTGAGGAGGATTGATTTTATTTTCTTTATGTGTTAATATCCTTTTGTATTGTGAGGTGGTGTTATGTTGAAACCTTCTTCCGCCAGAGAGCGTATTATTCTGGCTCTTGATGTCGATACTCTTGATGAAGTCAGAGAACTTGTGCTTGAATTGAAAGATTATGTCGGATATTTTAAAATCGGGCTTCCGCTTATTATTAACTGCGGGTTTGAAGCTGTCAGGCTAATCGAAGAATTAGGTGCTAAATGCTATTATGACGGAAAATTTCACGACATCCCCAATACCGTTCAAAAGGCCTGTATTAATCTTATAAAAAATAACATCCACTTTTTTAATATACATATTCAGGGCGGCTCTAAAATGATTGCGGCTGCCGTTAAGGCGGTAAACGCCGCAGCTAAGCGTCTTGAAAAAGATCCGCCGGTTATCCTCGGTGTGACCCTGCTTTCCAGTTTCGGTCAAAAAACCCTAACTGAAGAACTCTGTGTTAATAAAAATATAGAAGACTATGTTCTTCAGCTTGCGCAGGTTGCGAAAGACTCCGGACTTGACGGGGTAGTCGCCAGCGCAGATGAAGCAAAACGCATCCGCAAACAAATCGGGGAGGATTTTATAATCGTATGTCCAGCTACACGCCCGACCTGGGCAGGCGTCGACGATCAGGTCAGAGTTGACACCCCGCGCAAAGCCATTTTGTCTGGCGTGGATTTTATGGTAATCGGTCGGCCTATCACTAAATCCGACGACAAAATCGCCGCAGTTAAGCTTATTATAGATGAAATTGAAACAGCTCTTGCCGAAAAAGAAGCGCTGGTTTAAATCCGGTTCTTCTCCATCCGGTATCACTGTAAGTTCCGATTTCTTTGATCTTCCGCAGGGGAGAGGAGAAATATTTTACGAAACAAACCATTCACCCCTTCAACTTTTCAACCTTTCAACCCTTCAACTCTCTTCACTCTTCACTTATAAAAAAGAAAATCGCCCGAGGTGAGCTCAGGCGAGAATTATAACAAATAGTTTATTAAAAAAATCTTTTTTATTTTCCCCCTCTCCCCTCAAGGGAGAGGGAAATTTTCCATGTCATTCTGAGGGAGTTTACGACCGAAGAATCTCGTTGGATTTTAAGGGGATTCTTCGGCTATCGCCTCAGAATGACAACCTGTTTTTCAGGAGATCCTGCGCTGACGCTCAGGATGACGTGTAGTTTTTAGAAAATAAAACCCTCGGCCTTATGTGTGGAAGGGGAGGGTTGAATCTTTTTAGCTTAAACTATTATTTGTTGTACAATACAGCTCTTGCGGCAGCAGATGCAGGAATTACTGACTGGTTATACAACGCGATCGGGTAGATGTCTGTCGGGTTTGATACCTGACATGTTGCATCGTCTTCACCTTCATCTGCATCTAAACCACCGTCACACTGAACAACACGGTTCGGAGCTTTTTGTCCGTTTACATCAATAAAGCCGTAGCAGTAGTTGTCTTGAGTATTGATACGATCATCGCCCTGTTGACAGTTTGCTTGTTCATTACTAAAGATAAATGCAATACCATCATTCATGAATAATACAGTTGCATCAGCGGTTGATATAGCCGAACCTGCAGTCAAAGTCGGGAAATCATTATCAGTTCCGCCATCAGCCCCAGCATTTTCTGCACCCTGAGTATGATTCTCTTGGAATTTTTGATAATCACCAGAGTCATTATCACTAACGATAATCCACTGATTTGAATCATTTGCAGTATCATTAAAATCTTTTGTTGAAGCTTCTCTGACAATATTCAAACGATTGTGAAATACATCCCAAAGGGTCTGAGCTCCACTTGCCGGTGTACCTGCCGCATCATCTGTTCCTGGTTGAGCATTAGTCCCTGCAACAACCTGAGACAGGTCATAGTCATTAAGTGCGATGTTCATTACGACAGCCTGAGAAAGAACTGATAATGATTTTTTGAATGCAGTTTTGTACTGAGCGCCCTGAGTTGAGTTAATCAAAGTAGGCATTGTCATTGCAGCTACGACACCAATAATACCAAGGGTAATCAACACCTCGGCGAGGGTGAAACCACCCATACCAATAGTTTTCTTTAACATTTGTAAATACCTCCATAATATAAGTTACATTTTTATAATAACATATGAATATCAATTTGTCAAGAATATTGATATTTATTTCATTATTTAGATGGATTGGATTGCATAAACTTTCTTAGTAAGAAAGGGGCATAAATTGTTGGATAAAGTTTTACTCGGAAAGCAAATACGTCAAATCCGCCTCGAAAAAGGGATTTCGCAGGAAAAGCTCTCTGAATTGATATATATTTCACCCCGTCAGATGTGCCTCATCGAAAACGGCAACTCTTACCCCTCGCTTGATACTTTTATCAGGATTGCCGAAGTGCTTGAGATTGATATTAATGAATTCTTCAGTATTAACGCAGCCGGATATGATTCACTCAGAAATTCCATTATTGATATGATTAAGGCCCTCGACAGGCGAAAGCTCCCCTTAGTTAAAGATATTCTCGTTGCGGTTGATAACAATTAGGGTGGCACTTCAAAGGAAGTGTTTATTTTTTGCCTTTTTTCCGGAAGTGGTTTTGTCAAGCCGACCTGCTGGCTACTGTTTATTTATTGTGTCGGATTGATAAATTAGACCTAAGGGCTGCGGTTCTGTCACCCACACCCGAAATTGTAAGTTCGCTAATGCTCACTAACAATTTCTTCCCTCTCCCCTCTAGGGAGAGGAGGTTTTTTCCATGTCATTCTGAGGGAGTTTATGACCGAAGAATCTCATCGGGTTTTGAGGGGTTCCTTCGGGCTTTGCCCTCAGGATGACGTACTGTTTTGAGGGGATTCTTCGGCTGACGCCTCAGAATGACGTGCACTTTCTGGAGAACCTTCGCTGACGCTCAGGATGACATCCGTGTTTTTTGGGAGCCTTCGGCTGTCGCATCAAGATGACAGCTTGTTTTTTCATATCATTCTGAGGGAACAAAGTGACCGAAGAATCTCATCGGGTTTTGAGGGGATCCTTCGGGCTTCGCCCTCAGAATGACGTATCTGTTTTGAGGGGATTCTTCGGCTGACGCCTCAGAATGACGTGCACTTTCTGGAGAACCTTCGCTGACGCTCAGGATGACATGAAAACCTTGCAACGCCTCACCCTTCACTCTTCACCCTTCACCCTTCACTTTTCTTACCCCTCACCCGAATTTCTAAATTCGCTGCGCTTATTAAGAAATTCTTCCCTCTCCCACAAGGGGCGAGGGAAAATATTTAACGTAACGAACTTATCGCCTTTACGTCCTATCGTCTTTTCGCCTTTCTCAACTCTCCTCACCCCTCACCCTTCACCCTTCACTCTTCACACTTCACTTTATCGACTTAACGCCTTATCGCCTTGCAGTCCTATCGCCTTCCAAAACGAAACCTCCTAGTGCCTTAGCGCCCTAGCTCCTTAGTATCTTTTCCCGAAACAAACCTTTCAAC